>SLEO01000009.1 GCA_007124745.1 Myxococcales bacterium
ACGCACGGGATGCTTACGTGCTCACCCGCAACGAAGCCTCAACGGACATCCTGAGCGACTTCGGTGTGGTTGCCGAAACGGGCACCGACACTGCGTGGACCTTCGCACCGAGCACCCCGGAGCGCGCGGCTACGCTCGCAGAGGCCGCCGGCCTTGACCCCGAGCGGCCCATCCTCACGCTTTGCCCCATCAACCCATTCTGGTGGCCGGTAGCGCCCAGCGTGCGCAAGGCCGTCGCGCATCGCGCTCTCGGGCTCTACAGCGCGTCGCACTACGCCTCGCTCTATTTCCATAAGCACGGCCCGGAGGTCCACGAAGCGCAGACGCGTTACATCCAGGCCCTTGCGCGTGCCGCCGAGGCCTTCGCGCGACGCCACGACTACCAGGTGATGATCGTGGGCATGGAAGCCCTCGACCGAGGTGCCTGTGAGAGCCTGGCTGCGGCGCTCACCGTACCATCGACCGTCTTCGTTTCGGACGAAGTCGATATGTACGATTTGGTGGCGCTGCTGCGACAGAGTGCGCTCCTCGTGTCATCGCGCTACCACGCCATCGTGACCTCCATGCCCGGCCTTGTGCCCTCCATCGGCGTGACGATGGACGAGCGCATCCGGCATCTGCTCACCGAGCGCGGCCACGCCCACTACTGCTTCAATGTCGACGACGCGAGTTTGGAGCAGCAACTGGGTGGTGCGCTCGAAGCCGCCCGTGCCGAGGGCCCGGCGTTCAAGAACGCCCTCAAGACCTCCGTCGCAAGCCACCTCGAACGCATGGGCGGCATGGGGCAGAGCTTGATGAGTCATCTCAGCGAGCGGCTCGTGGGCTTTCAGCCGCGGCCCGAGGTGGCCGGCGAGGCCAGCCCTTGGGCCTACTTGCCGCCCCTTGAACCGCGGCTGCGGGACTTGGTGGCCGAGGTGCGCGGCCGAGAACTTGCGGACACGTTGGCTGAGGATACATCCCAGCGCGGCGTGGCCGCTTGAGGGATGGCGCGCTCTGCCGCGCCATGCGAAACGACACGCAGCCCTTGAAGCAAGCTCGATAGGCTTCCGGGCACAAAAAAGGACAGAAGTATGGCGTGTGTGCAAAGAATCTTAGACCAGGTGGCGCAGCAGCCCGGTCGACCCTGGCTCATCGAAATCCACGGGACTACACCGCTACCGGTGCGGGGACGCACCTTGCTCCAATGGGTCGGCCAGTACCGCGCAGGCCTCACGGCAGCGGGCGTGGCCCCCGGTGACCGCGTAGCGCTGGTCGCCCCCAATAGCGCCTACTGGGTGGCAGCGGACCTGGCTATCCTGGCGCACGGCGCCGTCACCGTGCCGCTCTATGCGCGGCAGGCGCGTGGTTACCTGATCAATCAACTGGTCCACGCCGACCCAGCCTTCGTTTTTCTCTGCGGAGCGGGAACCCTCACACCAGAGGACCTGACGCGTGAGCTCGGTGCTTTGATGGACAAAGCGCCCCCCATCGTCGAACTCAAGGCCTGGGTGTCGGGCTCACCGAGTGCGAGCCAGGGCGTCGTGCCGGCGACGCGTCCCGAAGCCGTAGCCCCTGTCGGTGAGGACGACCTCGCCACCATCATCTACACCTCGGGCACAAGCGGCGAAGCCAAGGGCGTCATGCTCTCCCACGGCAACCTCGACACCATGCTCACGCAGGTCGAGGGCGCGCTAAACGACCTCATCGGCGGCTCGGGGCATGAAGAGGCTGTCTTCCACTACCTCCCGTTCTGCTTCGCCGGTTCGCGCATTGCTGTGCTGTGCCAGCTGCTTCGCAATAACTCCGTGTCGTTATCGACGGATTTGAGCGAGCTGCCGCAAGAACTTAAAGCCGCAGCGCCCCACTACTTCTTGAATGTGCCCATGCTGCTCGAGCGCATGAAACGCACTGTCGAGGAAGAGCTTCAGCGGCGTTCTAAGCTGCTCTTTCGCGGCTACGAGCGGGCTCTGGCGGCCTACCGTGCGGAGCAGGCGGGACGGGCTACCCTGGCGGACGGGTTGGCGCTGCGCGCCGCGCGCCGGACGCTTTTTCCGGCACTGAAAGCGGGGCTCGGCATCAATCTGCGCTTTCTCATCTGTGGTTCGGCACCCTTGAGCCCCGAGACCCAAGCGTGGTTCGAAATGCTGTCCGTGCCGGTCTACCAAGTTTACGGACTCACGGAAACCACTGCCATCGTGAGCCTCGACGACGCGACCTCACCCCTTGGAGGCACCGTTGGCAAGCCGCTACCCGTCGGCCACTGCCGCATCACCAGCTCCGGCGAGCTGCAGGTGAAGGGGCCGCATGTCTTCCGCGGCTACTTCCGCAACCCGGCGGCTACCGCAGAAGTCTTCGAAGACGGCTGGTTCAAGACCGGTGACCTTGCGGCCTTCGACGAAGCAGGCCGGTTGCGCATCCTCGGCCGCGCCAAGAACCTGATTGTGCCCGCGTCCGGGCACAACGTCGCGCCCGAGCCCATAGAAGAGGCACTCATCACGCAGCTTCGGGGTCTCGAAAATGCCGTTGTGGTGGGGGATGGACGACCATATCTCACCGTGCTTTTGGCGGGGCGCTTCGAAGCAGAGGCTGCCGAGGCCGCGCTTGCGCGGGTCAACGCCGAGCTGCCCCACTACCAGCAGCTCCGTGCCTACGCCCACGTAGGCGAGTCGCTACGCGACGTTGAAGGTGTGTTCACTAGCAATCAGAAGTTGCGTCGAGGCGCGTTCCTAGCGCACTATGAAGCGGAGATTGACGCGCTTTATCGGCGTCAGCGGACAAGTTCAGGGGTGGTACGGGTGAGTGCCGACCGAGCGAGCCGCCTCGAGAGTGCCTGGGCTTGGCTGAGTCGCGCAGGACGTCACCGGAAACACTAGCCTTGAGCCTCGCTAACAAAGACAGAACCTCGATAGGCGAACACACCTTCGAAGGTCAGGCCCTGCGCTGGAGCCTCGAAGGCGAGGTCCTTGAGGTCGAGCTTCGCCGAACACCTTGTAACGAGCTGGGCACGATTGCGCTTGAAGAGCTTGAGGCCCTGTTGCGCACCCTCGAATGGATCGCGCACCGCGTGCGCGCCGTACTCTTCTTCTCTAGTGTGGAAAAGGGCTTCTGCGCAGGCGCAGACTTGGTGGAACTTCAGCGCGGCCTGCGGCATCTTGAGCCCGCTGCGGAAGTCGACGAGCGCAGCTACGCCAACCTGCGGGATTTCGTCGACCGCATCCATCGCGTCTTCCGCCGCATCGACCACCTGCCCGTCCCCACAATTGCCGCCGTCCACGGCTTCTGCTTTGGGGGCGGCTTCGAGCTCGCGCTCTGCGCCGATGTGGTCATCGCGGACCGAAGCGCGCGTTTTTGCTTTCCGGAGCTGCGCCTCGGGCTCATCCCAGGCTTCGGCGGCATCCCGCGGCTCAAGCGCAAGGCGGGGGAAGCACTGGTTCTCGACCTGCTGCTCAGTGGTCGCAGTATTCAGGCGCAGCGTGCCCATGCGCTCGGCTTGGTGAGTCAGGTCGTGGGGCGCGGCGAAGCCCTGGACACTGCCCGGCGGCTAGCAGCGCAAACGCTTCTCTATGACCGCGCGGCAATCTTTGAGCTGAAGTGCTTCACAAAGCGCAACATCGACGATGAACTGCGCGCCGAACGTGAGGTCTTCCTCAAGCTCCTCACCTCCCCTACCGTGCGCGCAAGCCTCAGCGACTTTGTCGCCCGCAAGGACGACCCCCACGCCTACCTGCCCCGCGTGCCGTCGGCCATCGATATCGACGACCTTCTGCGCGCCTAAGGCCAGCCGGCGCAGTGTCGAGCTACAGGCGCCGGCGAATGACGGCAGCGAGACTCGCGAAGGTACGCACGTCTTGCATTTCGTAGTCCGGTATCTCGATGCCAAAGGTCGCCTCTACCTCCGTCAACAGCTCCAGCGCCTGGTAGCTATCGATCTTCAGCGACTCGAAGAGGTCGCTCTCCAGCGCGAGCGTTCCTGGCGCTTTGCCGAAACGGCTCTCCGCCACAGCCATCAGCCGCTTACCTACATCATCGTTCCCTAGCTGGCTCATCATGCATCCTTCAGCGTTAGCACCCGCAGTACGCCGTATTCCGTTGCGCCGTTCCCTCGCGGTGAGACGGCGGGGTAGCAGCGCGTCACTGCCGCAGCAAGCGCGGCTCTTGTGGCGCCTGCCATAGGAACCAAGCGCTTCTATGCTAGGTACGCTTGGGTGAATAGGGCGCGACAGGCTGCGTGGGCGAGGTGGCTGAGCGACCGGCGTCTCGGGAGCGAAAGTACGGACGACGGCCGGACACGGTACGAAGGCCGTTCGGAGTTTGAGCGCGACTACGACCGCATCATCTACAGCAGCGCCTTCCGGCGCATGCAGGACAAGACACAGGTCTTTCCCCTATCGCCGACGGACTACACCCGTACACGCCTCACCCATAGCCTCGAAGTCTCTACCGTCGGCCGCTCCCTCGGCCAGATGGCCGGGCGTTTCCTTAAAGCCGAGGGGCTGCTCCCGGGGGACGTTTCACGCGCGGACCTAGGCACCCTAGTGGCCGCTGCTTGCATCGCCCACGACCTTGGCAACCCGCCCTTCGGGCATGCGGGTGAGGCTGCCATCCAATCGTGGGCGCGGCGCTGGCTCGATAAGCGGCGGCCCGCGTTGAGTGATGCGGAACGGCTGGACCTGCTGGAGTTTGAAGGCAACGCCCAGGGCTTTCGCATCGTCAGCCGGCTTCAGGCGCGGGAGCGGCGGGGCGGTTTGCAGAACACCCTCGCCTTCATCGGTACGATGGCCAAGTACCCCGCCGCCTCATGGCCACAAGGCCGTGCCAGGGACCTAAGCGTCGCCGCGGAGAAGAAGTTCGGCTACTTTCAGGAGGACAAAGCACTCGCTGAATCCGCCTTCTCCACGCTCGGGTTAGTGCCGGTCGCTGAAGGTATCTACCGCCGCCACCCCCTCGCCTACCTGATGGAGGCCGCCGATGACGTGTGTTACGGCGTCATCGATATCGAGGACGCCTTCAAACTGCGCCTCATCGACTTTACTACCTGCCGCACTCTGCTTGAACCGCTGGCAAAGGCGACGCCCGGCTTCCGCGACCACACGGCGGACTCCCAATCGAGCCGCGTCTCCCGGCTGCGCGCCGCCGCGATTCACGCGCTGACCGTGGCGTGTTTCGAGGCCTTCAAGGCGCACCTTGAGGACATTGAAGCGGGCACCTTCGCGGGTAGCCTCATCGACCGTGCCCCCATGATCGACGCCTACCGGGAGCTCATCGATGGCGCGCGCCGCCACGCCTACAACAGCGAGCATGTCGTGCAGGTCGCCTGCGCTGGCTTCCGGGTCCTGGCAGGCCTCCTTGAGCTCTTCGCCGACGCCCTCACCGCGCCGACGCTTTCGATGCACGACCGCATGCTGCTGCACCTGCTACCACTCGAAGGCTTCAGCAGACCCGGTCGCGACTTCACCAGCCTAGACGCCGTCCGCGAACAGCTCACGCCTGCAGAAAAGCTGCTCACGCTGACCGACTACGTCTCCGGCATGACCGACAGCTACGCCCTCCAACAATACCAGTACCTCTTCGGCATCCGCACCCCCTGAGTGAACGCTTTCAGGGGCTATTTTGGCAAAATGCCCCCGGGCTTACGGGAGTGAATCCCGCAAACCCTCCCCCACTCTGCCTTCGAGGTGGCCTAAAGCCGGCAAGCGGTGCCAGGGCGCCCACTTGCTTTTTCCCGCAGCGTTTTCGCTATCTGGACCCCCTGAACGGGTACCAATTCACCGAAGAAGGTGTGTTGAAGCCGCTCGCAGGCTCCAACACCCACGTGCTCTCTCCCGAAGGCTCTTCACCTACTTGACCGGCTGAACACTTACATCTGAGCCGCCATTCTGACACGACGCTGTGCGTTCGCCGACGCGCAGACTCAAGGAGATAGCTATTGAGTTTTGGCGAGACCACCACAGTCGGTGCCCATTATTCTTTCGCATTTTGGACATGCGCAAAGGTAGGTCTGGCACGTTCTGAATCCTGAAGCCGCCTCCTGGGCACCGGCCCGCGAAACAAGCACGCGCGATAAACCAGGCGGGACCAAAAATCTCAGCTCCGAATATTCAGCCGTGGTTGAAATAACTGAAAACTCTTCTAGCGGCAGAGGCTGTGGGTCTGATACCAGCACGGCTTCACTGTCTTGCAGGCGATCGATCCAAAGAGTAGCAGCGCTGCTATCGGGTATCGCGATTGCACCTGTAGGCACAGTCATGGTTTCAATGCACGCGGCTGCGGGCGCCTGTTTACTGCCGCTTGCCTCCGCCACCTCAGACCCATCGACGGCGCAGCTACACAGCACCCCGGCAATTGAGACAAGAATCGGAAAGTGCAGATGTGTCGTTAAGTCCATAGCGATCGTCATGACATTGCAGATCACCGACGACTCTGCAAACGGGCATGTTCCTTCTGAGTACCAAGTTAAGTTCTCATCCTGGACTACGCTTTCGGAAGCACTCTAGGGCGCGAGCTTTTTGGGTGGGGTGCGGGAGGGTCGGGGGGGTTTGCCGCGGGTGAAGAGGCGGCGCCATTCGGCTTGGTTGTTACGGTGGGCGACCTTGAGGTCGGACAAGATTTCTTGGAAGTCGCGGTTGCGGCGGAGGGCATCCCACGCTTGGTTAGAGGCGAACCAAGGGTAGTTCTCGTTGCCTAGATAGATAGAACGGCGCAGCCACTTGAGGGCATTGTCGCTCTCGTGGAGACGCGCGTAGTAGGTGGCCATGCGATAGGCCATTTCGCAGTCCGCTTCGGCGACGGCAAAGAGCTCCGGCGTGAGGTAGGCCTCGGCCTCTTCGGCGCGGCCTTGCACCACAAGGCAGGTCGCCAGAATCATCGACGCCAGACGCAAACACGGGTCGAGTTCGAGCAGCGACTTGAGCTGGCGCTCCGCTTCGAGCTGTTGGCCGGTGCTGAAGTCGAGGAAGGCGTAGGTGGTGCGCAGCAGCACGTGGTCGGGTATCAGGCGCATGCCGCGTTGTACTTCGATACGCGCCAGGTCGAAGCGCCCTAGGTACTGATAGACGCGGGAACGATGGTTGAAAAGCGTCGCCGCGTCCGCCGGGTTAAGTGCCATTGCGCGAGAGAAGGCCGCCAGCGATTCGTCGTAGAGGCCGTCAAGCCTGAGGATGAGCCCCGCTAGCGCGTGGGCGTCCGCATTGCGCGGCGCGTGATTCAAGAGTTGCTGAACGCCGCTGCGCGCTTCGTGTTTTTTGCCGCGCCAGAGCAAGGTGTAGGTTAGGTAGACCTGTGCTTCCGTGAGTTGGGGGTCGAGTTCGAGCGCTTGCTCCAGGGCAGCTTGACCGCGTTCCAGTTCGCGGCGCCCACCGAATCCGAGCCGCACCGCATAGTAGTGCGCAATGCCAAGCGCCGAATGAACCAGCGCGGAATGCGGCTCGGAGTGGGCCAGCGATTCGAGCATGCGCGTCGCATCCTCTAGGTCTGGCCGCTGGGTGCCGCGCACCGCAAACTTGGTCAGCAAGCCACGCGCGTCGAGATAGTCCTCGGAAGGCGCGGCGAGGAACGAGTCCTGCCACTCGGCCACGGATCCGAGCCGCCAGAAGCCCTCGCTTGCAAGCGCCGTGAAAAGGGCTTCGGCGCCCTGCTCTTCCACGTCTGCAAGGTCCGTTGAATCGATGAAGAGCGTGCCGCCGAGGCGCACCTGTTGGCTCTCGATCGCGACGACCTGCCAGCTTAGGCTCACGCCCGCACCCACCTCGGCGTAAGAGCCCAGGACCACGTGGGCGCAGCCGATGCGGCGTACGCTCGCAAATAGGTCACCATCTGCGGCGCGCTCGGCGCTGAGCGCCACGCTAGCTTTGACCACCAGCCCGTTCATCGCGCTCAGCCGGGCCGTAAAGGCATCCGCCAAAGCGCGGCCCCAGCGCTGGCTTTTCTTGGTGGCATCTAGCCCGCGAAAGGGTGCGACGACGAGCGTATTGGCCGGCAGCGGCCGCTGACCTGGCCGAAAGAGCCGCGCGCCCACCGCCGAAAAAAACGAGCTGCGCCGCTCACTAGGCTCGGCGCTGTCCTTCGGCGGAAGGGTAAGCGGCGCGCCCTCCTCGTCGTCGCCGGTTTCGTCGCCTGTATCGACGCGCAGCGAGCGCAGTACGTTGCGCAGGGCCTCACGCATCGCCCGCGCGGAATCAAAGCGTTGTGACGGATTCTTGGCGAGGGCCTTCTTGATGACGCCCTCAAGACTAGGCGTAAGCGTGCCGCGCAAGCTCGTCGCTGCGAAGGGTTCGCGAAACTGGATAGCCTGCTCCAGCTGAACCTGGTCGAGGCCCTGGACCCAAAACGGATGCCGCCCGGTCACCATCTCGTAGAGGATGATGCCGAGGGCGAAGATGTCGGTCTGCTCGGTGGCGCGCAGCGTGACGAAAAGCTCCGGCGCCATGTAGGCGGCAGTGCCGAGGTGGGCGGTTGACGCAAAGGGCCCTGCCGTCGGATCCGTCTCCGCCTGGAGCTGGCCGCCCACCACCTGGCGCCTACTCGCCAGGCCGAAATCGAGGATTTTGGCCAGACCAGAGGCCGCCACCATGATGTTGGCCGGCTTCAGGTCTCGGTGGAGGATGCCGAGAGCGTGCGCGGCCTGGAGGCCTTCAGCTACTTGGATGCCTACGGAGAGCGCGAAGAAGATATCGAGGGCGCCCTGGGCTTGTATCAGGTGCTGCAGCGTCTGCCCCGCCACGTATTGCATGACGATGAAGGGGCCTTCGGTGCTCTCGCCTACTTCGTAGATGGAGCAGACGTTGGGGTGGTCGATGCTAGACGCGATACGCGCCTCCCGCAGCAATGCCTCGCTATGCGCATGCTGGGAGGTGCTACCGCCCGCAGCGGCCGCCGCCGTACCATGGAGCATCTTGAGCACCACGGTACGGCGCAGCTTTTCGTCGAACGCCTGGTAAACGACGCCTGCACTACCGGTGCCTAGTTCGCGTTCGACGCAGTAGTGCTCAATGAGCCGTTCTCCCACGGCTTCAAGCTTCCTCTACCTACGCCACCGCCTCAAGCCGTATTCTCAAAGCGTTCGCGATTTCGGGCCAGCATCTGGGCAGAGCGCAGACTCGCCGTGTTTAAAGTCCTAAAGGGTACTCCTCTCCTGGGTGCCCCGGTGGCTGCTGAGTAGACTGAGTCGGTCCCCCTGGAATGGGCGCCCCTGGTCGCCTGGTCGCGTCCGTTCCGGCCGGAAACACTGTCCCGGACTCGTAGTTCCACCCAAGATTAACTGGGCTAAATGCTCGACCACATTGGTTGTTGGCAGCTGCTCTTGCGCGCTCAATGATATCGGAGTTCGGAAGCAGTCCGAACGTTCTGGTGATGTTCGCGGCGATAGGAACGAACTTGCCGGTAAGGCCGTTTTCGCCGGCAGCAATGCTGCTGTAGTCGAGCGCGAGCAGCACGGCGACAACGATAGGTTGGTTTCCGATGAATCGGCTGCCAGCCCGTGGGTTCTGGAAGAACGACCGGATATCGACGCTACAGGCGGGGGCACCATTCCGGGGCTCGCACTTAAAGTTAGCGTCCTGGTAGCTTCCGAGCTCGGACAGCGTCATGAGTGGTTTAGCGTCTGTGTAGAACGCGCCCTGATTATAGTGAAGGTCGAGGTGCGCAAAGTCGATGCTTTGGCTGTAGGCGCCCACGAACACCTTGTAGTGTCGCTCCCCGCCAAGCTGCGCCAGATACCGCGCACCTGCAGATCCCTCTGCCGGCGCTGGCAGACCCAAATTGGAAGGGAAGGAAATGTGAAGCCGCTGCGGGCCCTCGATGCGGGTTCGCTCACCTTCATACAGGTACGGCGTGATCTGCAGGCCTGCTGGCAAAGCGCATTCGCCCGGCGTGAACTCAGACGTAGCAGCCGCCGTGGCTTGTTTGGTGCCGTCGTCGAGGGCGCCGGTGTCGGCGGTGCAAGCGAAGGCGGTGGTGGCCGCGGCGGTCATGGCGCTGACGCGCAGCGCGTGGGTGAACTTGGTCATGAATCTCTCCTCAGGGCGGGGCCCCGCATGCGTGTCTCGCGTGCCTAGTGTCGGACGCGGGCTTACGTTTGCAGCCGATGTGCCACTTTAGTACACATCCCGTAATCATGAGGTTTCTGGGTGCAGGGGCCACCGTAACTCGGTGTCGCAGCGGCCGGAGTGGCGGCTGCGTCTTCCGGCTCGCATGGGGCTTGTGGCCCCAGCGCCCGCTGGACAATGCCTCGTTCACCGCGGTAGCCGGCGCGCCAGGGCCTCCCGCGTGGGTGACGCGTGGGGACGCGAGGGCAGCACTTGTCTTGGATGCCTCGGGGTGTCGGGGTAGAGGCCGGTCGAAGTGCAAAAAAGAAAGCCCCCGAGGCGGGACCTCGGAGGCTTTGGTTCACGACACTATGGGTTTACGACACTGTGGGAAAGGAAACCGACTCGACACTAGGCTCGGGAAAGCCAAACAACTTAGAGCGCCGACGCCGGGCCCCGCAGGCCACGAACATTGGGGGGTGGGGGGAGGTGCCCGAAGCACTCCAGAACCCAGCGCCGCCGCTCTAAGCCTTCCATCAAGCAATGCTTGTGCCAAACGCACCCCCCGCCTGGAACCCAGGGCTTTTCAGGAGAAATGCGCTTGGACAGCTCGCGGGGAAGAACCCTCAGGCACCGCGGCGCGGGCGCATGCGCCGTGCTGGCGCACCTGCTGTCCTCTTGAGTCCCCAAATCCTGGGAACCCGATGCCCCACGGGTGCACTGGAGGGTGTACGCCCTAGGGACACCGACCCGCCACACGACCCGCGCGCATACACGCGGAGCCCAAACCTCTGCGCACGGTTGAGCCGCCGGCATCGAGACCATCTGCCCTTCCCAACGGTGATCGGCGCGCTAGCGCCGGCTGATGCGGACTTCGTTCAAGCGGATGTCCGTCTTGGGCTTGTCCGAGCCGTCACGCGGGGAGTGCGTGATCTTCTTGATGATGTCGTGGCCTTCGAGGGTAGCGCCGAAGACCGCGTGGCGGCCATCGAGCCAAGGCGTCGGCACTTCGCACAGGAAGAACTGCGAGCCATTGGTATTGGGGCCGGCGTTCGCCATCGAGAGCACGCCCGGGCGGTCGTGCTTGAGCGCGGGGTTAATTTCATCGCCGAAACGGTAACCCGGTCCGCCGCGGCCCGTGCCCGTTGGGTCGCCGCCCTGAATCATGAACTCGGGGATGACGCGGTGAAATATGGTGTTGCTGTAGAGCGGCTCGCTCGTCTTCTGGCCGTTTGGCTTAGTCCACTCCACGGCGCCGGTGGCAAGCGCTACAAAGTTCGCGACGGTGCGCGGGGCTTCTTTTTCGAAAAGCTCGACGACGATTTCGCCAAGGCTGGTGTCAAAGGTTGCGATGAGGGTGCCCGTCCCGGCGATATCAACGGCGGGGGCGGGGGTGTCCGGATTCAACGTCATAGGCCCGGAGCCTAGCCGGGGGAGCCCGCGGGCTCAAGGACTGCTAACACCGCCACACCATGCTCTGGGTCCACCGCTCGAACCACTTGGAGCAGCTCGCCGAAGCGCTGATCGAGGTGCTGCTCGGTGGCCAAGGGTCCGGCGAAGGCCCCGAACGCCTACATTTCTTTAACCCGCTGTCCCCACCCCCCATCGCCGTCCAAGGCCGGGGCATGGAGCGCTGGCTGTCGCTGCGCTTGGCCGAACGCCTTGGGGCGTTCGTCGGCGGCACCTTTCCCTTTCCCGAAGCCCTGCTCGCCGAGCTGTGCGCCACACGCCCGCGCATCGCCGACGAGGCGCCCGGCACACGCCAGGGTCACGCCTTGGCGGGCCTGCTGCTTGATTTGCTGCTTGAAGTCACGGCCTCCGGCGCGCTCGCAGTCGATGCGGCCGTGTCCAGCTCGCAGGCACATGGTGCACCGCGCCACGCCGGCGCAAACGTGCCCGACGAAGCCGTTCCGGAGGCGCTGCGCCGCGTCCTCGGCAGCAGCGACGATGCGAGCTTGCGCGCCGTGAACCTGGCCTTCGAGCTCAGCGAACTCTTCGCCTTTTATCTGCGTTACCGTTCGGATTGGCTTGATGCCTTCGAGGCCGCGCAGCTACCGGACGAGCTCGACACCCCGGCGGCGCGGGAACACGGTGCCTGGCAGGCTTGGCTTTGGCGCGCGCTGCGGGCGCGCCTCGCCGACGGCTCGGCCATCGTCAACCTGCGTACCTGGACGCGTGCAGAACACCTGCTTGCCGCGCAGGCGGAAGTGCCGGCGCTGGCCGCTGCCGCCCGCGGCGAGCCCACCGCCCGCCTGCATCGCGCGCGGGCCGCGGGCGAGCCCCTGCTGCTCTTCGGCTTCGCTAGCCTGCCGCCCTTCTTCCTGCAGGTACTCGAGGCGGAAGCGACGCTGCGGCCGGTGCACCTTTTTGTGCTCGCCCCCACACAAGCCTACGTCGCGGACCTAAAGCCCCGCGCCCAAACGCTTTCCGAGAGCGAGCGCTTGGCCTTCGCGCGGCTGGCAGCGGGTTTGCTGCCGGAAGCGCTTGCCGCCGCAGGTGGCCACGCGGCCGCAGACCTGATCGTCGGCGAGACCGAGGTAGGCCCTGACGATGCGCCTCACCCCCGGCAGGCTCTCGACCCGCTCGCACTCTTGGCGGATGACGATATCCCCGAAGTGCTCCTCTACGCCGGAACGCTGGGACGCCATTTTCAGGGACTGCTCGAAGAGCTCACCTACCAGCAGGAAGACCACTTCACCGAGCCATCCGCACCGCACTTGCTCGGCGCCCTGCAACGGAGCCTCTTTGAAGCAAGCGTCTCGCTGCATGCCCCCTGCGCCGCGTATGCGGACGACGGAAGCGTTGAGATTCACGGCTGTGGCGGCCCGTTGCGCGAGGTGGAGGCGCTTTTCGACCGCCTCGCCGCGCGCTTCGCCGCGGACGAGACGCTCACGCCGGAAGATGTCCTTGTGCTCGTACCGAGCCTCGACGCCTACACCGCGGCCATCGCCAGCACCTTCGCCCTCATCGACGACGCGCCCGTTGCGGGTCACCTAGACGCGGCGGGCTCGTCCGCTACCCGCGTCGCCGCGCTGCCCGCCGCGCGGCATTCCACCCTGCCCGCCTCCCTGCCTGCTACCCTGCCTGCTACCCTTGCGGACCGCAGCCGCCTCTATTCGGACCCGGCACAGGTCTTCTGCCGGAGACTCTTCGCATTGCTGACCGAAGCGGCGACGCCGGAAGCCTTCCTCGACCTCCTACTCCTACCCGGCCTCAGCGAGCCCTACGCCCTGAGTGGCACGGAGGCCGAGGGCCTCTTTGATCTACTTGAAGCAGCGGGCGTGCGCATCGGTCTCGATGCGTCGCAGCGCGCCGCGAGCTTAGGCGTAACGCGAACAGAGGGCACGCTCCTCGCCACGCTGGACAGGCTCATCCTCGGCTGGATGGCGCCGGGCGCGCGTCTCGGCTGGGAGCGCCCCGACCCTTACACGGGAGACCCCTTCGCGGCGGACGCATTTACCCAAGCGTTTGATGCCGTCGAAGGCGAAAGTGCCGCTTGGGTACTGCGGCTCGCGCACGCGCATGCGGACGTACGCGCACTCAGCGACGGTGGCCCGCGACCCCTTGCGCAATGGTGCGCCGATTGGGCCGCCCTCCTCCGAGCATGGCTGCTGCCCACCGCTGCGCGCGAGCGACTACTCCGCGCCCTCGCCGCTGCCCAGGCTGACGCGTCGGAAGCGCCACTCGGCGGACTCGGCCAAGGCGTCGCAGGGACTGAACCGGGCAGTGCACCGGTTGGTGCACCGGGTAGTGCGACCTCCGGCCCATCTCCCGCACCCGGACAGCCCATCAGCCTTGCGGCCTTCCGCGCCTGGTTCGAGCACATCTTTGGCAACGAGCGCGACCTAGGCGGCCTCTTGCGCGGCGGCATCACCTTCTGCGAACCCGTGCCCATGCGCTCGCTACCCTTTCGTATCGTGGCGTGCTTGGGTCTTGGCGAAGGCGCCTTCCCGCGCGCCGGCCAGCGCCCGGCTTATGACCTTGCCGCCGCCAAGCCGCGCGCCGGTGACCGCTCCGCACGCCTCGAAGACCAGCATGTCTTCCTCGAGTCCATCCTCTCCGCCCGCGACGCATTCTGGGTTTTCTACACCGCCAAAGATCCAAGCACCGCCCAGCCCCAGAACCCCTCGCCGCTCACCGTCGCCCTCGACCAAACCCTGCGCCAAATCACCGGCTTCGGGGTCGCGCCGCAGGCAGCGCCCCCTCAGGCACGCGCCACCACCCCACCTCCCTGGGAGGTGGTGCACCCGCTGCAACCCACTGCCCTCGCCTACGCCACGGGCGCTGCATGGACCTTCAGCCAGGCGCATGCGACGCTCGCCCACGCCTTTCATGGTCCTGCTGCGAGCGCCGCACCCCCTCCGGAGGCGGGCGCAGCGTCCACCCCATCGGCTCAGGAACGCCGCCGCACCCTCGACCTCGAAGCGCTGCAACGGTCGGTGCTAGCGCCCTGGCGTACGACGCTACGCTACGTGCACGGCGCCGCCTCCGCACCCCGCTTAGGCCGCAGCACCCTCGACGAAAGCGCGCTCGCCAAGGGGCTCGCCCGCTACAAACTCCGGGAGGCACTGCTCGAAGCGCTGGTCACGGATAGCGCCATCGAACGCGCGCTCTTCGAGTTGCGAAGCGCCGGCGAGCTCCCGCCCGGAGCGCTTGGCCGCTGGCATGTCACCGCTGCCCTGCAGCAATGCCGCGCGCTGCTCGAATGCGTGCGGGCGGAGCGCTTCAGCCAGCCCGAATGGCATACCCTCGACCTCGCCCACTGGCAGCCACCCCAAGGGGTGACCACCGCCATCGACGCGCCCGCATCCCAAAAGGGACAGGACTTCGCTGAAGGGTCGAGCGTGGCGCATCCCGGCGCGGGTCGCCTGCGACTCTGGCGGCGCGACGGCAAACATTGCCAGCTCATTTTCGCCTTCCGGAGCAAGGCAGGCCCGAATGCGTGCCTCCGCGCGGCGGTGCACCACGCCTGGGCACAGGCTGCCCTCGGAGAGCCCATCGAAACCTGGGTCGTCAGCCTCAAGGACTCGGGAGAGACGAGCTTGACCTGCATCGCTGACGTTCCGGACTTGGGCGTATTCTGGGCGCTCGACGCCGCAGCGAGCACGGGCGATGCACTCTTCATCCCCGACATCTCCCTCAAGTTCGCGAGCGACCGCGCCAAGGGCACAGGCGATATCGACGCCCTCGAACGCGCCCAACCGAGCGACGCGGGCGCCCGCACCCCAGGCCCGCTGGACGACCCGGACCTCCACCTCCTCTACGGCACCCGGCCCTGGGTAGAAGACCTAAGGCGCATCCTCGACGACCCCGCCGACTGGGCCAACTTCGACCACTGGATCACCGCCCTAGCGACCCCTCTCGCCGCCACCTTCGGCACTCACGCCACCCGCTAAAGGCCCGGGAGCGCGGCACGTCCTGGGCCTTTCAGAACATGCGGCGCCGGGGTGCGGTTCCAAGCACGCGGGATCTTCAGCAAGCCCACGGCGGACTCAGGCCCTCCACCGGCCACGCATGACGCGCTGTTGGTTGGCACGCCTAGTTGGCGCTGTTGTAGCGAGCGGCGGTGGCGACGACGGTGCGGCGGGGCAGGACGCGATTGAGGAAGGCGGTGGCCTTGTTCAGGGTGCCCGCGATAACGGAAGCGTCGCCAGCGAAGAGGGCGTCGATGCCGGCTTCCGCCACGGGACGGCTCTTCATCATGACGCGCTCGAGCCACTTGGTAAGGTTGTGGCCCGAGACGTCGAAGAACTCGGTTTCGGTGATGCCCGGGTTCAGCACGGCGACCTTGATGCCCGCGCCCTTCAGCTCGAAGTTGAGCGCCTCGCCCAAATGAAGGACGTAGGACTTGGTGGCAGCGTAGGCCGCGCTGTTGGGACACGCCTGAAAGGCGGCGAGGCTGCCGACCTGAAGGATGTAGCCCTCGCCCGCGGCGCGCATGGCCGGCAGCACGGCGTGGGTAAGCTCGGTCAGCGTCACGATGTTCAGCTGAAGCATGGCCTGAACGCGTGCCCACTCCGAGTCGGCGAACGGGCCGTGTGCGCCCACCCCGGCGTTGTTGATGAGCACTGTCGGGTTGACGTCCCCCGCCTTGAGCTGCTCCAGCAGCGACGTCACGGCCCCGGGCACACTGAGGTCGAGCGCGATCACCTTGACCGCCACGCTGTGGCGCTGGCGCAGATCCTCGGCGACGGCTTCAAGCTTGTCCGCTCGCCTCGCCACGAGGACGATATTGGCCCCGTTACTCGCCAAGATATCGGCGAAATCGACGCCCAAACCGCTGCTTGCTCCGGTCACAAGCGCCCATTTGCCCTGCAGGTTGACGTTGGTCATTCCGTGCAAGGTGAGACGTGCGCGGCATCGGGGCAAGCGTTGGCCGCGGAACCGCCCCGGGCGAGAGTCGTTGACAGCGGGAAACGGGCACGTCTACCGTAGAAGTGTGATGGGGTTGCCGGCTTGCACCTTGCCGGGCGACTCCACTTTTGAGGTAGCGCAGCCCGAAGGCGGACTGCAGCGGGCGAGGAAAAGCAGATGAGCCAAACGATCTTGGTCTTCGAGAGCGACCCTGCTTTCGCCAAAGAAGTACAGTACGGCTTCGGTCGCATGGGCGCGACGGTGCACATCGTGACCGAAGGCCACAATGCGCTGGAAAAAGCGAAGGGCATCACGCCGGACCTCATCTTCCTTTCGGCGGAGCTGAAAGAAGCAAACGGCTTTCTGCTCTGCAAAGAGTTCAAGCGAGACACCAGCCTTGGCGCCGTCCCGCTGGTGCTGACCTCGTCGGACGCGGACGCGGAGACCGTATTCGCCCAGCACCAAAAACTGCGAACCCGCGCGGAGGCTTACATCAAGAAGCCCGCCCCCTTTGATTCGATCATGGCGCAGGTCGGCCACCTAGTGAACCTCCAGGCAGCGAGCGAAGAGAGCCTGTTCCCCATCGAAGACGACAGCCTGAGCCTTGAACTGACAGGCAGTGACGACGACTCTTTCGCGGAGGAGCTCCGTACCGTCGATATCGAGGAAATCTCGGGGTTGCGCCGCGACCCTGAAGCCGAGGTCGTCGATATCTCGCTGGAGGACGACGAGGACGATATTGACGACGCCATCCTGACGGACCGCCCCGCCAGCCCAAGCGCCGTCCTCGATGCGGAAGAGAGTACGGTTCGGGCGCAGGCTCAGAACCCAACCGGGACCACGGGCGCCGAGCGCAAAGCCACCCGCGACCCCGTGCCGCGACCCGCCGCGCAGACGCGCGAGGCACGCTTGCCCGCAGCTCAACGCGAAGGCGTGCGCCGCAGCACGCGCGAGGAGCCCGCCGAGGCCCCTCGGCGTGAGCGCCTGCCTTCCGGGGTCGAAGCCGGCGGCGCCGCGGCACCGGTGCAACCTCAGCCTCAAGCAGAATCGGTGCAGCCCAAACAGGAAGCCGCACCCGCTGCCGGCGAGCGCGCCGAGACCGCGCATGCCGAAGAAGTGCCTGTGCGCATCTCCAGCGTGCCCGCGGCGCATCCAGACGTGATGGCGCTCGAGGGACGACTCAACAAGGTGGTGGCAGAGCGCGATGCCCTCCAGGCCGCCGTAGCCAAGGAGCGCGAGCTGCTAGCCCGCGAACGCAGCGCGAGCGCCGAGAAGATACGCGCGCTGGAAGAAGGGCTTGAAACGGCGCGGGCGGCGCATGCTAGCGAGACGACGGAGACGCAGCAGGTCGTTGACCTGCGCACGAAGCTCCATGAGAAAACCAAGGAGACGCTCGCTTTCCACCAGGCGATATCCGATCGCGACCGCGAGCTTATCGAGCAGCAAGAACGACTCCTTGTGTTGGAGAAAGCCAAAGGGAGTTGGGAGGAGCAACAGCGCTCCCTCCAGGCGCGCACCGAGGCGTTGCTCCAAGAAGGTGCGCAGCTCAGTGCAGACCTTGAAAGCAAGACGCAGAGCGAGCGCGAGCTGCAAGCCAGCGTCGCCACTCTCACCCAGCGCCAGACGGAACTCGAAGCGCAAACCGCCGAACTTTCGGGCCAGGTGGAACGGCTCACAGGAGAGCGTGACGCGCTACGGGAGGCCAAGGCCACACTAGAGCAGACCCTCTCGGAGCGCGACAAGACCCTAGGCGACCGGGAGAGTGCGCTTAGTAAGGTGACGCAAGAGCTTGCGTCCCTCCAAGAGGCGCTGAGGCGCGTCGAACAGGTCTACCGCGACGCCCACACGCAAGCCGCCGATCTCATGCGCTCCGTCGGGCAGAGCGCGGAGACTAGCGACCCCCGCGCAACGAGCGACGGCAGCAGGTCATCGCTCTCGGCGCAACGCGCACGGGCGTAGGCGCGCCTGCGTGAGGCACTGCACGCCGGCTTGAGCACGCATGCGCTTGAACTAAGCTCGCCCCTGCGGTGAGTCTATCCGAAGAGCCCCAGGTGCGTGCCCTGCGCTGGCTGCGCGGCCATCCCAGCGCGCTGCGAAGCCCCCTGTGGCTGAACTGGATACGCAGCAGCGTCCTGCTGGCCGCCGCACTGCTAACCGGGGCACTGACGGCCCACGCCTGGCGCGGTCTCATGGAGGCTGCGCTGGCGCTACGTGCGCCTAGCAGCCTCCACTACCTTCAGGCGGCGCTGGGCCTGCTGCTCCTCGGCCTGCTCGGTCTGTGGGTCACACACCGCCACGCCCGGGCGGGGGGAAGTTGGCAACGCCTGAGTGATACCCGTCTCAAGGCGTCTATTGGCGGCGTCGTCGCCGCCCACACGCTGCGGGTCACCCGCCTGCATCAGGCCATCGACATCCTGGCTGGCGTCGCTGCCGTCGCGACCGGCAGCGTATTGCTCACGACCCGCGGTACAAGCCCGGTTCCGTGGATTGCAGCGCTGGCTGCACTTCTGCTGCTATCCGGCGTCTCTCGTTACGTCAGCGAGCGCTACGCCGCCGCGCACACGCTGACCACACTGACCCGCAACGCCCCTCGCACCCGCCGCAAACGCCGCGCCTAACCCACACCACGCCTAACCCACACCAACCGTCGGGCAGGGTAAGCGTTCAGGGGGTCCAGATCTGAGCGATCCCCTTATGAACTCGAGACGCAGAAAGCCGCGGGGACATGGGCCTGGAGTAAGTATGGTGAGGTGGGTGGGTCCGCGCACGGAACGCCCATTTTCCCGTGGCTTTCGTCCCCCAGGCTCACCCTGGGGAAGGCTCAGGGTCCAGATAGCGAACACGCCACGGAAAAGAGCAAGTGGGTGCAGGGCCCCACGCGCAGCTTTAGGTTTTTAGGGGCGGGGTTGCGGGATTCATTCCCGCAAACCCGGGGGCATTTTGCTAAAATGCCCCCTGAACAGTTGCGCATGCAGGGACCTGCATGCGCAACCACGCCCTGTGACCCCGAGCACCAGGCCGCGGCTTCGGCTCATTTCTGCTGGCAGTTAAGCCGCGTTACTCACCATGTATGCTGTGTGCCAACCAGGGAGCGAGGACTGCTGAGAGACGAGCGCTAGCGGGGGTGGTCGCGTCGTCCCGCGCCCCCTCGAAAGCTAGCCGGTCGGCGGGACCGAGCCACTGCGTATCGGATCGAGACGCAGTCTCTTGGTAGCTGTCTGCCTGCGTCGGGGTCGCGGCAGCGGTGAGGCCGTGCCAAGCACCGGCGGCGAGGCCAAGGAGCACCGCCATACCGAACATCAGGGGCCCCCAGGGACTCACATACTCAGCCGAGCAAGCGCTACCGTCCACGGTCCGTGATGCCCAAGTGCCTTCGCGCACATCCGAGCCCATGGCAGCATGACCCAGTGTCACTTCGCGTACGTCCTGCGGAGGCGGGTGCCGCTCAACGCTCCCTGCGCTGCAGACCAACGGGCGTGCTGAGCTCACTTCCACCGTAGTAGAATGACAGATGGTGCACCGACTGGGAAGGCACCCATGCATTTCGGCACGCGGTGCTGGGCGGGCCAAGGGTAGGGCGCGGGCCACGCGTTAGTGCTGCGGCATGCGGCGGCTTTTATCCGGTTGCGTCTGGCGCGGGACGGTCTGGCGGCACCCGGACGCGCCTGCGTGGTAGGCTCGCGCTGCGTGCAGCTCGTCGACGTCGCGGTTCCGTTGCCCCTTAGGCATGCGCTGACCTACGCCCTACCGGCGGGTGAGGCCGCCTACCCGGGTACGCTCCTAGGGAGGCGGGTGGTCGTGCCTCTGCGGCGTGGCTTTGCGGTGGGCACCATCATCGGCACCCCAGATGCGGTAGCGGAACCCGCGAAGACGCGAGAGGTCGTCGGCTTGCTAGATGAGACGCCGGCTTTTGACCGCATCACCCTGCAGTGGCTGCTTACCGCCGCCGACTACTACCTGCACCCCATCGGCGAGGTCCTGGCCGCGGCAGCGCCGGTCGTCTGTCGCGAAGCCCTCGAACACCTCGCCCCGCCCCTGCCCCCGGCATGGGTCAGCCGCCATGCCGAGCCTGCCCTCTCAAGCCGCGAGACCCTCTGGGCGCTCGCCGGCGCGCACGAACCCGGCACGGGCACGGGCACGGGCACGGGCACCGAAGATGAAGGCGATGGCTTCGCACGCAGGGAGGGCCCGGGCGACACCGCCGGCGGCAGTGCAGCAGGGGGAGCGCTTCCAGTTGACCTCGTCGAGGTGACGCCCGCGGCAAGAACGACCCCTGCTCCCGCACGGCGGCGCGCCGAAACGCAGCGCCTGCTGGCAATGCTGGACCGCCTCGGACCGCAGCCGACCTCGAGGCTACTCCATGACCATGGCATCAAGGCTGCGGCTCTGGCGCGGCTGAGGCGCGAGGGGCTGCTCACCGCGTCGAAACCGCGTCCTGATAACTGGGAAGCGGCTGCGGCGGACCTAGCGGCGGCCGCCGCTAGCCTCTACCCACCTGGCCTATATCCACCAGGTCTCTACCCGCCCGGCATGGGCACCCCAGGCGAGCCACGTCCGGCTCGGAGCGGCTCCGACCGCCACGCCGCGCTCGCGCTGACTGCGGAGCAACAGGCAGCGGTGACAAAGATACTGGAAGTGGGCGCCCCCGGGGGCACGCTGCTCGAAGGCGTCACCGGCTCGGGCAAGACGGAGGTCTACCTCACGCTCGCGCGGGAGATGTTGTCCCAGGGGCGCAGCGTTCTGGTGCTGGTCCCGGAAATCGCCCTCACGCCCCAGCTCCTTGAACGCTTCCGCGAGGGACTCGGTGAACCCATTGCCGTTTTCCATTCCGAGGTCACTTCCCGCGAACGGCTGCTCCATCAACTCGCGCTGCGCCAAGGGCGCTGCCGCGTGGCCCTAGGTGCGCGCAGCGCCCTCTTCGCACCGCTGCGTGACCTTGGCCTCATCGTCGTCGACGAGGAGCACGACAGCTCCTACAAGCAGGAGGAGGGCTTCCGTTACCACGCGCGAGACCTCGCGCTGCTCCGCGCGGCGCGGCAGGGCGCGCGCTGTGTGCTGGGCAGCGCCACGCCCTCCCTCGAGAGCCTCGAACTCGCCCGCCGAGGCAGCCTGGCTCACCTGCATCTGACGCGGCGCATCAGCGGCCTGATGCCGCCCACCATCGAAGTCATCGACCGCAGAAGCGGCTCCACCGGACCGGCGCGCATCGAATGGCTCTCCCCCGAACTCGAAAGCGCCCTTAAAGACACCGTCGCCCGCGGCGAGCAGGCCATTCTCTTCCTCAACCGCCGCGGCACCGCCAGCGCCGCTCAATGCCTCGCCTGCGGGACGCTAAGGGAATGCCCGGCGTGCTCGGTGGCCTTGACCTGGCACGGCCGGGAGCAGGTCTTGCTCTGCCACTACTGCGGCTACCGGGAGCGCGGGCTTGGCGCCTGCCCTAGCTGCAACCACCCCGAGCTATCGACGAAGGGGCTCGGCACCGAACGCGTGAGCGCCGACCTTGAGCGCGCTTTCCCCGCCTGGCGCTTGCTGCGCCTCGACCGCGACGCCACCAGCACCCGCGGCGCGAGCGAGCGCATCCTCAAGGCCTTTCGCGACCGCGAAGCGGACGTGCTCGTCGGCACCCAGATGGTGGCCAAAGGCCACGACATTCCCACGGTCACGCTGGTGGGCATCGTCCACGCAGACCTTGCGTTCCATCAACCGGATTTCCGCGCGGGCGAACGCGCCCTCCAAACGATGTTTCAGGTGGCGGGCCGCGCCGGCCGCGCCGAGAGCCCCGGCCGCGTGCTGCTGCAAACCTACCAGCCCGACCACCCCGTGGTGCAAACGTGCATCAACGGCGCCGTCGAGGACTTTCGGGCTCTGGAGCGCGAAGCACGCACGGTCCTCGGCTATCCGCCCTTCGCCCGTGCAGCGACCTTGGGCGTGTCCAGCCCCGATGCGGAGGAGGCTGAGCGCTTCGCCGAGGGGCTCGCGTCGCTGATCCGCAACCACCCCGCCACGCAGCATGGCCAGTGCCTGCTGCGTGGCCCCGCACCGGCCGCCATCTTTCGCCTACGCGCCCGCTTCCGCTTCCGCCTGCTCCTCAGCGCACCCGAGCGCAGCGTCCTGCGCCAGGTTCTGAAAGCCGTCCTAACCCAGATGCCCGTAGCCCGCCCCCCCCTACGACTCACCCTAGACATCGACCCGATGAACAGCCTCTGAGCCGGAAAGTAGCCGCGGCTCGAACGAATCGTGCCGGGACTTGGCCGCACTCGGCCAGCGGGCTAAACTAAGGATGTGGCTGTACTCGAAATCCTGCGCTACCCCGACCCGCGCCTGCGCAACCCCGGCAAGGTGGTCACTGCCTTTGACGACAAGCTCGCAAAGCTTGTCGATGACATGGCGGAAACAATGTACGCCGCGCCGGGCGTTGGGCTTGCGGCGCCGCAGGTGGGCGTCTCAGCGCGCCTCTACATCATCGACGTGGCCGCGGGCGAGGACGCACCCAGCGAGCTGCGCGTGTTCGTGAACCCGGAGATCGTCGAGAGCCGCGGCGAAATCGACTGGGATGAAGGGTGCCTCAGCTTTCCCGGCGCCCGTGAGGAGATCAAGCGCGCTGAGTGGGTACGCGTTCGCGCCCAGGATGCGAGCGGCAAGACCTTCGAGCTCGAGAGCGACGGTTTGCTCGCCATCGCCATACAGCACGAAGGCGACCACCTCGACGGCAAGTTGATGATCGACCGCATCGGCGTATTGCGCAAACGCATGCTCCACCGGCGCATGGAAAAGGCCGCGCAGACCGGTCGACGTGCCCTTGAGGGATGTCGCTGATGCCACTGCAGCACGCAACCGCAACAAGCTTCCGCACAGCATGACGGCGATACGCGTTGTCTTTATGGGCACGCCGTCCTTCGCGGTGCCCACGCTCGAAGCCCTTGTCGCGGATGAAGCTTTTGACGTCCGGGCCGTCGTGACCCAGCCGGATAGACCCGCCGGGCGTGGACAGCGGCTCACGCCATCACCGGTCAAGACCCTGGCCCTCGCCCATGGCTTGGCCCTGCTCCAACCCGAAAAGATCAATACGCCTCAGGCCTGGCAAGCACTCGAGGCGCTCGGTCCCATCGATTTAGCGGTGGTCGCGGCCTTCGGCCAAATCCTGCGTCCACACCTGCTGGCGTGGCCCAAGGCTGGCTGCCTGAACGTGCACGCCTCGCTGCTCCCCCGCTGGCGCGGCGCGGCGCCGGTGCCCCACGCCATCCTCGCGGGTGACGCGGAACTCGGCGTCTCGTTGATGCAGATGGAAGCGGGCATGGACACGGGGCCTATCCTCGCCACACGCGCCCTGCCGGCGAGGCCACCGCGCGTCGACGGCGCCACCAGCGCCCAGCGAAGTGACGCCCACTACGGCCCTAGCGACTGGGATACGGGGACGGCCCTTGAGGCTCTGGCACACCTCGGCGCCGCGCTCACCGTTGAGGTCGCACCCCAGTGGGTGTGCGGCACCTGGCCGGCGGAGGCGCAGGACGCTGAGCGGGCGACTTACGCGCCTAAGTTCGACAAGTCCCTGGGATTCATCGAAACGCAGCGCGACGGCCACACCATCGAACGCATGATTCGCGCGTTCAGTCCGAGCCCGGGTGCATCATTGCTGTGGCAAGGGCAGCGGCTGAAGGTGCTGTCGGCGGCGCTCTGTCCTCAGCTTCTGCCCGAGCCTCCCCAAGGCGCAACCCTGCGGCGTCTAGGCAAACGCCTCTACCTCGATGCGCCGGATGGCAAAGTGCTGCGCATCGAGCGCGTCCAAGTGCCCGGCAAGGCCAGCATGGACGCTGCAACCTTTTTGGCAGGCTACGGAGACCGCATTTGAAGATCTACACCAAGAGCGGTGACGATGGCACCAGCCGCGACTTCCGCGGCACCTGTGAACGCAAAAGCGCGCGCATCTTCGCGGCGTTGGGTGACCTCGACGAGAGCAACGCGGCCATCGGCTTAGCCCTCGCCACCCTCACGGCGCCTGCGTCCGCCTCGGGGGCCATCGCCGGACAAGCACCACCGCCCGGCGCGACGAACAACGCGAAGGGCAACGCGAAGAGCAACGTGAAGGCCGGCGTGAACGGCCCGGCGCACGCAACGCGCATGGATGCGCCAGTCGACGCGGACGCCCTGCACCCGCACATCAAGGATGTGCAAGCCCTGCTGCGTGCAGCGCAGCCCGCCCTCTTCAGCTGCGGCGCAAGGCTGGCCGGTGCGAAGCGTGACCAAGTAGGCGGCCTCGACGAAGCGACCGCCGAGCTGGAGCGCTGCATCGACCAGCTCGACAGCCAGCTCCCACCCCTGCGCACCTTCATCCTTCCCGGAGGGTCCACCGCCGCCGCCCAGCTTCACCTCGCGCGCTGTATCGTGCGGCGCGCCGAACGCAGTCTGAGCGGCCTTGACCTCACCCCCGAAGACGCAGACCTTCAGCGCTTCATTAACCGCCTAAGCGACGCCCTCTTCGTAGGCGCCCGCGCCACCAACGCCGCCTTAGCCACCCCAGAAGCCCCCTGGCACGCCTCACCCAAGCCAGCCTAGTGGTAGTCGTTCCGGGGGCATCTTCGCGGGCATGCACCCGGATTCTCGGCAGCCAATCCCACTCTGCTAGCCGAAGCAGGTCCTCCCCCCTCTCTGCCCATAAGTTGGGCTGAAGCTGCGCGTGGAGTCCCAGCACCCACGCGGCTCCTTCCCGCGGCTTTCTACGTCTCGACTCAATGAGGGGATCGCTCAGGGATCGCGCAGCTAGGCAATTAGGCTATCGAGAAGGAACTTAGCGAGCGCCTCGCCTGTGGAGGCGCTCGCGTTCCCAGCGCGAAAGAGCGCCTGATTCAGCTCGACTTCGATGCCGATGTACGACGCCTCAGCGAAGTGGCGACGGAAGTAGGTTGGCAGCCCGTCGCTGACGCCTCGGTAAGGGTAGTTGCGCCGGATGCGCAGCGGTGACTGCATTGCCAGGGTCTCCGCCCAGCGCCGGCAGAGCTCCGCTTCTGGGCTTCGGCGCGGGTCGTAAAGCAACGCGACATCTGCCCGGCGCTTCTCCCCGTTGAGGTTGGGCGTGAAGGAATGGATGGCGAGGTGGAGCACGGGCATACCGCTTCCACCGGGACCGCGCTTGGCCGCCGTCTGCACAGCGCGCGGCGTCGTTTCTCGCGATGAGACCGCCACTTGCCCGCGCGCGGGAGAGGAATCCAGATCGACAGCCGCGTCGACCATCGCGAAAGCGCCGTCCGAAGACTCGGACATCAAACGCTCGCGAATCAGTGCCGTAAGCGCCGCGACGTGAGGCTCCCAATAGCGCTCAAGCAAGTGCTGACGTAGCGCTGCGGGTAGCTGCCGGCTCTCGTAGGAGAAGCGCGCCGCCCCACGGGTACGGTTGAGGTCGACGACCAAACGGTTCACAACGCCAGCCACAAGCGGGGCGCCCGTCAGCCGAGCGAGCGCGCGCGCCACCTCAAGCGCACCCGGATCCCATCCGCGATGAGACCTCGCGCGCTCCGGGTCGATGACTAGCTTGCCGTATAGGTCCGGCGGCAACGCATCGGTCGCATGCTCGCAGGACAGTACAAGACTGAAGGTCGGCATGATTTGTCAACCCGCCGTCGGGTACTCCGGCAGCCACAAGCGCCCCTCGGCCTGCGCCTGCGCGAGCTCAACTGCCTGCGCCCTCAGCTGCGCGCGCGTTGGCTGGGCGCCAAGCTGCCGCAACTGTCGCCGAGCGAGCGGCCCTTCGCGCAGGAGCACCTCAAGCGGCGCTTCCGCGAACTTCGGCAAGTCCAGGTGCGTCCGCGTGCCCGAGGCGCCCTCAAACAGCGCGCGCCACAGACGACCAAGCGCTACCGGCGCGCGCTGCCCGAAGAGCGCTAACACCTCGGCACTCTCCACGGTCGCCTGCTCACCCTCGCGCACCGCGCGGCGATAGAGCTTTGCGAGGTCGGTTGTGCTCACAGCTTCTTGCGCCGCCAAGGGCACGAAGCGTTCTTCAACGAGCGCGCGCAGCAGCGCCACCGTCGCCGCCAAGATGCTTATCGCTGCCAGCGGACACTCCTGCGTGTCGATGATGCGGATCTCGATGGCATTGCGGTCGAAGCGCGCAATCGCGCCTCGGGCATTCAGCCACTCATCCTGAAGAATGCCCTCGGGGTCAAAAGGCGCGATGTCTGCGTACATCGGCGCAAGCACATGTTCGCGGTAGTGCGCCTCACTGGTGCTGACATCGGGAATGATGGCGCCCGCAATCGACGGCAGGCGCGCGGCGTTGGTACCGTATACCTCAAGGCGGTGGTCGAGCTGGCCTCGGTGCACGCCTTCGCAGTAGGGCGAGGCCGCAGCTAAGGCGGGTAGCAGCGGCAACACGATACGGATGGCAGAGTGCAGCCGGCGGAAACTCTCATCGCTCGCGAACGGCAGATTCAAATGAACGCTCTGGAGGTTGCACCACCCATGTCCTTTCGAGCCGAAGATGCGGTCGAAGGCTTGATAGATTTCCCGCTGTCCGTGCGGCCAGAGCACGCGCTCTTCCGGCAGCATCCAGGGGTGCATGCCGCCGGGCAGTAGCGTTGCACCGTGGGGCGCGAGCAGCCCTCGAATCTGCTGTAGCCCCGCGTCAAAATGCTCGGCCAATGGTGCCAGACTGGGCGCCGGGCCGTTGGTCTTCAGCTCAATCACATGGCAGACGAGCTCATTGGACCAGGCCAACGGCCCCCGCTCCACCTCCAGGACCACCTCGCCCCCCGGGCTTTGCAGAAGTTTCTCCGCAAGGGGCAGCACGTCGAAAGTGGCTGCGTCGACAATCATGACCTCAAGCTCAACGCCAAAGGCCTCGAAGAGGTCGAGAACGCGCGGCGCGCGCACGGTATTGTCCGACTCAGTCATGCAAGCTCCTTCAGGCACACTCCTTCATGCACGTTCCGGCAAGCCGCGCAGGGCCGTGATGCGAGCGATGAACTTCTCCAAAATGCGGTCGTACAACGCCTCGCCGGTCACCTGGTCTTCAATCCCACCATCGATGTTAGGATTATCGTTCACTTCAATCACGATAGGCTGACCATCGACTTCTTTCAGGTCTACGCCATAAAGCCCCTGTCCAATGAGGGACGTCGCTGCCAAAGCCGTGCGCTTCACGGCCTCCGGCGCTGCCTCCACCGGCAGCGTTTCAAACAGCCCATCGCTCAGCTTCTTGCCCGCTGCATCGCGTTGAACGATTTGCCAATGACTGCGCGCCATATGGTAGCGACACACGAAGAGCACTTCGCCTTCCATCACCCCCACTCGCCAGTCGAAGGACGTCGGTACGAAGGCTTGAGCCACCACAAGCTCCGAGGTCTTGAGCAACTGGCGGGCGCGCTCCGCCAGCGCGTCGCGCGTTGAGACTTTGAATACGCCGGCTGAAAAGCTCGAATCCGGCATCTTCAGCACGCAGGGCAAGGGAAGCTGTTCGAGCAAGGCGCCGAGCTTCGGTTTTGAGAGCACCCAGGTCTGGGGCATCGGAACTTTGTGTTTTCGAAAGAGCTCCGCCTGGTAGACCTTATTCGAGCAGCGAACGATGTCCTCGGGTGCATCGATCACAAAAAGGCCGGCCCCTTTCGCTGCCTGCGCAAAGCGGTAGGTGTGATGATGGACCGCAGTCGTCTGGCGAATGAAGAGCGCATCGAAGGCCGGGACGCGCGGCAAATCGCTCGGCCCGATCAACTCAACGCCGAGACCTAGACGTTCCCCGGCCCGCACGAAGCACTTCAGTGCACGTTCATTGGAAGGCGACTCGCGTTCCTGGGGGTCGCGGAGAATCGCGAGGTCAAAGCGCGTCGCACTTCGTCCGGTGACCGGTCCCGCCCCCGGGCTGCGCGGTGCGCCGAGCCATTCGGCCACCCGCTCCTTCGCCAGCGGCGAGAGTTCGCGCAGCTCGGGACTGAGCCGCCATAGACTCCAGGATTCCGCACTCGGCACGTAGCGGAAGGTCGCCACCAAGAAGGGCGCGGGAAAGGTACGAAACAGAAGGCGCGCGAGACTCGCCGCCTTGGGCTCATCGCTTTGGCCAAAGGCGACTTCCAGGTGGCGCACCTCGCCGCGCGTGCCGCGTCCCCACGTGCGACTTGCAAGCCGCTCCACCTGCGCACGCGCCGACCGCGATAGTGTCGCATGCTTGATGTCCTGAAGTGTGGCGAGGGTCGGGAGGGGCTTAAAGCCGCGCGCCTCGGCGAGAAGCGAGACGTAGTAACCGATACGCTGATAGCGATAGGAACGACACAGATTCACCACGCGGCTTGCCCCTCGACCCAGGCTTTCGTCCTCTAGAAACGCTCGCGCGGTGACGACCTGAGAGCGCGGGCTCAGCGCCGGCCAGAGCGTCGCGTCCTCGACGACGATGAGGCTGGCGCGCTTCTCCGGCTTGCTCACTAGCGCTGGCGTTTGGATGCCTTCGCTGCACACAGGAGCCTTATCGCGAAGGGCATCAATCGAAGGGCACATGGTTCATTTCCAGAGGCTTTGGGTTAGGTTCGAAGCATGAAGCCATCTGGCAGAGGTGGGACTGCATCACGCCTCCTCGGCGGGCTCAACCGCGAGCACGTTGCCGTCGTACGTCAGTACGCCCAGATAGATGGCGCCGATCAATCGGTGGACATCGACTTGGTAGGTTTGATTAAGCGATGCCATAGGGTTGGGGCGCAGCGGGTCCGCAACCGTCACCGTGCCTTCGACCTCATCGAAGCCTGTTAAGACCACGAAGTGCCCGGAAGGTTCGCCCCGCAGGTCGTCGTAGTCGCAGTTGGGACCGAACTCGCGGGCGGTGCGGTAAAGGAACGTCGCCGAGAGGCCTACCAAGAGGGGTCGGCCGCGCGCCAGGTATCTTCGGAATAGCTCGGGCGTTAGTTCCCCGAGGCGCAGCTCGCCACCGAGGCGACAAAACTCCGCATAGGCGCGCGTGGCTACCTTGATTTTGGCGCCGCCCTTGTAGCGCATTTGCGCTTCGAGCTTCTGGATAAGGAAAGGCGAGACGCCCTGCACGAACCAAGTCGGGTCGAAGATCTGCAGGTTGCAGGTGTAGAGCGTCGCCTTGAAGCCCGCAGCGAGCGCGTGCTGCCCGAGAAGTGGCCCAAGGGTCCCGCCCCCCGCCACCATGGGCACATCCCCGATGACCTCTGTCAGCGAGGCCTTGTGGCCGTAGTAGCGATACACCGCATGCAACGCCGTCGGCCCGCACGTAAGCTCATCGGGTTGCGCATCGATCTCTAAACGCCGCACGTCCACCTTGCCGGCTCGCCGTGCACCACTAGTCCGCCACAACGCCGGGCGTGTTGCCCACCCGAACCGAGTGCGCGCACTCGCGGGCTGCGCGCCGCGAACGGTCGTGCAACGGACACAACGAATCGGGCGGGGATAATTTCCATAACGAGGCTGACACCTCTCATGTCGAAGCGTGGCACGGGCGCGTGCTTTGGCAACGCCTGCGCTCGTTCGCGCCCCCCTCCCGCACAGGCTTCCGACGTGCGAGCGCTACCTGCGTGAGTGGGCGCGCGGTCTTCGGGCAGCGCCCTTGCACCCGCAGCGGATCGCGTCGCGATCGCCCTCCGGTCGCTCCAAGACGCGACCAGCGTCCAATACAAGTGGCCGCGGAACACGCGCTTCGGGCCGCAGCGCAAGGCGATTGCACGGATGCGCACACACTGCGCCACGCGAGCACCTAAGCCCACCGAAGTCGCGTCGGAGCGGCGATGAGGGCGGCAGAGGAGGTGCGTGCCCGGATACCCTCGGTGGCTATGTCCGTTCACGCCGCGCCGCCACGCCTGGGCCTTCAGGTCGCTGCGGCGCAACCGCACTTGCCCCTAGGTCGCCTAGCTAGACGCGCCGAACCGGCGTCCCTGCCGAGCATCCCGGCGCAGAACCCGCTGCAGCAGGAGCATAGTGGTCTACGGCGGCTCTCGCCGCCCGCCCGCACGAGGGATGCAGCGCAGCTCGACGTTCAGCGCATCCGGCGGCTAGGCTGGAGCGCTGCCACCATCCTGGGCACGGCCATGGCCGGCCATGCGCTTCTAGAAACCGCGCGAGACGCCCTCTTTCTTAGAGCGCTTCCCGCCACGCGACTGCCTTGGGCATATCTCATGATTGCCGCGCTGACCGGACTCTTCATTCGGAAGCGGCGGCGGGGGGGGGGACCATCCGTAGGGAAGCGTGACAGCCAGCGGGAGCGGCTCATGTCGACCCTACTCCTCGTGGCGGTCGGGACGGCACTGGCGGGTCTCACGCTCGCACATCGTTCTGGCCTCGCCGCCTTCGGCTTTTACGTGTGGACGGGCATCGCGGCCACCCTCACCGCACTGCGTTTCTGGGTACTGCTCGGGAGGTCGGTAAATCGCCGCAGCGCCGAACGGCTCTACGGACCCATCGCCGTCGGCGGCTCACTGGGCGCGGCGCTAGGGGCGCTTTTTGCGAGCGGCCTCCTGCGTCACTTCGAACCCGAGGCGCTCATCATTTTCGCCAGCGCCTTCTTCGCCGCAGCGGCGGCGCTCGCCGCATGGCTTCCGGCAGATGCGCCGGCCAGCACTGCCGAAGACGTCGTCCCGGCGGCTCAGAATGGGAGCACGCCTGCACTGGACGCCACCAACCAGCATACCGCGCACCCGGTGGTGAGCGGCGAGGCAAGCGGTCGATGGGCAGGCAGTCGTGACCCACGGCTGCCTAGCCAAGCGTCGCGTGAAGCAAGCGGCTGTGGCGTCCCTGGCGGCACTCGGACAACCGCTCAGGGACTCGATAAACGCAACACGCTTCCGTCTCGGGCCTCCGCGGAAGCGCGGGTGGGCTCGTGGGATCTGCTTCGTGACCCGTTGGTTCTAACCCTCGCGACACTGGGCTTTTGCGCCACACTAACGCTCACCGCTGCGGACTATCTCGTGAAGGCCGCGGTCGCTGCGGAGATCAGCGGCGACGCACTCGGACCGTTCTTCGCCAAACTCTATGCCGCATTAAATCTTGCGTGCCTTGGCGTGCAGGTGATCGTTGCGCCGTGGTTTCTGCGCGTGATGGGTGTCACGCGCTCATTGGCGGCTCTTCCACTCTTGATGCTTTCCGCCACACTTGGTCTCGTCGTTCTCGGCGGCCTGGTTCCCGTGTTGATGCTGAAGGCCGCTGACGGCGCGCTTCGCGGGCCGGTGTATCGCACCGCATCGGAGGTGCTTTACGTCCACCTGCCGGGCGAAACGCTGGAGCGTGTCAAGGCGCTCATCGACAGCGCGGGCCACCGCATCGCCCAAGCCGTCGCCTCGTTGATGTTGCTGGTCGCGGCCTCCCTCGGCCTCGGTCTGCACCAACTCGCTCTAGCCCTGCTCGTGCTCGGCGTAGCCTGGCTTGGCTGCGTGCTTTGGCTCATCCCGCGTCGGGCCGACGGGCACCACAGCGTCAACACGTGAGGACCAGCCACGACCCCGTAGGCACACCGAACCTGTCGACGAACCGATACGGCTGCGCTAACCGTTCAGGGGGCATTTTGGCAAAATGCCCCCGGGTTTACGGGAGTGAATCCCGCAAACCCTCCCCCGCTTTGCCTTCAAGGTGGCCTAAGGCCGGCAAGCCCGGCCAGGGCGCCTACTTGCTTCTTCCCGCAGCGTTTTCGCTTTCTGGCCCCCCTGAACGGTTACCGGCTGCGCGCCCACAGAGTGAGCCTACTTTTGGGGGCCAAGTGCGACCTTCTACGTCTGTCACCTGCCAAGTAGAGGGAGTGCTCTGTGGCTCGGCATAGGGAGTGCATACACTGTGCGACATGGGGACTCTCCTACGCAGCGCAACACTTCTGGCTATTGGAGTAAGCATCTTCGCGTGCCGGCCTGACGCCGAACAGCGACTTCGCGACAGTGGCCTCGGCATCTTCGGTTTTTGGGAGTATGTCGAGACAGACCGGCAGGCAGGCGTCATCCCCGACTGCGGTCGCCAGGGCATCCGCTGCTGTACAAGCGTCACCGCCTGCGAGGCGGGTTCCGTGTGCTCACCCGAGCGCTTTTGCGTAGCGGATGACAGCCCCGAGTTAACGGCGAACCTGGCCTATTGCGGCGGCAACGGGGAACCGTGCTGCCCCGGTGCACGCCCGGATTGCGTGGCAGACGGTCTATGTACCGGCCCCGACAATGCTTTCGCATGCCGCGACGGCGGCGTCTGTGACAAGGGTGGCTTCTGCCGCCCCAAGCGCGACGCTTGTGACTACGCCACCTGTAACGAGTGCGCGCTGGATCGTGACTGCGGCTGGTGCTCCGCCACCAGCACTTGCCTCCCCGGAAGGGCGAGCGGACCGGAAGAAGGCATCTGCGGAACACGGACGGA
>SLEO01000057.1 GCA_007124745.1 Myxococcales bacterium
GCAAGCTTCATGGCGAGCGGCGAGTTTGCCACGCATCTGCGCCGGATGCGCCGCACCTACGCGCGCCGGCAAGCGGTACTCGTCTCAGCACTCGCGGGCGTGGCTGACCAAATAGAGGTGCACGCCGACCCCGCTGGCATGCACTTATGCACGCCCCTTCTACCTAACCTTGCACAGCGGACGACGGATGTAGCGCTGGCCCAGATGGCCAGCGCGCGCGGCCTGACGTTGAGCGCCCTATCCGCGCAGAGCGCGCTTGCGGACCCACCCCAGGCTTTGCTCATCGGCTACGCGTCGTTCGCTGAAGATGCACTGAGACGCGGCGCCGGTCAGCTCGCAGCGCTTCTGGGAGCGCTTGCCTCAGCAAGCGCTCCCACTACTCCGAAAGCGGACACCTAGTAAGGCTGTCGCGCCGAGGCCGGCGTCTCCTAAACACACAGCGATACGGGCTGCTCGCGGCCAAGTGAACACCTACCCCGGGAGACATGGGCCTTCCGTGCGCGGACGCTGCTCACACCCGCCATTCTTACTCCAGGCCGGTGTCGCCGGGGCTTGCATCCCGCCAGCGTTTTGAAGGGACGGTTCAGCTCGGCCTATTGTGTCCGTCACTAATCGCGGGCGTGCTGCTTGCGCTCACGCTCAAGCTGTTCTTTATAGGCGACGCTGTAGCGGGTCCAGGGGCGTAGTTCTAGGCGCTTCGGTGAGATGGGCTCGCTCGTACCTTCGCACACGCCGTATTCGCCCTCGGCGAATTTCTCAAGGGCATGCTCAATCTCGCGGAGCAGCTTACGCTCTTTGTCAGCAAAGCGGATGAGATAGGCCTGTTCGGTGTGCCTCTGGGCGACATCAACCTCATCTGTCAGCGAATCCGAGGGGGCAATCGCTTCACTTAAGTGCTCACGCATACCGCGGGTCACGCGCTCGCGCTCGGCGAGTAGCTTGTCGTAGAGCACCTGCGCTTGTTCAAGGGTGAGCTCGGCATCTGGATGCGGGGGCGGGTAGCCCCGAGACCCCGTTCCGCTCGCGGGCGACGCGCCTGCCGGTGCAGCGGTCTTCGAAGCTACGGCTTTTTCTACCGCCTTTGCGGCGCCCGATGCGGGTGCAGCGGATGCGGATTCTGCCTTGGGAGCCGCTGCTCGCTTGGGTTTGGTTTCAGCTTTGGTTGACTTCGCCATGACGCATTTACTCCCGGAACTCCCCGCCGCTTAAGGCTGTCAGCATAAGGACTTGGGCTGGCGTTGTCTAGGCTCAAGGCACACGAAGCGTCTACGGATGTAGGGTCCCTCAAGGCGCAGTGCATCTTCGCTAGCTGCCGATCACGGGGAAAAGAGAGGTATTCTGGCTCGCGCTCGCTTCCGAAGTGGTTTGGTTCAGGGCGTCGGGAGTCTCAGATGCCGCGGGCGCCGAGTCATCTTCTTCTGAACCGAAAATGCTTTCGAAGGAGTCTTCATCCTCTGCCTCCGTGTTGCCGCCAAGACCGCTATCCGGAAGCTCGCGCGGAATGCCGCAGTTGAGGTCGCCCCAGCCGGATTGCACGTCCGCAAGTCGGGTCAGCGAAATGCCTCGGTCGTCAACCACGGACTTGTCGGTAGTTTCTTCGTCGCCGGGCGCGGGGCTCACGCGATACCATTTTGAAAGGCCAATGATGCGCTGCTCCTGCAGGCCATGGATGACGCGGCAACCGAGATCGAAGGGCGCGGTCACTTTGCCGATACCGATTTCGCAGCGCGCTTCCGCGCCCGCGCTGGCCACGTCAAATAGCGTGAGCTCGGCGCGGACCGCGCGAAGCGCTTCACCTTCTTTGAACGAGCAATGGCAACCATGGGGGGGAAAGGCCTGGAGGGCAGGATTGCCCAAGACATCGAGCGTGACGCGAATCGTCGTGCTGAATTCGCTGAACTTGCGAACCTCGACCGCCGGTTCGTGGCACAGCAAATTGCCATTCTGTCCAGACCCGTCGCCCTCGGTGGAATCCGCATTGCGCAGGTCAACGTCCGCTGTACACGCAGCGCATAGACCCACAAGAATACCCGCTACCAGGAAAGCCCGGAACGGGCTTGGCTGTCTGGGCCTACGCGGCGATGCGCATGATTCGCGTCGAGTATAAGCTTGCATAGGGAACACCTGCTGCCTCTATGGCGCACCTCTTTCAGGTGCTTGCAGAGGACGCGTCAACCTAGATTGCAGGATGCATTCCGAGACATTAAGTATCACTAGTTACCAATACTTAGATGCCGTGTAAGCGCCTTGGATACCTTTCCGCCGAGGCAACGTCTCCCCCCCTCCGGAGGGGGGACGACCCGGCGCTGCCTTCCCCCGGTCCCCAAGCATTCGCGGCCACTCACACCGAAGCGGACCTCTAGGAACGCTTGGGATGCTCGACGATCAAGCCCGCCGGCCCAGCCCCCAAGGCTGCAAGCGTCGGTTGTGCTCTGTTGCGGCTCCTGACCCTAGAACACGCTACCCTGGCGTTGCGTGTTGAACCGCTTGGGTCGCCGTGCCGCGGGCGGCCGCGGGTTAAGTGCTCACATCATCCGCACGCTGGGGCTTTCGAACGTATGCTTGGTATCGGTGGAGGAGAACTTGCTATCGCCGCGTTGGTCTTACTTTTGGTAGTAGGACCGAGTCGTATGCCTGTTTTCGTGCGCGCACTCGGCCGCGGCCTGCGAGAGTTTCGGCGCTCGGTGCGCGACATTCGCAGCGCCGTTGGCATCGACCAGCTCCTTGAAGACGAAGACGAAATCTATCGGACTCGAGCGCCGCTTGACCCACCCAAGGACATCGTAAGCCGAGACGCAACGGATGACGGCACCCCGGGCGGGTCGAAAACTGACTCGGACGGGAAGGGTCTATCGAACGATCCGGCTCCGGCGTTAGCAGCGGGCACAGCGACCGGAACCGAGTTGCCTTTGGTCGATGCCTCGGTCGACGCGCCCACGGCTCCAGAGGTGCGCGATGCATCTGAAGCGAGGGACAAAATATGAGCGCCGCTCCGCCCGTCCCTCCTGGTGAGCTCACGTTTTTTGAGCACCTCAACGAGCTGCGTTCGCGGATGATGCGAGCGTGTCTCGGCGTGCTCCCGGCCATCGCGCTGGTGTGGATCTTCAAGGAGGCGTGCCTCGAAGCCCTCGTTGGACCGCTCGTAAGCGCGTGGAAGGCGCAGGGCCTCGGCGCTCCGCGACTCCACTTTCAGACGCCCGTCGA
>SLEO01000358.1 GCA_007124745.1 Myxococcales bacterium
GCCTGCCTCAGCTCCGCTGACTGCAGCGACCCCGCCGCCGCACGCTGCGCCGCCGGCCTCTGCGACACCTGCAACGCCGACGCCGACTGCGCCCACCTCTCAGCCACACCCCGCTGCGAAGCCACATCCGGCCGCTGCGTCGAGTGCACTCCCGACACCGAAGCTAGAAGCTGCGCCAACGCAGAACTGCCTGGCGAACCCAAGCACACCACCTGCATCGATTTCACCTGCTCGGATACCCAGCCCCGTTCCCGCAATACCTGCCAGTCCTGCAACGCCGACAACGAATGTAAAGACGGCTTCTTCTGCGTTCCCATGTCCTTTAACTCGGAAAGCCTCGGCAACTTCTGCCTACGCCTTCTGACCCCTGCCGCACCCGGCTGCGCAAGCAGTGAGCGACCGTTCAACTTCGGTCTTACAAACCTAACTTCAGTAGATGGAACTAACGGGAACTTCTGCGGACCGGAAACACCTGCAACGACTTGTCCCGGTGCACGCTCATTCAAACGGCCTTGCTGCAAGGGCCCACTGAATGCGCTTGGCGAGTGCCCCCCCGGCCTGACTCCGAGCCTTGAAGAGATGCGGGATACAGAGAATACATTTAACCTTTGCGGTGCGACCTCGGAGCTTGATGCTCTATGCCTGCTGCCGGCGTTGGCTGCAGACGAACCTGAAAACTATCTCTGCTCCCCACGTTGCGGCGTTGCCGCAACGTGTTCGACTAATGGCGCACTCGGAGGCGCCTGTAGCGAAGAGGTCACGGGAGTGACCGGCAACTTCTGCAGTTTCACGCCACCTACCAGCTAAAGGCGCCGGCTTGGAAAGTCCTAGAAGGAGCGACGTCGCCTGATGTGGGCGGCTCGGCTCCCTTGGTTGTAGGTGGTGAGACCTACGAAGGCAGCAATAAGGCTTGCGTATGAGCGTGCCGACCGCCGGGAGGTGGGCCGAACCTACAAGGCAAAGGTTCTCGGACCCACGCCTTGGGAACCTCATTGAAAGCGAGCGAGAACAGACCCGTAGTGCGCGAAGCAAGCTCACACGCTGCGGAAGAGTGCCTTGACGTCTGCTAGCGGCAGGCTTGCGAAGGGATCCCAAACCTTAACGGATCACCGGAATGGTGCAGCCTGCGGTGAAGGCGCTGAATCTCTAGTCTTCGTCTTCCATTCTGCCCTATGGCTCGGTAGTCTCTGGATGTGCTGGCAGCAAATCTTATCGATCTAGACGAGCTCGTGCTGCGTTGTCGCGACGCCAGAACGCGGACGTACGTACAAGAAGCCGTGGCTTGCCTGAAAGCGGGCGTGCCTCGCGCAGCGGTCATTGTGACTTGGGTTGCTGTTGTGCACGACTTGCGCGCGAAAATAGCCGAGCTCGCTCAGGCTGGGGACCCGGAAGCGCTGAAACAAAATGAAACTTATCAGCGCTTTGTAAACAACCCAGATAGCGTTAACGCCGTTCTTGCTGCCGAACGAGATGTTCTCACGAAAGTAAAGCCTTTCGAGCTTCTCGGGTGCATTGCGCTAGAGGACTTAGCGCGCCTGCAACGTGATCGGAATCGATGCGCACATCCTTCCATGCTGGACGCGGATAACGATTATCGCCCGACGCATGAAGTCGCACGCTCTCACCTGGTGCATGCAGTCCAGCACCTTTTCGAGCATCCACCCATGCAGGGCAAAGTGGCGCTCGAACGGCTATGGTCCGAACTTGCGCGCGACTACTTTCCTGAGGATCTCGCGAAACTTGTCGCTCACTTCGAGCGGGGTCCACTTGGCCGGCCTAGACAGAGCTTACTCAACAACTTCGTCACGTTGCTTCTTAAGCACTATCTGCGCGTAGCCGCAGATACTACACCTGATTCACCACTTCATGTGGCGACGCACCACACGTGCTGGGAGTCGAGGGTAGCGCAGACGCTGGCCGCGGTGATGCACATGCATAGGGCCCACGTCGAATCGATTGTTGGAGAGAAGCTAGAAGGTATGCTTGAGCGCACCAAGGACGAACGATTGGGTGCCCTCGTGGTCATGATCGCTCGAGTTCGCGAGGTGTGGCATGCCGTCCCGGAACATCAAAGGAATCGCCTCAGGCATTATGTCGCCAACACCCTCCCCGACGCGGATGTTCTTCACGTACTTCTTTTTGCATGGAATACTGAACTAAAGGCCGACGCCGAAACATATATGAAGACGCACGATGCTTGCTGGGCAAAATTAGCCTCAATCCCCGAACCGCCGTCCGAATGGTGCATGCTCGCTGTGAACCAGCTATCCGCGGCATTAAACTTCGATGCGGCTCTCGAACCTGTACGCTTTCTACTCAAGCATACCAGCCTGCTGTCCGAGAGCGCTGCTGAACTACTGCTGAGCGCAATAGAAAATAACGTAGTCCTGAAGAAGGTAAAGCTACTCGATGACTTAATACTCAATCTGTCAGATTCGCCTTATATAAGGCTAGAACTCAAACAGGCGCTCATCGAACGACGTCGCCTTGAAGAAAGCTTGGCGTTACGCCGGGAATATAGTTCGAACACTTAGCGGCCAGAGACGTTCCGAGGGCGCTTTCGAAGGTGCGACGCGGGGGGTCTGGGAACGCTCCCAAGGAGGACCTGGCAACGCAACTCGTGTACGCAACCAGCCGAGGTGGGGACGGTGGCGTCAGCGGGGCTGCGGCAGCTACGGCCTCAGTGACGCTCCCAGGGAGCTTTCGAAGACGCAACCTGGGAGCGGGCGTGGTCGAGGCGTAACGGCGGCACACGCAGCGGGGCCAGCAGCGCCGCTGCGTGTGCCGCGGCGCGTGTGACTCTGGCGCCTCCACTTCACCGAGCCGTCAACTTTCACCGAGCGAATGCGGGCGCTACGCTTGAAAGCCTATGCAGCAGCGTCTCCGGTCTGCTGTCGGCCCTGCGCCCCCTATGGGCTCAGTGCTGCTGCTCGCGGTAACTCTTGTGCGCTGTGGTGGCGCTAGCACAGAAGAGGCGTCGCCCGAGATGCCGCCCGCTGATGAGGCACCGCGCACAGACGCGTGCACGCCGCCGGATGCTCCTGAGCCCGTGCGCTGTCCCGGAGACCGACCGCGCTGCGATGTGAACGGCCTTTTCGGTCAACCGTTTGCGTGCCTTGCTTGCCTTCAAGGCTCGGACTGTAACGGCCCGGCGGGGACGGTGTGCCGTGATGGCGAGTGCCCTCCCGCTGAACGTAGCTGCGC
>SLEO01000064.1 GCA_007124745.1 Myxococcales bacterium
CCGCTGATGCACGGCCTCACGCCCGAGCAAGCCGCGCAACCCGTCGCTAAGGTGGGCACGCAAGTCATCACCGCGGGCGAGCTTGCCGAGAGGCTCGCGGCACAACCTGCGTACCTCAGACCGAAGTTTAACTCCCCCGAGGAACGAAAAAGGTTCCTCGATGCGATGGTGCACTTCGAGTTGATGGCCCAGGAAGCCACCCGGCTTGGTCTCGACAAAGGCGAAGAAATGGACGCCATTCGCGCTGAGGCGTTGCTGGAAACCTTCGTCGAAGAAAAGATCATGAAGCAGGTGGCAGCCATGCCGACCGACGACGCAGCGTTACGCGAATACTTCGAGAAGAAGCGTCACGTTTTTGTGCACCCGGCAGGCCGACGCGCCATCGTCGCAAGCTTCGATACCCTGCGCGACGCGAAGAAGGCTCACGCAACGCTCAAGCGCTTGAGTCGGGACGCCATCGCAAAGAACGGGCTGCCCGAACCCTTCACCTTTACCGCGATGTTCGATGAAGAGGGCCGGAGTGACGCCGCGGGCGCCGATGCCGTTGACCCGCAACCGCTGCCGAAGCCCGTTGTTGAGGCAGCCTTTGCGCTCACCTCAAGTAAGGAGATGGGCCCAGACCCCGTCGAGGCCGAAGACCGCTTCTACGTGATTCGCTGGGCGGGCAGCCGTAGCCCGCGGAACGATACCTTCGAGCGCGTACGTGGTGACCTTGCGGCCCAACTGCGCATGGAGCGCGAAGCTGAAGCGCGTCAGGCCGTGCTCGATGCCTTGCTCAAGGACGCGGAAGTAGAAGTCGTCGAAGACGCTGTCGAAGCCATCCGTAAAGGTCTCGCCCAGCGCCTCAAGGAGCGTAAGCGCGGCTAGAGACAGATCAGCCCCGGGGCAGCGGCTCACCCGCGCGGTGAAGTCGTGGGTTGAGCCTGGATCAACACGCGACTGGTTGGCAGCGTGGGCGAGAGCGCCCCCTCAAAGCGCCAGCGAGACGAGAGAGCCAGGGGAATTGGCCTTGCTTGCTCGGACCCACTCGCTCCGGCCTACTTAGGCAGGGCCATTTCCCCGCGTCATTCTGCGTCTCGGGACAAGGGGGATCGCTCAGGGCGCAAGGTGACCGCCGAAGCGCGTTAGGATCAACCTTTGGCCGAAGCGTACTTGCTGGTTGCCACGCAAGACGCGCACTCAGGGGGCCTCAGATATCGAGGACGCTGCCGTCGATCTGTGGCGCGCTGCGCATGATGAAGTCGTAGCGAGCGGCGGGGTCTTTGCCCATCAGGTCGCGGAGCGTGAGGTCCGTGTAGTCGAGGTCGTCGATGGTGATGCGGAGCGCTCGCCGGCGCCTCGGGTCGAGCGTGGTCTGCTTAAGCTCTTCGGCGGTCATCTCACCGAGGCCTTTGAAGCGGGAGATTTCCGGCTGCTTCTTCGAGCCGACGCGCGCGAGGATGCGAGCGAGCTCAGCGTCATCGAGGGCCCAGTGCGTCTCGCCGTCGATGTCCACACGAAAGAGGGGCGGCTGGGCCACGTAGACGTGGCCATAGGCAATGAGCTCGGGCAAGTGCCGATAGAAGAAGGTCAGGAGCAAGGTAGCGATGTGATGGCCATCCGTGTCGGCGTCCATCAGGAGGAAAACGCGGTGGTAGCGCAGCTTTGAGCGGTCGAAGCCCTTCCCGACCCCGCAGCCTAGCGCCTGAACGACATCTTGAAGCTCGCGGTTAGCGAGGACCGCCGACGCCGCGGCGCGCTCGGCGTTGAGCACCTTGCCGCGCAACGGGAGAATCGCCTGGGTCTTGCGGTCACGTCCCTGTTTGGCGTTGCCACCCGCGCTATCGCCCTCGACCAAAAAAAGCTCGCAGCGCGAAGGGTCCGTCGAAGCGCAGTCCGCGAGCTTGCCCGGCAGGTTCAGCCGGTGCGAGATAGCCGTCTTGCGGGAGACCTGAAGGGAAGCTGCCCGCGAAGCCTCGCGGGCGCGAGCCGACAGGATAATGCGACCGGTAATGGCTTCGGCGTGGGAAGTGTTCGCATTGAGCCAAGTTTCGAGGGCGCTCTTCACGGCCCCCTCCACTTGTGAGGCCACTTCCGGGTTATTGAGGCGGTCCTTCGTCTGCCCCTGAAACTGAGGTTCGGGCACAAAGACCGAGAGCACCGCCACCAGGCCTTCGCGCACGTCTTCCGGCGCGATAGTTAGCCCTTTGGTGAGCAGTTTGTGCGTCACCATGTAGCTACGAAGGGCTTTGGTGAGGGCTTGCTTGAGCCCGGCCTCGTGGGTGCCGCCACTTGGGGTGGCGATGCCATTGGCGTAGGTGCGCAGCGTCTCGTCGGTGCTTTCCGTCCAGGTCAGCGCGACTTCAATGCGAGGCCCCTCCGACTTGGCGTGAGAGAACGCCTCGTCGGTAACCGCCTTCGCACCTCGGCCTGCCACGAGTTTCTCAAGGTATTCCTGAATGCCTCGGGGGTGGTGAAACTCCACCACCTCCTGCCCTGGCACCTTGAGGCTCAGGCGGAGCCCGCGGTGCAGGAAGCTCGCGGCTTCCATGCGCTCTGCGACCCGGGCGCTGTCAAACTTGGCCTGCGCACCGAAAATGTCGGCGTCAGGACGAAACACAACCTTGGTGCCTCGTTTGCGCGTTGGGCCGGTGTTTTCGAGTTTAGAGACGACCTTGCCGCGGCTGAAGCGCTGTACATGGCCCTGGCCATCGCGCCAGACATGCACCGTCAGCTCGCTAGCGAGGGCGTTGACCACCGACGAGCCGACGCCGTGGAGGCCACCACTGACCGCATACCCCTTGCCGGAGAACTTACCGCCGGCGTGCAGCGTTGTCAGGATGAGCTCTAGCGCGGGGCGCTGGTGCACCGGGTGCATGTCGACGGGAATACCGCGGCCATTATCGGTGATTTCCGCGCCGCGCAGGTCATCGTTCAGCACAACGTCGATGCGCGTGGCGTGGCCGCCCATGGCCTCGTCGACAGCGTTGTCGACAATCTCCCAGAGGAGATGGTGGAAGCCGCGGCTGTCCGTGCCGCCGATATACATGGCGGGGCGCTTGCGTACGGGCTCGAGTCCTTCGAGGACCTCAATGTCTTTGGCGCTGTATTGCTCGCTCATGGATCCCTATATTCGGTTGCCGGATGCAGCCACTTGGACTGACCGCCCCCGGCAGATGCTCGCGCATCACATACCCCGGCCGGCATTGC
>SLEO01000337.1 GCA_007124745.1 Myxococcales bacterium
ACGACCTGCCACTGGAATCGTCCCGCGAACGCAGCAAGCTCGATACCAAGGTCAACACCAACAACATCATCAACACCATCCTGCCCTTCGACACGAAGAACGCGGTGAAGTGGAACGCGGCTTACCTGGCGGGCTACTCCTCAGAGAAACGCGATAAAGATGTGGATGCGATGCACCCGCGCCTGGAAGACCAGTTACTGTCGATTGCCCGCTGCCAGGTGGAGCCATCGGTGCGACGTTTCGACCGCGGCGTGCGCTGGGAAGAAGAGCGCCTGGAGGTGCGCGGCAGCCGCTGGGTGGCCATGTACCTGCCGGTGTGGCTGTACTCCTACCACCAACCGGGCGCCCGCGGCGGCATGCTGCACTACATCGCGGTGAACGGTCGCACCGGTGAAACCATGGGCAGCGTACCGGTGGCGAAGTGGAAGCTGATGCTGGTTGCCCTCACCGTTGGAACCTTCATCGAGGCCTTTGCTATCGCCGCCATCATAGGAATGCGATAATGAGCGACGAAAGTGGACTCTGGCTTCTTACCCTTGGCCCAGCCGCCGGCGCCGGCCTCTACTGGGCCATTTACCGGTACTACCGCAACACCGACAAATCACATGCCTTCGAGCGCGAGACGGCCGTCGATGCGAAACCCGTAACGGGGTCGGAGAGCAAGGTGGGTGAGGTTAAGGGGGCGTGGGAGCCGCAGATTGGCGGGAACAACGTGAAGGCGTTTCGGCGGCGAGTGAAGCGGGCGCGTTAGCGGTGCGGTTTGAGTCCGCTGTCCAGTCAGCATGCGAATGCTGCGAGGTGCGTCCAGCGCGGGCGCCTCATCCCTCAGCTTTGACCGCACTTCCAAGCCGCTGAACCAGCGCGAACGCCGCGCGGTCACCGTCCCCGAGGTCGTATCCGGCCTTGCCTCGTCGGCAGGCCGCAGGTGGCGCCCTACGCCGTCGGCAAGTTCTCGGGGGTGCGCTCCGAGGGCATTTCTGTTCGGCCGTCTTGGCTATGGGCGCCGTTTGCTGGAAAAGGTTCGTGAGCGCGTTGCAAGCCACACCACGGCAGCGGCGCCAACCAGCAGTAGCGAGGGATTAAGCTTAGAGCCTAGGTGTAGTTGGCGTGCGAGGTCGTAGCCTGCGTACACGATGATTGCGGGTACGACGACCACCGCGAGCGCAGCAAGGTAGCGCCTCGCGCGTGTTGTTGAACCGCGGCGCGAAGAGGCTGACGAATCGGTAGCCACTTTTGCGGCCTGCTGACCAAGGGGGCCGAGCCCGAAGAGTCTCACGTACGCTTCGCCGCGGGCAAGCTGCGTCCATGGCAGCAGCCAAACCACCAGTAGCGCAAGCTTCGTCAGGAGCGCGCCGCCCGTAGCTGCCTGGTGGCGGAGCGGCACCTCAAGCGGGTGCTCCGGGGGAGGCGGCTCGATGGCGACAACAATCGCGGATGCAGCCAAGAGTACGAGTGCGATACCGGCCCAAACCATGCCTTGGGTTTCGTACCCAGGCATACCGCGTAGCAACCATCGCAGCACCACGGCGAATGTGCCCCCAGCGACACCAACGAGAACGCCATCCGCGACGAGTAGGATAGCCAGGCGACCCCAGCAATGCGCTGAGCGCCGATAGACGCGCTTGATTGCGGGCCAAAGCGCCAAGCCGTGGTCGACCGCGACTAGGGGCGTCCACGCCGCCATGACTAGTCCTCGCGCCGCGAGAAGCGCGAGCAGCGCTGGCGCTACCACCCCTACGAGCATTACCTGATACCAGGGCCAGAGAACGTCCCCGGTCTTGACCCACTCAGTGAGTGCCGGTCCGCTCAGCGTAACCAGGGCAATGCATGCGACGAAGAGCGCGAATGTGGGGAGAAGGACAAGAATAGATAAGCCAACTACCTTAGGGTAGTCGCGAGGCCTGAACACGCGTAGGGCGTCACGCGCGCGCCCGCCCAACCCGGCTTGCCTTCGCGCATAAATCAGCAAGCACGCGTTCGACACAAGAACGGCCAGGGCAATCCCCAGCACACCCAGAAGGCCCACCACGTATGGGTAACGCGTAAGCGCGTCTTTCCGAAGCGCCTCGATGAGCCAGAAAGGAGAAGCCAGCACGAGCTGGGCACCCATCAGAAGCCAGGCAACGCGCTTAAATCCGTAAACGCCATGCCACGCCCGGCCTAGTACGTCCCCAAAGTTTCCGAAATGTTCCGGCGCTACACTCATGCGACCTCATCCAAGGCTCAGAGAAAACGTTCGCAACCCGACAGGGCGTGGGGGGATGGCTCACGAGGCCCGCCTGCTGTTACGTCCACCCGCACCCACGGCTCAAGAGGGCTTCCCCACGCGGCTGATAGAGCCTGCATGCCCAAGCGCCCGGCCCATCCTCACGCGTTATCAGCCAGCTCGCGCACGACGACGATTCCGCAAAGGAGACCTGCCACATTTTCACTGCCTAGCACCCCAATGGAATCCCGTTTTTCTGGTGCGCAATGTCGAAAGGGTAGGCGTTCAGGGGGTCCGTAAAGCGATAACGCTGCAGGAAATAGCCGCGTGGGCGGTGGGGCCCGCGCGCCGGATTTGGCCACATTCGGCAGAGTGGGGGAGGGCCTGCTTCGAACAGCAGAGTGGGATTCACTCCCGAAAACCCGGGGGTATGCGTGAAAAATGCCCACATGAACGGTTACTCGAGAGGTGGCGCGGTTGGGCGGGTCAGAGTGTTGGCCTTAGAACGCGGAATCCACTTCCTGCGCTGATACGTTTCGCCCGAACCGTTTCCGGAGCGGTTCGAAGCCTTAGCCCCCGCCATGAGCAGCGATTGAGGCGTTTCAAGGGGGTGAGGACGCCGTCCGCGCGCAGTCTCGACAGTAGCGGCCGCAACCCGTCGAAGGGTACGAAGTGGCTGACGAACATGTCGATGATCTCGACATGTCCACACCACGTGTCGAAATCGGAGCCCAATTTCGACACGTCGATCGCGCGGGACCGAAGACAACCGCGCTGGCCATCTGAGGTGGTGGGGAGGAGGACCCGCAGGGATCATCGCGCTGTTAGGAGGATGTAGTGCGTTGAGCGTCCTGCGCCTTGGCGAAGGATGCGGGAGGCGGACTCCAGCCGGGAGAGGGCGGTTTGTGCTTCGGTCTTGCTAGCGCCGAGTGCGCTGCGGACGTCTCGGTTCGCGACCCGGCCGTGCACCGTTAGGTAGGC
>SLEO01000366.1 GCA_007124745.1 Myxococcales bacterium
GAGCGTCCGTGCGCGCTTCCGCGGCCAGAGCCGCCCAGCGCTGTCCCCCGGTGCAGGTAGGCGCGCAGGGGCTCGAGCGTGTCGTTGGTCACGCGGCCGAGCCAGACCAAGCGCCAGAGCGCTTCGAGCACCTCGCTGCGCGTACTTGGCTTCAAGGCTTGTTCAAGTTCGACGAAAAAGCAGGCGCCGCGGCTGGCAAGGTGGGCATCGAGCTTCGCGGCCACCGGGTCATCCTCCAGCTCGCCGGTGAGGGGCTCGAGTAGCTTGCCGACCTCCCAGCGCCGGTAGAGAGCGATGCGTCCATCAGTGAGCCCTACGGGGCCCCGCCCGACCCACACGAGAAAGCCCTCGGCCCCTAGCGCGTCGAGAGCTGCCGGCTCGAAGCCCGCGACCCGCGCCGGGAAAATGGAGCGCTCCATTTCGCTGAGTTGAAGCGGCGCACCTTCTAGCTGCTCGATGGCGGCTTCAAGGGCGCGCGTCCCAGCGCGCTGAGGCGCGTTGCGTCCGCCGCCCAACTTGGAGTGCATGCTGTGAGGGCCGAGGGGCATCGGCACGCGCGCCGGGAGGTCCCCCTCCGCCTTGACCTCCTGCCAGCTCAGCAGGAAGCGCACGACGGCTGCTCCCTGCACCGGGGCCACCTCGGCTCTCGCTTTCGCGAGGGTGCGCTGCTTGATGCGCTGCAGGACAGCGCGGTCGCAGTACTCCTCCTTCTCGCCATCGGGATGAATGGCGCCGCGGATGAGTACACCGCGGACCACGAGCGCTTCCAGGACCTCGAGTGCTCGCTCTGTTGTCAGTCCGTAGCGGATGACGAAGGTGTTCAGCACGAAAGGGCCGCGGCGCTTGGCAAAGCGTGTCGCCAGCGCGTGCAGCGGCTCGTGCTCCTGGGATGTGAGGTAGACCTCGGCGATGCCCGGCGGCGGCATCACGCCGACCGCATCGCGATAGAGGGCGACATCCTCGACAGCGAGCAGGCGCACCTCACCCGCGACCCGACAGCGTAGAATGCGCCGGGTGCGTTCGAGCTGAGCGACGAGCGTTTCCGCGGGCTCGGACGTGCGTGCGGCGACCTCCGCTGGCGTCAGGTCACCAAGACGCCGCAGCAGGTCGGCAACACCGTCAGCGTCGCTCGCTTGATGCGCATGGGTCAGGCATTGCAGGTCGGCCTCGATGCTTTCGATGACCTCACGGTCGAGCACCTCGCGCAGAGCTTCCGGGCCGAGCAGCTCGGAAAGCAGCGCACGGTCAACCGCGAGCGCCTGCGCCCGGCGCTCCGCCAGAGGGTGGTCGCCCTCGTACATGGAAGCGGCGACGTAGGCGAACACAAGATTCTGAGAAAACGGCGAGGCGTCCTGAGACTCGACGTAGTCGACCTTGATCTCGCGGCGTTCGATGGCGCGCAGCACCTCTGTGAGGGCGGGCACATCGAGGGCGTCGCGCAGGCAGGAGCGAAAGGTCTCCATGAGAATGGGGAAGCTTGGGTACTGCTTCGCCACCGCCAGAAGCTCCGCGGACTTTAGCCGGGCAGCCCAAAGTGGCGTGCGCGCGCCCGGTCTCCGGCGGGGAATTAGAAGCGCGCGCGACGCGTTTTCTCGGAAATGTGTCGCGAAGAGCGGAGAACGGTCGAGCTGCGCCAAGATGAGACCCTCGATATCTTCGGCCTTGGGCACGAGGGTTTCGACTTCCGGTAGCGCATCGCTATCGACGAAGCGCAGCACGATGCCGTCGTCGTTGAAGAGCGTTTGGACCTCGAATCCGGCGTGCTCGGCGAGACGGGCCTCAAGAGCCAGGGCCCAGGGCCCGTGGATGCGCGCGCCAAAAGGCGTGAGGATGCACAGCCTCTGGTCGCCGAGCTCGTCGCGAAAGCGCTCGATGGTGATGGCCCGGTCCGTCGGCAGTGTGCCCGTCGCCGCGCGCTGCTCGCCCAGGTACGCAAGCAGGTTGTCGCGCGCGTAATCGCCGAGGCCATGCTCGTCCTTCAGCCAAGCGTGGGCCTCCTCGTGCTCCATCGCGGCGATTTGTCGCACGAAGGCGCCGAGGGCCCGCCCGAGCTCGAGAGGCCGCCCGGGACCTTCCCCCCGCCAAAAGGGCAGCTTACCCGGCTCACCGGGGGCAGGGTCGACGATGACCCGGTCGCGGGTGATGCGGCTGACCCGCCAAGTGCTCGCGCCGAGCATGAAGGTCTGCCCGGGAATGGTTTCGTGGACCATCTCTTCGTCGAGTTCGCCAACGCGCGGCCCCTCTTCACCGAGGTAGACGCCGTACATGCCGCGGTCGACGATGGCGCCTCCGCTGGAGATGGCGACGGTGCGTGCCCCCTTACGGGCGCGCAAGACGTCCGTCTCCCGGTCCCAGACGATGCGTGGGCGCAAGTCGGCGAACGCGTTGGACGGATAGCGCCCGGAGAGCATGTCGAGCACCGCCAGCAGCGCATCCCGGGGCAAGTCCCGGTAGGGCGCCGCACGTCGCACCACACGTTCAAGGTCCGCCAGCGCCCAGTCCTCGAGAGCAATCATCGCGACAAGCTGCTGGGCGAGGATATCGAGGGCGTTACTCGGCAAGCGCAGCGCTTCTAGACGACCCGCGCGCATCTCCTGAGCGAGGGCCACGCTCTCGAGCAGGTCACCGCGATGCTTGGGAAAAAGAATGCCTTTGCTGGTTTCGCCGACGCTGTGACCTGCGCGACCCAAGCGCTGCAAGCCGCGGGACACCGCGCCCGGCGACTCGACAAGAATGACGAGGTCCACCGCGCCCATATCGATGCCGAGCTCAAGAGAGCTTGTGGCGACGATGCCCTTGAGGCTGCCCGCCTTGAGTGCCTCCTCCATCTCCTTGCGGGCGCTGTGCGCCACGCTGCCGTGGTGGGCGCGTACCAAGGGCTGCCCTGCCAAATCATTAAGCGCCTGCGCCAGGCGCTCGCAGAGGCCGCGGCTGTTGACGAAGACGATGGTGGAATGATGCGCCTGTATGAGCGCAAGCAGACGCGGGTGCAGATGCGGCCAGAGCCCGCTGCCACCCCGCTGGCCAAAGGCCGCGCCGCGCGTTTCCTTGGCCTCGAGCAGCAAGGAAGCCCCGCCCGGTGGCAGGGTGCCAACCCCAGGGAGTGCGCACTTCTCGGCAGAGGCCCCGTCCGCCCAAGGGTCCGGCGCTCCCCAGGGGTCTTGCTCCGCCCAAGGGTCC
>SLEO01000371.1 GCA_007124745.1 Myxococcales bacterium
CACCTGATAAGAGGTGTCGCTCAAACGACGGCAAGCCCACTGCGCGCTGGCGCCCCAAACGGACGGCACGCGATCAGGCGGGGGTGAGCAGGTAGATTTGGTGGGGGCTGTCTGTGTCGAGGGGAGCGCCGTCGAAGTCACCGAAGGCGCCTTGCGTCGCTAGATGCGCAGTCTCGAAGTGGAAGGCGAGCTCCTGCGGAAACCAGATGCGGTGCTGGAGCGTCAAGGTTTCGCGCACTCGGCGACTTTCGGGGTCTACGAAGCGCGCTTCTATGTGCTGCAGCTGCGTCAGCGGGTCGTAGGAAAACGCTTCTTCGTAGGCGAGCTTCTGCCCGGCGGGGCTTAAGCATGGGCGGCCGCGAAGCACTTTGCCCGGTGGAAAAGCGAGCTGTGCGAGGGGAGGCATCAACACGTCGAAAAGGAATGCGCCGCCGGGCGCGAGGTGCGCCCGCACGGTGGCGAGTGCAGCCTGCATCGCACCTGGTGTCTCAAGGTGCATGAAGACGTTAAAGGGCGCGATGACCGTCGGAAAGCGGCGACGCAGACGCAGGGTACGGATGTCGCCCTGACGGTAGTCGATACCTGCGCTCGCTCCCGAAGGCCGATTCCTAGACCGCGCTTCGGCGAGCATCGGCTCTGCGAAGTCGACGCCGATGACATCGAGCCCAGCCGCGGAGAGGGCCCGGCTGATGCGGCCGGTACCGCAGCCGAGTTCGAGCACCGGACCGCCGGTTTGTCGGCATAGCGCCGCATAAAACCGCCGGTCTGCGGTCAGGTGACGGTAGCGTCGTTCGTAGTAGGCGCCGCTCTGGTAGTGAGCGAGCGCGGCTGCATCCTGACGTGAGGCGGAGGCGGCTTGACTCGACGCACCTTCAGCACCTTGGGAAGCACTGAGCTCAGCCTTGCGTGGATGCACGGTCTAACCCCGACCCTTCGCCGTCAGGATAGCCGCTGCAAGTTCACAAAAGCCTGCGCCTGCCTCGGCTTCTGTGATGAAGGCCGGCGCCTGCGGCAGCTTCGGCAAGCACGCCGCCACGTTGGCAACGCCCACAGAAAGGGGAAATGCGGCGAAGGCGGCGGCGTCATTGGGGCTGTCGCCGATGAACGCCCATCTATCCCATGATACGGGCCTACCTTGCGCAGCCTCGTGCCAGTGGATGAAGCCGGTCGCCTTGTTGAAGGGGCCGCCCGCACCCGGCGGCTGACCATGCAGGTGAATGCTCGATGTGACAACCTCGAGCCCCTGGTCTTGGAGCCATTGGGAAAGCGCTGCTTGTTCCGAGAGGGGCACATGCACGAACTCACCGATATCAAAAGCGATATCGATGCGGCGCGCCCAGCTGTCGCGCGTGAGCGCTAATCCTGGAAAGCGCGCCAGAGCCTCGTCCATGAGCTGAGTGCGTCTGGTCGCCCAACCATCCGCGCCGTGCACATCAAGCGCAGCCGCCGAATGGACTCCGCTCACCGTAAAAGAAGGCGGCTCACCCTTGCTGACAGTAAGGGCTGTATCCGCTAGCTGACGCCAGAAGTACCCCGCACCGTTCTCGCCCACCGCGCCCACCAGAGGCCACTGACCAAACCAAACCTCGGCAAAACCGAGGGGCCGGCCGGTGACCGCCACCAGCGCAACACCTGCCTCCACCAAGGCGCCTAGCGCCGCATACGCAGCGGGCGTGAGCTTGCCGTGGCTGGTCAGCGTATCGTCGACATCGAAGGCAAGCCCTTCGAGCGCCGCCAACCGTTCCGGCGCAAGGTCCTTGAGAGGGGCAGGCGACATGAACATGGGTCTACAGTGAAGCCTCAATTCACGCCACCTGCCCACGCCATCCGGCCGATACTCACACTCGACCTAGTGCACGGATATGTATCGACGCTCATGCCACGCCCTAATCCTGTTACGGCAGTCCCACGATTTCTCCTTTTCCGTCTGCTAAACATTCGAACGGGCACATCCTTCACGCATCGGACTGGCAGCACATTCTCGCGACCTGCCGTGAACTATGCGTTGAATGCGTTCACGGGGTCTGGGGAGCGTCAAAGCCGCAAGCAAGAGAAATGGGCGTCGATGCCCCACACGCAGCTTTAGGTCACTTGTAACCCTTCAGGGGGGGGGGCATTTTAGCAAAATGCCCCCCCCTGAACCGTTGCCATGCATTCGGTTGTTGTGCGCACAACCCAACTTAGTCCTCGTTCATGAGCAGCACGTGCTGGCTACGGTTAAATGTTTGTTTCAAAGCTAGTAGTCTATTGTTTGTGCGCTATCCTTGCGACCACGCAATGACGGACACGTCCCGCGACTACCGAAGACGCAGCGGACTCGCTTTCGCGCATGCGCTGACTTTACATTTAACGGCATGTATCGGATGCGCTGCGACCTCAACTGACAACCTCGACAAAAACGTTGAACCCTCTGAGAAACAAACTCTCAACGTCGGGCGTCTGGTCGACTACGTGTACAACCCCAACCTAAGCGATCGAGAGCTTGCGCGAATGGAGCTGGCATCACGCTGGCTCAGTGTGTCGCTGAGCGGAGCAAAAGACTCATTCGTGTGCCCGAACGTCCTCTTTGGTACGTTGACACGCGCTCAGTTCGAAGAAGCTGGGAACGCCGCTGAGGAGCCGGACTCAACCCTGCCTCTCGAGAGCGCGCAATGTATCTTTCCTATCGCTCTTCCTGGTGACGTGCATCAGCCATTTTCTGTTGCGGTTGCGCGGCTTACGGGGATTGTCCTTTATGCCCAGTACATTGCGAGAGGCGGAAGTAGCGAAGACGAGGCTCGTCGGCGCGCTTGCGCTGGCGCTTTCGCCTCCTGGCCAGCACTTATTGTAGCGATAAACAGCACGCTGGATTCGTGCGACCTCGAAAGGTGTACCGTTGAACTTGCGCAGCACAATGGCCGGGTAACGATTCAGCGCAGCGAGGTTAGCAACGTGCGTGATGCGATCCAAGATCTCATTGAGAACAAGGCATGCTTTCGGGCGGAGTGGAATTGAGTGATTCAGGGCATGCAGCATGGGACTGAGTTGAATGTGCTCGGCGGAACGAGCGGCTTATGGAGAGTTCTGCCCGATGATTAGTCTAGTTGGCGTTACCAGGTTGACAATCGCCTTGTTACCTGCGTTCGGATGCGCGGCGGGCGGGATCGGCGCAGGAGAGAGCG
>SLEO01000004.1 GCA_007124745.1 Myxococcales bacterium
GAGCTTTTCAGCCATCGCGGGCGGTAGCAATGCGAAACGAAGCGCAACATCAAGGCGCGTAACCGCAAGCGGCAGGTTCGGGGTCGCGAGCCTCCGTGTCTCGCCTGGCTTGAGGCGTGTGTCTTCGGCGAGGCGCGTCCCGAAGGGCGGGGGTACCGTCTCCCCTTCGGCGTTCACGTAGCGCTTTCCGAGCTGTGTGAGCTTAGCATCCTGCCAAACTACAGCGCCCTGAGCGTCGAGACCCTGCACTTGTACGGTCGCGAGACGTCCAGGAAAGCCCGAAGGGAACCCGTGGGAGGTTCGATTCTCGAGTATGACGTTGGCTCTATCACCCTCGAAGGCAACCGTGAGCCCCACGCCTTGAGCCGCAAATGAGGGGTCGTCCTGGTACCACGAACGGTGCGGACCGGGAAAGCGATGCGAGCGATGCGTGCCGCGCCCCTGTGATACCGCCCCACTTGGTCCCTCTTCGTTGGGCATGTGGCACTCGACGCAGCGCGGGGGCTCGGCCGCGGCGGCCCACTCAAGCCCGGTGGTGCACGTCGGCACACCCTGCGGGTTCTGCGCAGCGTGATGACAGGCAAGACAGAGCTCGGAGCCGGCTTTCATGAAGTCAGGCGCCGGGCCCGTGCCATGCACAGCAGCGGTGCGGGGCGCGATATCATGGGGCCCAGCCATCACCCCCTCAGACCAGGAAAGGGCGAGGTGGCCCGCACCCTTTTCACGGTCGACCGCCGTCACGAGATGGCAGCTTGCGCAGGAGACGCCCTGCTCCGCGACGACGGGCCGCGTCCGGCGCGCATCCCTCGGATAGTGACAACTCGCGCATTCGTCGGCGACAGCCTCGCCACCCCGCTCGATACGGACGGCACGCAAAGCGGCGAAGATGGGGTCCCGGCTTTCGTGGGCGCGGCTGTGCATGCTTTCGCGCCACTCCGCGACCACAGCGGCGTGGCAGGGGGCACAGGCTCCAGGGTCATCGTAATCGATAGGCGAGGTGGCCTGCAGACCGCTCACCTCGGGGTCCGGCTGCCGGCCGTTCAACCAGAACGCCACCGCTCCGGCACCCAACACCAACGTCGCCACCAGGACAAGCCCCCGCTTCTGCATTCGTTTTCCTAGCACGAAAGGTTCGAGCAGCGCCCCCTCGTGCGCGGCCTACGCGTAAGCATCCGCCTGGGATCGGACTAGGCGTGTTGGCGCCGCGGTTGCGCGCGTTCGCTAAGGCGCAGTCTGCGGTCGCCCTTTCGATTCCCAACTTGGCTAGGGGCGCTTTAGGGCAGCGTTAATCTGTTCCGGTTTTACCTTCCCCTGTAACAGCTCCAACACTTGCCCTTGGCCATCGACGAAATAAAGGCCCGGCAACGCAAAAACCGGTTTCTGCTTCCGGTAGGGCTCGACTTGCGCTTCCTGCGTGTCGAGCTGGAGGCGCTGTACAGGCACCTTGGGCGGGGTGCCGAGCGCTTCGCTCAGCGCGGCCCAAGCCGCATCGACGCGTTCACGCGTGCAGTTGCAGGCCTTCTCCTGACCTACGAACACGACCTTAGCGACGGCGCTAGCGCTTGCCACCTCCGCAACTTGCGCAGGTTCTACAGGTTTCACGTCTGCGTCGCCTCGCACACCTTCGACAACGCCTGTCTCTGACGTCGCGCCCTTAGAGGCTGCGGCATTGGCGGAGCTGTCACAGCCGACACCCAGCGGTACAGACGCGAAGAGGCAAATAGTCAGCGCTGCGTATATCGGGGGACGCGTGCGTCCGTGTTGCCTGAGCGCCGACGTCCAGCGCATGGCGCCCGGCGACGATGCGCCCAACGCGGTAACGCCAGCTACGTAAGCTTGCGCGCGCTCGAAGGCGCTCTCCTGCGGTCGTGGATTGATGCGCATAGTGTGACCTCCCTTAGTGTAGCCCCTGATAGGCGAAGAACGCGCCAACGAGAATGACTACGAGCCCAGCGACCTTACGCGACCAGGTAAGCATTCGCGTGGCCTGAGTGTTCTCAATCAGCTTGCGCGCGGCCCCCATCGACGTGCCCGCAAGTAGGATAAGCACGCTGTGACCGAGGGCGTAAACGAGCAACAGAGTCGCGCCCCAGGGGACCGAGGCGCCCGAACCCGCGAGGTAGGTGAGCAACACCACCAGGATAGGCGCTGCGCAGGGCGCGGATACGACCCCAAAAAGAAGTCCCAACACCAAAGCGCCGAGCAGTCCGCGAAGCTTGGGCTGCAGAAAGCCTCCAAAGCTCGGCAGGGGCACAGCAAAAACACCCATTAAATGCAGGCCCATGACGCCGCACACGGCGGCCACCACCCAGTTCCAGGCGCCGGCCACGTCGCCATACATCTGACCGGCAAGGGCCGCGCCCATACCGAGAATGGTGAAGGTGACTGCAAGGCCAAAGACGAAGACGAGCGAGAAGAAGAACGCCCTTAACACGGAAGGCTGCTTATCCTGACGCCCCAGGGTGAAGCCCATCATCAGTGGAATCATGGCAAGCACGCAGGGATTGGACGCGGTAAGCGCCCCCCCGACGAAGATCGCAACCAGCGCCAGCCACGGGCTGGTGTGAATGTACTCGCCGGCATTGGCAATAAAGCTGTCGAACACCTAAGCCGTCTCCTCAGCAACACACACCCAGCGTGGGGCAACTGTGTTCAGGGAGGCATGTTACACGCATGCCCCCGGATTTTCGGGAGTGCATCCCGAACGCCTCTCCCCCACTCTGCCCCTCAGGTGTACTAAAGCCGGCAAGTCGGGGCCCACCACCCACGCGGCTCTCTCCCGCAGCGTTTTCGCTATCTTGGCCTCTTGAACGCTTGCGGCGCCGGGACGTAGGCTGGCGTTAAGTCAAACGCGTAATTGCATCTGATTCGCCTCATGGACACCCCGGCGCGGCTGCCCGAAGCCAGCCAACAATCTCCGCTGCGGGAACCAGCCGGCCACTTGCCTTCACCGTGTCTTCGATGACGAGCGCGGGTGTCATCAGTACGGCGTAGCGCATGATCTCATCCAAGGTCTCGACCTTCTCGAGTTCAGCCGCCACACCCGAATCAGCGATGGCCTTCTCCGCCTCGGCGTAGAGCTTGTTACACTTCGCACAACCGGTGCCCAGGATCTTAACTCTCATCCCTCGCCTCTCTCCACAGGAC
>SLEO01000229.1 GCA_007124745.1 Myxococcales bacterium
ACGCCTCGCGTTACGAGGCAGCACTCGCGGCCTGGCTCGGCCGCTACGCTGAACGCGTCCGCCGCGCGTCCCTGAGCGACAGCGCGCGCCGGGAACGCATGCACCGTGTCAACCCGCTCTACGTGCCCCGCAACTACCTGCTCCAGGAAATCAGCAACGAAGTCGAAGCGGGAGATTCGTCATCTCTCGAAGCGCTGATGCGCGTTCTGAAACAGCCCTACGACAAGCAGACCGGTGCGGAGCGTTTCGCCGAGAAGCGCCCGGATTGGGCCCGTAACAAGCCGCTGTACTCGGTTTTGAGCTGTTCGTCCTGAGGTAACCCGGGCCGAGTCGGCCTCGCCGGGTTGCCGTCAGCGAGGTGCGGTTCCCGCGTAGCGCTGGCGTCGCCGAGCGAGCAAAGGGAGGAGCAGCGCCCAGCCGGTAGCCCCCATGCCGGTTCCGAGGGTGCATCCTCCGCCACCGCGGAAGCCCGGGTCTTCCGACGTGATGAGCGGTACATCCTCTGGCTGTGACGGGTCTAAGGGGTTTTCGTCGGAGCCGGGTACAGGCGCGTCGCTGGTCGTCGCCGCGCACTCCTCCGATCCTCGCCGCGCGGTCACTGCTGGATCACACAGCGCGCAGTCTTCGCGATTAGGGACGCCGTCTCGGTCGCAGTCGCCATCCGCTAGCCTTGTGCGTTCGAGGTTGCCGTCATCGTCCTCTCGCGTGAAACAACGCCGTAGCTGCGCGCTGTCGATGGTTCCATCCGCATTGCGGCAGGGACCAAGGCGCTTGGGCGTATCGCAAAAGCCGAGGTCACCGTCCTGGTTCTCCGGGGCGTTGACCACCCGAATGCAGGTTGCATCGTCAGCGTTTAGAAGCCGCTGGCAGCTTGAATCCTGGGCGCAGCACACGCTGTCCACCCATGTCGGGTCAAAGTCTTCCTCCGGCGCTCTTGACCCAGCGTCGTCGTCTTCGGCAACAATGCATTGGTCTCGGGTCACCCCGTCGATCACCTCCGAAAATACCTCGTTACTCCGAAGCCAGCAGAGCTCACCAAGCGGGACGATCTCTTCGTTGCCGTTTTCACATATCAGGTTGTTGCCATCAATGGTGGTGTCGTCGAGGCAACGATCTAGGGTGTCCAGGTCTTCGTCGGGCGCATCATCCCCGCTGTCAATGCGTGCAGGCGGAAGGCAGCGATCGGGCTCGTTCTCATCCAGCCCGGGGTAGTAGGTCCCTACGTCCGCCATCAGATGTGACGGGCACAACAGCGAGCAGATCCCGGTGAGGGTAACCGCCATGAGCCACGCGGGATGATACGGGTCTCGCTGCGGCCCCAGCCCTGCGGATGTGGCGCCGCAGCCTCTTGCTTGACCCGGCACGCGCGGTAAGTGCGACGGTTCAGCAAACAAGGCGCCAGGATACCCGCCGCAGCCATGAAGAGCCTTTGGCCGCGGAAAGCAAATCCGCCCTCCGATGATGTTCCTCCCAACCATGTTTCTTAAGGCTTGCCGATTGTCGAGCGAGACTCAAGAGGGCTTTCGGTCTCTGCCCTCTCTCGTGAAGGGTTGAAGCGAAGTGGGGTCTCGCGAGGGTGAGACGGCTTGGTCGGTAGCCACTTCGTCCGCGCATGCGCCGCTCGGGGGTTACGGCCCCTGCGGCGACGGAACCGGTCGAAGGGGTTGCGCGGTCCAAGCCAACGTGCCGCCTAACCCAGATAAACCAAGGGCTTGCGTGTCTTCTTACGGTGGGGAAATCACCGACATGGGCGTCCGATGTACGTCTATTCACGCGTTGTGCGCTGGAAAGAAGGGCCTAGCGTTTGCAAGTCCGAGGGAGTCTGCGCTGACCGCCCGTCTCCGCGCGTTTTGCCGCACGGCGTGCTCGGGGTGCTAGACGCGCAGCCCACGGAAACATCATGAAACGTACGCGACCAACATTCAGCCCGCGCCAGGAATCAGCTTTTTCGCCCCACTCGCGATGGCGTGCATGGGCACTGTCTTCGCCCGCCACCCTTGGCTCCCTAGGCCGCGTCGTTCCCGTGAGCGTTGCCTTGAGCGTTGTGTTGTGGGGAATGGGTGCCTGCAGCTCCGAGACGGATTCGCCGATAGACGGGTTGACGCCTATCGACGAAGGAACGGATCCGGTTGAGCCGATTGAGCCGGGTCCCGGCGTCACCGACCCGTCGCGACCATCGGTTTGTGCGGCAGGTTCACAGTGGATTTACCTCATCGACATCAACTACCGGCTGGTGCGCTTCCGCCCGGACGTACCGAGCCTTGAGGTCTTGGGCGAGCCCGAGTGTCCCCGAGAGGACCTTGCGGCGACGCCCTACGCGATGTCTGTGAGCCAGGATGGTGAAGCCTGGGTTAGCTACACGGACCAGCGCATCTACCGCGTGGAGATCGACACGCTCGAATGTCGCGCGACTTCAGCGGCCGACAACGACGCCCGCATAGCCGCTGGCCGAGGCTTCACGACGCTGGCGTTCTCCCTTGACCCCGCGACCGGACGGGAGCGTGTGTACACGCTCGGGAGCAGCGAGGGTGGCGGCGAAATTGGATTGCCCGGCTATATCGACCCCGAGACGGAAGCCTTCTCGCCATCAGATGCAGCCAGCATCGGCGGCCACCCGGAGATTACGGGCAATCGCGCCGGTCGCCTATTTGTGTTTGCGCCGCCGAGATCCTCCCCAGAATCACGGGTACTCGAAGTCGCACCCGCTAGCTTTTCCGTCATCGCTGAACAGACGCTGCTTGGTCTCGAGCCATCAGTGGGTGAGGGCATTTTGACTTGGGCGTTCGCGAACTGGGACGGTTGGATTTACTTTTTCTGGAAGCCAGCGCAGGCAGCGGCATCGTCGATCTACCGCATCCCTGCGGCCGATATCCGCCGGGGCAGTTCTGTGACGGCCGAGCGTGTTGACATTGACACCCAAGGGCTGGCTATCGTAGGCGCTGGCGTTTCGATCTGCGCGCCCACCGGAACCCTGATTTGATGCTTGGCTCGAAGCCGCCGGAGTCACGCGCATGGGCTGGGAGCATGCGTGTCCGGTTAAGGGCCTGAGCCGGCTTACGTCCTCGCAAAAAATCCCGCGCGTTCCTTAAGTTCGCTGCGGTTTTTGGCTGTGGGCGCGCTCGCCTCAGACCCTCAACCGAACA
>SLEO01000222.1 GCA_007124745.1 Myxococcales bacterium
CAGCGGGGCTGGTCCTTAGCTTCACGGCGCTCATGCCAGCCTGCCAGGCGGATGTCGAAGGCTACGTAGATGACGTCTCAGTGAAGACAGAACACGCGAGAGCTGGACAGCTCGTTTCGGATGTTCGGAATGGGGCAGCTGAACTGAACGACCTTGAAGCGGAAACGGCCAACGGCACCCTCACCGGCGCGAACGCAGAGGATACTGCGGCCAACGCGCCCGCCCCGCCTCCTGCAGCACGTATCGCCCCAACCGATTCAGATAGCGAAGCGCTGTCAAAGCTATTGCAGGAAATGGATGCGGTTTTGAAAAGGGACAAGGCCGTACGGGCCAACAACGCCGGCTCCGGTATTCTGGCAGCCTACTGTGTCCATGAAGACGCGCGCAAGAGCCCAAAATCTTGCGAGGAGCCCGAGGTCCCGCGCACAGGGCGACCGGAACACACCGACGCTTTCGTCTATTTCGACCGCCCTGACAAACCAACAAGGGTTTACGTGATGGGGCCAGGGCCCCGCGGCTTTCAGCTTCTGGTAGCGCGCTTCACCCTAGCGCCGAAAGTGGAGGACAAAGGGTGCTACGCGGGCTTTTTGACTTCCGGCGCCTCGCCCGACGACGCGCGCTGGTACCACCACCTCACCCTCAAAGGGGGCAAGGATGAGGGCCACGAAGCCTTCATCCTCTACTACCCCAGCGGTGACCCGAGTAAGGTCGCCAGTGTCGAACGCATGCCGCCTAAGGAGGCGCTGAACAGTCTTCAGATGACCAACATGCTCGACCCAATGCACAACCACTGGACGCCCCACAGCTGCCTAGCCGTCGGCAGGCGCAGCTCGGGAAACACTACCAGCCAGAAACCCGCTGTCGTCTGGGCCGGCTGCTCATTTAACGAACGCCTAGTCACGGCCGCCCAAGCTAGCGGCCACACCGTCGCCTTCGAACCAGGCGCCACCAAGCCTACGCTTACCAACCACTGGCTCATGTGCCGGCCCCGCCCCGCGCAGACCCCCGCCCCCGACAACAACGCCCAACCCAACGCAGGAAACTCCGTCCAAGGCGTTCCAAGCGTTTGATGTCCGGCGCTGGTGCCTGCTGTTACTCCCGGAGGCCCAGGGCCCGCAGCTACAAGACCAAGATAGACCCGGGAGCGGAAGCGGTCCGCGAGCCGCCCGACCCAGTGCAACGCTGCTGCCGCGGTCAGCGTCGCCCAGCCCTAGACGGCCGAGACGGTCATCCGCGTTAGGGCAAGGTCGCTTGCGAGCGACTGGAAGTGGAGGCGCAGCACGTACGGCTATCGCGGCGCCGAGAGCACGCCGCAAGCAACGCAAGCCGCCACCGCCTTCGAACCGTAGCTGCGATGGTTCGGGAACAGCCACTCGAGCAGCGCCCTTAGGACACCGCCCTCAGAACACTACGGCCTGCGGTGCCATGTGCACGCGGTGTATCTTGGGGACAAGTCACGGATCAGTCATCGTGCGCGGCGCACCGTCACACGGCGTGCTTCCGCACCATCGCCGGCGCGGGCGGCGGTGCCCCCTTGTGAGGCTTGAGGGGCGCGTTACCCGGCATCGGCCGCATTTTGTCGCGCTTTACGGACGGTTTAGCGTTCGCCAGCGCGCTGGCTTCAGGCTCCGACGCTGCTTCGGCGGCTCGCTCCGCCGCCTGAGCGGCCACTTCAGCGGCGCGCGCAGCGTCATCTTTCGCGGCGCAACACTTCTTGTACTTCTGACTCGAGCCGCAGTGGCACGGGTCGTTTCTTCCCATCTTCATAGTTTCTCATCTCCCTAGCGCACACCTTAGCGCGTGCCGAAGTGCCCGAAGACCATCCCCGCCACGCATCGCTCTCCGCGGTCCCCGCGCAGGGTATACACGTGCGCGTCGAAACTGCCTCGCCCCAGCATGCTCGCCATCGGCCATCAGCACTCTGTGTGAGTCGTAGGTTTCCGGGCTCGGGATTCTGAGCATCAGGCCCCCACAACGCGCATCTTCTGAGTAGGCGCATGCTTCAAAATGATGGTGTTCGCTTCCGTTGTGCTGGCGAAAGTGAGGCAAGCGTCTGTATTTAATAGTGAAAAAGATTGGTTCGAAAGCTGCAAAGCAAGGTCTCGCTAACCAAATCTCCGCGCGCTGAGCGCAAACAGAAGGACGCCTTATGCATCGACCCATACTCACCTTTTTCCTTCCCCTCACAATCGTGCTCGCGTCGGCTTGTCAACCGAACACCAACAGCGATAACTCGGGAGGCCGCAACGGGGGTTCTCGTGGAGGCGCTGGCGCTGGCGCTGGCGGCAACGGCGGCCCCAGTGGCCCCAGTGGCCTTAACTCGAATCGCGACGTATTCGGCGGCGGCCGGAATACAAACGGCAACAACAACGCTAACCAGAACTCGAATAGAGGCACAAACAGCGACACCAACAGAGGTACGAACACTAACAATAGTGGTCGCACCGCGCCGGGAGCAGGAGGCGCCCAGTCCCAGCCGGGTACGCCAATGAACCGCTAGGCACCGGCGACTCTCGGCTCTCCTTGCCGTGTGATGGATCGGTCGCTCTGCGCCCCTGGCGACGGCACCATCACCGAACCTGAGCGGCTAAGTGGGTATCAGTGTTGCGAGGCGCAGCGTAGGCAGCTTGGGTCGTTGCAGCCGGCCATGGTGGTAGCGGTGCAGACACCCAAAACGCCCGGGCGCACCTGGCAACGTGCGCCCTCTTCCGTGCAAGTGTCGCTTAACGCTGGGCGGCTTGGTGAGCGGTCGCGAGAGCAGGCGGGGCTCAGCGCCGCGAATAGGCACAGAACGCTCGCGAGACGCCAACCATGTGTGCGCGCAGTCCGTGGTCGGGCGCCTTCAGGTTCAACGTCCCACGCCTCCCCCCGGTAAGCTGCGCTTTCCGTCTCAGCGCAATCTCGCTGCGAGCCCAAGCGCGTTGAAGCGGACCACTTAAGCTCGCCCCGTTGGGGTCGGCTGTGGGTGGTGGCCGAAAAGCTGTGCAGAAGGTCGGGGAGGTCTTGGGTTTCCATGTCTGCGCGACCTTCTTGCGGTGCGGGTTGATGATTCACGGGCTGCGGCGTGCTTTGCGTTCGGGTTGGCTCTAGACTGAGGCCTATGGCAGCCGGTCTAGAAGCAGCACTCGCGGGGGTCATCGAC
>SLEO01000327.1 GCA_007124745.1 Myxococcales bacterium
AAGCAGACCTGCCAACGGACCTAAAGGTCACCCTCGCGAAGCACGACAGCGATGCATTCAACCGCTGGGATGCGCTGCAACAGCTCGCGACCGTCGCGCTAACGGCCGTCGTTGCAGACGGCGACGCCGATGCGGCCGCCGCGGCACGAGCCGGCGTGCTCGAGGCCATAGGCGCGGTACTCGCTGACGTCGCCGCAGGGCGAAGCTCCCGGCTGTGGGCCGCCGAAGCCCTAAGGCTACCGAGCGAAAAGCAGCTCAACGAATCCCTTGATGTCTACGCCATCGCTGAGATTCACGCGGCGCGCCAGGACCTGCTTGAAACCATGGCCCGGGACTTTGCCGGCCCGATTGAGGCGCTGGCTCAGACGTTGAGAGGCGATGTCGCGGCCAGTGGCGCGGAGGGCCGCGGCGCACGCGCGCTGCTCAACGTCCTGGTGTCCTTGGGAGTGACGGGTGGTGCGCGTTGGGCCATCGACTACGCCGCGGCGGCCGCAAAGGAGGGTGCGACCATGACGGAGCGCCTCGGCGGGCTCATCGCTTTGCTGCCGCTGCGCCAAACAGCGCAGGCATCTCTACTCGATGCGGCCAATGCCGACTTTCGAGCGACCTTTGCCAACGAGACCCTCGTGCTCAACAAGTGGTTCTCGGTGCAGGCGGTAGACCGCAGCACGGATGCCGCCCGCATTCGCGAGCTAGCGGCCGACCCAGCTTTCGACCGCCAAAACCCCAACCGCCTTCGCGCCCTCTACGGTGCCTTCACCCGCAACCTCGCCGGCTTCCACCACGAAAGCGGCTCAGGCTACGCGCTGCTCGCGGAGGTCATCCGCGAAGTCGACGCCTTCAACCCCATCATGGCCTCCCGCCTCGCCACCACCTTCAGCGTCCTCCCCCGCCTCCCCGAAGCGAGCGCAACCCAAGTACGCAAGGCTGTCGAGCCACTCCTAGAAGCCGCAGCCTCCGGGCCCGCCCTCTCGGCCAACCTTAAGGAAGTCCTCACCCAGGTCCTCGCCTGAGCCGCGTCGCCGCGCAGGAAGGAGGGAGTCCCGATCGAGAGGTGATGTCTCAGGGCTCGATGGGTTGCCGAGGTCAAATTAGCGAGCGCCTTCTTGAGGTCCGAAAGCCCCGGCGCACCCGTGCTTGCGACGGTCGGATCTGTTGACAATCAACGTCCGCTCCCCTAAAAATGCGACTGCAAATAAACAATGATGGCGGTGGAGTCCGCCGATAACAGCGGTAACAGTTGGCCGCCAATGACTCCTACGATGCCGTACAAATCGGCGCCGTAGAGGTGTGCGTAAAAGCTCCCGGCGCTCGAAGTCGGAAGCGCGAACGCATGGAACCTCTCAACCCACTCCAAGGCCCTATCAGCGGCGCGCGCATCAGCGGGCGAGCCGGTCCGGGCAAGTCTAGCAACGAACACTTGGCCCGTATCCAAGCTGCGTGCCGACAGCACAAGCCGTCTTTTGCCGCAGCTAGATGCCTCCCCACCCGCGTCACGAGACCCGGGGTGGTCCGAGCAAGCGGGCTGTTCGTAGCTACTTTTGCCTGGCTGGGCTGCGCGGGAACGCTCGAGCCCTCTCATCTCGCTTCGCGACAGGAGGCACGCAGGTGCATGCCGTCAAGCGAACTGAAAGCGAGCCAAGAGGAGGCTGAGGACTCAGACGACCCTGCCGAAACGCACCTGTTCCCGGATTCGAGCGAAGTGCCCCCTCATGTCCTACGCGTCGTTCGCGCCGCGCGGTTGCCCATGTCCGCAGGCGACGCCGCGATGCTGGTGGCGCTTCAGCGCTTGAAGGGAGAAATCTCCGCGGCGCAAGGCTATGTCGACTGTCTTGAGGACTCGCTGAGCGACCTGACGGCGGCCGTCGTCGAGCGTGAGCGCACGAAAGAACAGCATTTGACCCTTGTGTCCATCGGTCTTGGTGCGGCTGCGGCGCTTGCAGCGGGCATTGTCGAGCTTGCGGACCGTGACACGCCAGCGGTGCCGATCATTGGCATCACTGGGGGCGTCGGGTCAGCCGCGTTAGGCGTGGCCGCGCTTACGGTCAAAGGGCCGCGGGTAGAACTCGAACATCAAGATAACGTCTTAAGGGCTATCTGGCAGGGCGAACGGGATGGAAGCTTTAGCGGGTTTATTTGGCGCTTGCTTGAGCATCCCCGAGACGGGTCCAAAGAGCCCAAGGCGGCGCTTCGTGCGCAATGGGCGGCCCTGCTTGCGGGGGTGCCAGCGGAGCAACAGCTTGCCATGGAGCGGCTCATCATGGGCTCTGGTGGCAGCTACACGCTTGAGGCTCTGCGTATGCGCAAACTGATGCTGGACCTGCTCGAAACTGAAACCGACCTCATGAATCAGGATTTTCAGCTCCTGATGTCCTACGTCACGACGCACCTGGAACAAGGCCGCTAACGCGAAGCGCCTTCCTTCGTATCGCCTTGCACCGGGTCAGCGGCGCCGCCTAGGATGCGGTGCGATGGCAGAAGTGTGTGGGCTGCAACGAGTTGACGACGGCCTCTGGTGCATCGGTGCTGACATCCGAATGGCACCGGGCGTTCGGCTTCCGCTTAGGGCGACGATAGTGGCACTGCCGGCAGGGGGCGTGGCCATCGTCTCGCCCATTGCGCTAGACGATGCGCTCGCCGCGGAGGTCGCCAACCTGGGAGATGTGCAGCATCTTATCGCGCCGAACTGCTACCATCATCTTTACCTGGCAGCGGCAGCGCAGCGTTGGCCCAGGGCGGCGGTGCATCTGGCGCCCGGCCTTGCGAACAAGCGCCCCGACGTGCGGCATGACCACACGCTGCCCGTAGGACTTCCGACAGGGCTCGAGGGCGTGCACCTCGAAGGCGCGCCCGCGCTCGGTGAGGTGGCGCTCTTTCACGCGCACAGCCGCACGCTCATTCTGACAGACTTCGTCTTCAACATGCGCAATCCAGAAGGCGCGATGACTTGGCTTGTGTTGACGGTGATGGGCACCCATCGACGGCTCGCCCAAAGCAGGCTCATTAGCGTGCTGGTGAAAGACAAAGCCGCGATGCGCCGCAGCGTCCGGACTTTGCTCGACCTCGATTTCAAGCGCGTCCTCCTCGCCCACGGCGACATCATTGACGGCGCCGACGCCAAAGCGCAGCTC
>SLEO01000256.1 GCA_007124745.1 Myxococcales bacterium
CGAGACCTGTCGCGTCGCCCTTCACGACCCGCACGCCGACGCCGAGCGCCACACTGCGCGCGGCGTGCTTGAGCAGACCATCTTCAAACGCCAGCGCACCACTCGCGCTATACTCGAAGAACAAATCGGCGTAGTCGCCGCCACGGCTGAGTGCTTCCGTCAGCCAGCCCTCGGCACGGGTCGGGTCCACCGCGTAGGGCTGGCCCACCGCAAACGGCGCATGATACACCTGTGTCATGGCGTGAGCCTAGGCGCTTGCGCGACAAGTTCCAAGATCGATGTTGCGCCTTGCGCGAAAATGATCACCCTGCACGTATGCGATTAGCGCAGCCTCCTGGCCCCACGCTGGCGCCATCGACGGACACGAGTAGACGATGAGCAAACGTACCCTCTCCCAAGATATTCGACTCCTCGGTGACACGCTCGGTTTGGTCATCAAGCAGCAGGGCGGCGCGCCGCTCTTCGAGGCCGTTGAATCGATGCGCAGCGCCGCCAAGCAGGCCCGCAGCGCGCATTCGGACCCCGAGCGCGAGCATGCCGCAAGCAAGCTTAGCCGCATCACGGGAGGCCTTGGCGGCGCCGAGGCACTCGACGTCAGCCGCGCCTTCACGCTCTATTTCCAGCTCATCAATCTCGCGGAAGACATTCAGCACAGCCGCGAACTGCGCGAGCGCGCGCTCGCCCAGGGGGAGGAAAGCCTGGCAGAATCCTACTTCGCCTTGGTGAGATCGCTGGCGGAGCAGGGGGTAAGCCTCGAAGAGATGATCGCCTACATCCGCGACCTCGACATCTGCTTCGTGTTCACGGCTCATCCGACGGAAGCGCGACGCCGGACCACCGAGCGTCTCTTGGCGCAGGCCCGTGAGGTTCTCGAAGACCTCGACCGCCGCGAGCTCATACCCAATGAGACGCGCCGCGCTGAGCGGCGGCTCGAAGCCACGATAGAGGCGCTTTGGCAGCACGCAGCCGAGCGGGCGAAACGGCCGGACGTGCTCGACGAGGTCAAGGCAGGGCTTTGGTACATCCGGCACGTGCTTCTCGACGTCATTCCGAAACTACAGCGGCGTCTGCACCACGCGTTGTCCGAGGCCTACGGGCCGCTCGATGCATTAGAAGTGCCACCGATTGTGCGCTTCGGCTCCTGGATGGGCTCGGACCGCGATGGCAATCCCTTCGTGACCGATGAAGTCACCGCGAAGACGCTGGAGCTTCAGCGCTTTATTGCGATCGATCGCTACTTGAAGGACTTAGATGCGCTGATCGACCCGCTCGCGGCGGCTGCGAGTCGCCTGCGTGACCACGCGGCGCTCAGCGCGGCACGCGCGCGTGCCGAAGACGCACTGCCGGAGCTGGCGCTCAGCGCGGCTGCCCGCAATCCCGAGGAACCCTTGCGTCACGTGGTCACACTGATGCGCGTCCGCCTTGAGCGCACCCTCAGCGAAAGCGGTGGGGCTTATGCCTCGGCGAGCGAGTTCATGGACGACCTCATCGCGCTGCGGGAGACACTTCTGGCGACCGGTGCGCGGGCGTTGCCCAACGACTTGCTGCTGGACCTCATCTACCGGGCGCGCGCCTTCGGCTTCTCCCTCGCCGCCCTCGATGTACGCGAGGATTCCCGCGCCCATCAGCGGGCCATCGCCGAGCTGCTCGGTGACCCGGACTACGCTACGCGCAGCGACGCTGAGCGGCTCGCCGCCCTAGAGCGCCTCAAGGTGCCCGAATCCTGGGAAACTCTGACGCCCGAGACGGAGCGCGTCTTGAGCTGTTTCGCTTCCATCGCGGACCTGCAGCGGCGTTTCGGGGCATCAGCCTTGCCGACCTATGCGATTTCGACGACTGAAAGCAGTGTCGATGTCATTGAGGTGCTGACCTTCGCGACGCACTTCGGGATTCGCGACAGCATCGATATCGTTCCCCTGTTGGAGGACCCTTCGACCCTCGCCCGAGCGCGGGAGATTCTCGGCGCGCTCTACACACATCCAGCCTACGTCCAGCACCTCGAAACGCGCGGCAAAGTGCAGGAGTTGCTTGTGGGCTATTCGGATTCGATGAAGCAGGGCGGCATGTTGGCGAGCCGCGTCCGCGTCCTCGAAGCCCAGCGTGCAGCAGTGGCCCTCTCTCGCGACCACGGCATCACGCTGCGTGTGTTTCATGGACGCGGTGGTTCCGTCTCACGCGGCGGCGGCCCCACTTACCGCGCGATCGACGCCATGCCCCGCGATACGATTACGGCCGCTGTCAAGTTCACCGAACAGGGCGAGGTCCGCGCTTATCATTTTGCCGAATCCGACCTCGCCACGCGCTACATCGAGCAGACTGTCGGCGCACAGCTCAAAGCGTACCATGAGTCCAAACACGACCGATTTGCGCCCTGGCAGCAAGAATCCGAGTTGCTTGCCCGTCTGGCCGGGACGAGCCTGCGCGCCTACCGCGACCTTATCGATGACCCAGAAGTGCTGGTCTACTACGCTGAAGCGACGCCGCTCGACCAGGTGACCAGCTTGAATATCGCGTCGCGGCCGTCGAAGCGCCGGGAGGGCGCGCTACGGTTGGCGGACCTGCGCGCCATCCCGTGGGTGTTCGCTTGGGCACAGTCCCGTCATGTCATCACAGGTTGGTATGGCGTGGGCGCAGCGCTTGCGTCTTTCGACAAGGACGACGACCGCGCGTTCCTTCAAGAAGCCTACCTGCGGTCCGCGTTCTTCCGGGACATCATTGATAACGTCGCGATGACGCTCGCCAAGGCCGATATGGGCATCGCCGGGCGCTATGCCGCGCTCTGCGAAGATGCGGCGCTCGCGCACCGCGTATTCGAACGCATCGCCAACGCGTATCGCGAAACCAGCCTTGAGGTATTGAACCTGAGCGACTCGACCGCTCTACTCGACCACGACCGGCGGCTGCAGGCGTCGATCCGGCGCCGCAATCCCTACGTCGACCCTCTGTCCTACCTTCAGCTTGAAGCCCTACGTCGACTCAGGGCAGCAGAGCCTCCCGCCGACCTGGTGGAATGGAAGCGTGTTGGACGCGTCACCGTCCATGGCATCGCCGCCGGGATGCGCAACACAGGCTAGGCCGCGTGCGTGGCCCGCGGTGGCGTCAGCGGGTGGCGTC
>SLEO01000015.1 GCA_007124745.1 Myxococcales bacterium
AGAGTCGGCGTACAGACTGCAACACGGCCCTGTCTTGCAATGATTCGAACTGCTTTCGCGTTCAGGCAGCGGTTCGGGCTCAGGGTCACAGTGCTTGCCATCCCGGGGACCCTCGCTGGGACACGGGCTTCAGTGAATCACTTCATTGAGGCCCTAGGGAGATACGGTCTCCCGGGTGGTTTGCACGCCTATCCGCTTTCACGCTTAGGCGTGCCTTCCAGACAGCGTCCCGCCCTTCGGTCGTGCTTCTTAAGATACAAGGGAGGGTTTTGAATCACGGAGAACCGAGTGCGCGGCAACCTACACTACCCACGTACACGCGCCGCTTGCGTTTGCAGGTGCAAGCCGCGGCGCCCGCCTGCGCTCCAATATCCCCTGATTGCGGCGCAACAAAGGCCGACTCCGCGGCTGTCGTTTATCGAAAAGTGCAGCATGGTCCGATGGCAACCGCTGCAACATGCTGCTCGATGGCGCCGCGGAACGGACTACAGCGCGTCATACTCCGGACGGTCAGACACATGTTCAGTCAACTTGAATCGAAGTCCAGCGCGGCCGGCATTGAGCACGCGCTCAAGGACGTACGCGGAAGCGCCAGGCCGAACGCCGGCGCGCGACGATTCCACATCGTCGGTCGACAGGCAGCAAGCAACGGTCTCAAAGCGACACGTCTTGAAAAGCTCCTAGAGAGGTTTTCAGGAATATCTCGTTGGCAATGCAACACTCGCCAGACATCGACGTGGTCGGGGCGGTCGACGTAGAACACCCAGGTGCGCTCCCAGCGGGGATCGACACGGAGAAACTGATGAAACCGGTAGATAGCGCGGCCGCCGGTAGCTTGAGCCCTATCAGTGTCGCGTTCACATTTCCTGCCACGAACCCGCTGGCAACCAACTGGCCTCAAAGCGTTGATGTGTAGCGAGGGCGCTGAGTGGTGGCACGAGGAACTCAGCCAGTTGCGTGCATACGCGCGAAAAAGCGTCGGGGATGTCGTCGCTGCCAGTACGTCTGACAAAGGCGGCCCACTGCTTGGTAGCCCGTGGCGAATCGTAGAACGCCTCTGTCAACGCTGCGGGCCGGCCGCTGATGACTGTGCCTCGGTGCGCACATGTCGCGCTAATGGCCGCTACGAGACTAGCGCCGTCGAACGCGAAGTGCCGTGCGAGCAACCATATGTCGTAGAAGTCCTTAAAGCGGCTGTTTAGGGTACCCAGCCGCACCATCGCTTCAAGTTTCTCGGCCACCACCGTTTGGAGCGGATACATCGTAAGACGTGGTGCCGCGTGACCCAGGATTGTTGGGAAATCAGCTAGTTCGGGCATTGGTGTGACCACATCGCCAAATCCGATGTCAATCTGCATCGGCAGGTTCATGGTGCCAAGCTTGGCTTGGAAGCGTACCCGCACCCCGGCATAGTCGGCGTCTTCCTTAATGCGTTCCGTACGAAACGTCGCTGCAGGGAACATGATGCCGTCGCCCGCACCATCGAGCGCCGCAACGGTTTTGAAGGCCGTCATGAGCGCACCTGGGTCATTCTCGATGCGGCCAAGAAGGTCAATGTCACGGGTGGGCCTTGCCGTCGGGGCGCCCCACACGCGCAAGGTCAAGGCTCCCTTTAAGACAAAGCGCGCCGCGTACTCGCTCGTGGTGAGGCGGTAGAGAAAGCGCTCGAGTGCGTAGTATTGCGCCACCTCTTGAAACGGTCGGCCCATCTGCCGCGCGTGATTCTTGAGGCGAGCGATGATTGACGCGGCAATATTCGTCGGCTTGGGATTACTCACAGTGTCGCCTCGAGATAAGGCTGCAGCACGCTCGCAATTCGGCAGCGGCGAGCGCACTCGAGCAGCGCGTCCGGCGAGCTACCACGCGTTCGTTGCCAGGTCCGCAGGGCTTCGATGGCGACGTCGAGACCAAGCTTGTTGCGATAGATGAACGCATCAACAACTGCTTTTTCGCGATTGTACACGGCCAACGTGACCCCATCGACGGTGTGTTGCTCGATGCCGCAGGAAAAGCGTTTTGGCGAAAACCAGTAGACGTTGACCGGGGGGTAGTCGATGCGTGGGGGCTCAGCGCCTCTAGGCAGCGCAACGTCAACCGCATGGGGCACCTGCGTGGTGAGTTCATGGAAGGCGAGTGCCGATATCAGGCAAATCACGCCACTGGGCACACGCGTGGCAACCGTGACAAGGTCCGCCTGCGCAAGTTCGGGGAGGCTCGCAAGTCGGTACACGCCCCGCGACAGACGCTCAAGCTCGCCAGCCTCGACCATGGCGTAGAGCGCCTTTCGGTTTGCGCCGAGTTTGAGCGCTTCCGCCATGTGCAGGGTGCCATAGGCCTGAAATAGCCGCCTTAGCTTCATGAAGTGGTCTGCCACGAGAGACAAAATACCAGCACTTAGCGCTAAGTGCTGGTATTTTGTCTCTCGTGGTATTGCGTTGCTCCACCTCGCGTCGGCAATAGTACCTGGTTTTTCGAGAAACCATCAGGAACCGCTGTAGTGCCGCGCCCCAAAGAAGCGCCGCGCGCTGAGCAGGCCAAGCAGCATGCCGAGTACACTCAAGGCACAGGCTAGCGCGACCATCTTGAAGCTGGTCTGCCCTAGAAGCGATGCACAACGCAACGCTCCCGGGGAGCGTCCTATCCGGGGGCACGACCGGGTCGAATGGCTAAAATGACGCGTTTTTGTCTCTCTGGCGTTTCGAATCGCGCCCTAGCGGGACACCTCAACGCCTTTCCAGAAAGCGATATGGCCCTGAATGCGCTTGGCCGCGTCTTTGGGTTCGGGGTAGTACCACGCTGCGTTTTCATTCCGCTCGCCGTCGACCTCGACGTGATAGTAGTGTGCCGTGCCCTTCCAAGGGCAAAAAGAGGTATGCGAGCTGGCTTTGAAGTGCTCCTTATGGAGCGCCGCCTCGGGGAAATAAAGGTTGCCCTCGACTTCTTCCACCGTCGCCGACTCTGCGAGCACCGTACGCATCCAAGTTGCTTTAGCCATCGTTGTCATCCTTTCGTGCGGGGCGCCCCGCTGGCGCCGTCATCAAGCGCCGCGTCCCGTGCGAGCTCAGCGGCACCTTAGGGTCATCTCGTCAGCAGGTGCTAGTCACCG
>SLEO01000128.1 GCA_007124745.1 Myxococcales bacterium
AGTGGGTGTTGCCGTCTCCCTGCCTTACGCCCGCGGGCTTTGCGGGCCTCTTTGGGGAGCGGGGGCCGCGGACGACGCGTCTGGCGGCGCACTTCGACGTGCGGCGGGGCGCGCAGGGGCTTGAGCAGGCCCTGCGCACCTTGAGCGAGGCCGCCTGCGCGGCGGTGCGCCAGGGCACGGAAGTCATCTTGCTCGACGACCGCTTGCCAGTAGACGCTGAGGCGGCGCTGCAGGACGTCACGCTGGCGCCGCTGCCGTCGTTGCTAGCAACTTCGGCGGTGCACCAAGCGCTCGTGGCGGCGGGGCTGCGCTACCGCGCGGGCCTCGTGGTCGCGTGTGGCGATGCCCACGAGGTGCACGACCACGCGGTGCTGCTGGGCTTTGGGGCGACGGCGCTCTACCCCTGGCTGGTGTGGCAACTGACGGGGGACCTCTGCGAGGGCGGCGAGGTGACCGGCCCCTGGGAAGCGGCCTGCGACCGCTACGCCGCAGCCGTGGACCAAGGCTTGCTCAAGATCATGAGCAAGCTCGGCATCTCGACGCTGCACAGCTACCGCGGCGCCCAAGCCTTTGAAGCGCTCGGCCTCAGCGAAGGCCTCATCGAGCAGTACTTCCCGGGGACGCCAGCGATGCTCGGGGCGCTGACGCTTGCGGACCTTGTCGACGGCATCAGCGAAACCGTGGCGCTGGGCGCGAACTACGCCGCAGGCGCGCAATCGTGGCGCGAAGGCCTGGCGCATCGGGGCTACTACCGCTGGCGGCGCGACGGCCAGCCGCACCTCTACACGCCGGAACTTGTGGGCTTGCTGCAGCACGCGGTGCGCTCGGGCAAGCGGCCGCTCTTTGAGCGCTACACGGCGCGCGCGGACGCCATCGCCGAAACGCCCCTCAACGTCCGCGGTTGTCTGCTGCCTCAGGCTCGCGGGGCCGCTGTGCCTCTCGAAGAAGTCGAGCCCGCAAGCAACATCGCCCGCCACTTCAAGACTGGCGCGATGTCGCTGGGCTCGCTCTCTCGCGAGGCTCACGAAAACCTTGCCATCGCCATGAACCGCATCGGCGGCAAGTCGAACAGCGGCGAAGGCGGCGAGGACCCCGCGCGCTACCAGCGCGAAAGCAAAGACGTGCACCGGGGCAGCGCCATCAAGCAGGTAGCCTCCGGGCGTTTCGGGGTGACCATCGGCTACCTCGCGGCGGCGGAAGAGGTGCAGATCAAGATTTCCCAGGGCGCAAAACCCGGCGAAGGCGGCCAACTTCCCGGCCACAAAGTCGACGCCTACATCGCCACGCTGCGTTTCGCGAAGGCGGGCACGGCGCTGATTTCGCCGCCGCCCCACCACGACATCTACTCCATCGAAGAGCTGGCCCAGCTCATCTACGACTTGCGAGCAGCGAGTCCTCAGGCGCGCATCACCGTTAAACTCGTTGCCGGCGCGGGGGTCGGCACCATCGCGGCGGGCGTGGCCAAAGCAGGCGCCGACAGCATTCTCATCAGCGGCCATTCCGGCGGCACGGGCGCTTCACCGCTCTCGTCGATTACCCACGCGGGGCTGCCCTGGGAACTGGGGCTTAGCGACGCCCACCATACGCTGGTGGCGGAAGACCTGCGCGGCGAGGTGCGCCTTGAAGCCGACGGCCAGCTCAAGACGCCACGGGATGTCGTAGTGGCGGCGCTGCTTGGCGCTGACGAGTTTGGCTTCGGCACGGCGGCGCTCATTGCAGGCGGCTGCGTCTTGATGCGCGTCTGCCATCTCAACACCTGCCCCGTGGGCGTGGCGACGCAGGATAGCGTGCTGCGGGCGCGCTTCCGCGGGCAACCGGAGGACGTGATCAACTTCATGTCCTTCATGGCCGAAGGCGTGCGCGCCATCCTCGCGGAGCTGGGTCTCAAGCGGCTGGAAGATGCCGTCGGCAGAGCAGACCTCCTAGCGGCGAACCCTGCCCTGGCCACCCACCCGAAGCTGCGCCACCTCAACCTGCAGGGCCTGCTCCAGCCGGCTGCCCGGGGCTGGGCCAAGGACCGGCGTACCACCTTGCGCAGCGTCCGGCTCTCGCCGCTGAGCGCGGCGCTCTGTGCAGCGGCGGCACGGGGCGAGGCATACCAAGGCAGCATCGCCAACCGTGACCGCACCATCGGCACTCGCCTTTCTCACCAGGTGGCTACGGGCGCAATCACCTTGTCCCGCGACTTTGTGGCGGAGCTTCAGGGCGCAGCAGGGCAGAGCTTCGGCGCCTTTCTGACTGCGGGCCTGCGCCTCGTGCTTGACGGCCCAGCCAACGATGGCTGCGGTAAAGGCCTCTGTGGTGGCACCTTGGTGGTGCGGCCGCCCGCCCAGGCGCGCTACGCCCATCTGCCGACGGAAGCACACGCGACTCGCTCCGAAGCGGTGATGTACACGCCCCAAAGCAACGGAGCGCCCGCGCGCACCTCGAGCACTCAGAGTGACACGGGCGTTGTCCGCGCGAATGAGTCACTCGTGGGCGGCGAGCGTGCAGCCGCACGTGGCGAAGACTTCGGCCTCAGTGCGCTGGGCGGCGGCGATGGCGGACCTGCGGAGTTCCGCGCCGTGCTGCTGGGCAACTGCGCCCTTTACGGCGCGACGTCCGGCCAGCTTTTCGTGGCCGGTGCGGCGGGCGAGCGTTTTGCGGTGCGCAACAGCGGCGCGGACGCGGTGGTGGAAGGCCTCGGCGACCACGGCTGCGAGTACATGACCGGCGGCCAGGTGGTAGTGCTCGGCCGCATCGGGCGCAACTTCGGCGCCGGCATGACCGGCGGCATCGCTTACGTGCTGCGCCAGGAGCAACTGGACGGCCGCATGAGCCCAGGCGAAGTCGTCGCCGAGCCGCTGACGGAGAGCGACGTAACGGTGCTGCGCGCGCTGCTTGAACGCCACGTCGCCGCCACCGGCAGCCTTCGCGGCAAGCGCGTGCTCGCGGATGCTGACATGGCGGCGCGTTTCCTTCGCGTAAGGCCAAGTGCCACGTCGCGCATCAAGGTCTCCCACCCGCCGGCGCTCGGCGCGCCGGTGGCTACCCTTAACGCGGGGGCCGCATGAAGAAGGCAGACCCCCGGGGCTTTCTCGACCACGCGCGTGCGCTGCCTCC
>SLEO01000243.1 GCA_007124745.1 Myxococcales bacterium
CCGAGTGGATGCCTGGCTCAAGCGCCGGCCTATCGACGGCGATGCCGCCAGCTTCGCGGCAACGATCCCCTACCAGGAGACGAGACGCTACGTGCGCCACGTGCTCGGCGCGACGGTCGCCTACGAAGCGCGCCTCGCGCTGCCGCCCCCGCAGTGAATACGTTCGGGAAAAGGACTCACTTCTAGCGACCGGGCGAGGGGCGCGGCCGAGAGGGGCGGCATGCGACCCATTTCGCTCTCCACCCTCGAGCGCTCAGGCCCGCGGCGGCAAGCCACCGAGGCGCTTGCGGCCCTCCTCGATGGCCCGGCAACGGAACGCCTGGCGCGGGCCAAGACTTTGCTTGAGGCGCTTCCCGAACACCGCCTTGCAGCGTGTATCGCCCAACTGGCGGCGGGCCGTTGCCAACGCGGCGCCAAGGTCTCGCCCAGCGAGCGGGCGCGTCTGCGCGCCGCATGGCGACTGGGCCAGAGCATGTGGCGCCATCAGCCGCGCAAATCCCTCGCGATCCTTTCCAGTGAAGCCGCCTTTGCCCAGTTTCGCGCGCAGGCGGCGCTCAGCGAGGTGGAGTGCGTCTGGCTGCTCGGACTCGACCAGCGTATGCGGCCGCTGGCGCTCCTTGAGGTGGGCCGCGGCACGCAGGCCCATTGCGACATCGACCTCGCCCGCATGCTGAAGCGCTGTCTTGAACACGACTTCACCAGCGTCATCGCTGCCCACAACCACCCGAGTGGCAGCGTCGAACCCAGCCGGGAGGACGATCAGCTCACGCGTTGGCTTGAACAGGCGTTTGTGATGGTAGGCTTGCGTTTGCTCGACCACCTCGTGATTACACCCACCCGCTACTTCAGCTACCGCGACCATGACCGCCTGGAAAGCGAAGCCGTGTTGTTGCAGCGCTCGCTGGCGTCCACGCGCTGAGTGACATCGTTACCAAGAGAACCGTTACCAAGAGACACCGCTGAGGGTCGCCTCCTGCCCCGCGCAGCGGCCGGCACTGCCTGGCGAGAGGCATCTATTCTGGCGCGGGCTGGCGCGGCTTAGCTTTCCCGGTTAATCTTCGCACCGCCGGTGAGTGTGTAGACTTGAGCGCAGCCTTTTGGGGCGCGCTCGGACGCGCCCAACCGGGGCAACTTTCCGCTCATTTGGGGCGGTTTTTCTGGTTTTGGAGACGGTCCGTGAAACGCACATATCAGCCTCATCGCATCCGACGCATCCGCACCCATGGCTTCAGGGCACGGATGGAAACCCCCGGTGGCCGCAAAGTTCTTGCGGCACGTCGCCGCAAGGGGCGCGTGCGCTTGGCCTCGACGATCTACAGCAAGTAGCCCTTGAGCATGTTGCCAGCCCTTGGCTTTCCCAAAGCAGCCCACCTCCTGAAGGGCTGGGAGTACCGTGCGTGCTTGACGCACGGTCGCCGGGTTCGCTTCGGGTTCGGGGAGTGGTGCGTCGCTAGGCGCCCCGCGGCCAAAGCCCCGCGCTCGCGCCGCTTGCGCGAAGGCGAGTCGGCCCAGTCGGCCCAGTCGGCCCAGTCGCGCAGGCGTGCGGATAGCGCAGATCTCACTCAGCTTGGCGCTGACGTGGGAAGGCTCCCCGCAGGGCAGTCCGTACCGGTTCCTAGCGCGGGGCCGATCGCACACGGTGCATCTGGGCTCTCTGTTGCGGTCAGCCGCTCGGTTGGGCCGACCTGCCCGGCGGCGGAAAGGCTCGATTCCCGAGGCGATACAGCAGAAGCGCTGTCCGATGCCTCCGGTACCGCAGGAGGCCACCTGGTACACCCGAGGGGCCCGTCAATCGAAGGGCGTGAGGGGACCCAAGAAGATGCCGCGGCGAGGGCTCAAGCAACACGCGCGGCAGCAACACGCGCCGCATGGCGGGGCGCGAGGCTGGGGTTGGTCGTCTCGAAGCGCGTGGGCTCAGCGCCCGTGCGCAACCGGGTCAAGCGCTTGGTACGCGAGGCCTTCCGCCACACGCTTGCTGACCTGCCGGATGAGGTTGACGTCGTGTTTCGGGCGGGACCTCGCGCGGCATCTCTAGATTACGCAGCGGCGCGCCTGAGTTTGGCGCAGCTCACCGACTCGCTGCGCGCCAAACCACTACGAGACACCCACACGAAGCTCGATAGTCGCTAAGCCACCCCGGGAATGACCCGTTTCCTGCTACCAAGGGTAGCCCCGATTCAACCCTCATGATGTCCAACTTTGTCGCCGAAACCCGCGGACCAAGCCCGCGAACGCCTCGCCCAAGGGCCTTGCTAGCTGGACTCTTGTTCGGACTTGTATCGTTCGGACTTGTATGGGGCGGCAGCACCGCGCTCGCGGAACCGTTGACGATCGACACGGAGACCGCGCGCTACGTCGTGCGCCCCGACGCGGGGGCGCTTAGCGCCATCGAACTCAAGCAAGCGCGTTTTCGCGATGATAGCGGCAACCCCCTGAATCTAGTCTCGACGACGGACCCGGCCTACGCTGCCTTCCGAGTAAGCCTGGAGGACAGCGCGGGAGGCGACGTGCCACTGAAGTGGCGTGCGGAAACGGACACCTCCGGGGTAGTGCTCCTCGGCGAAGGCGAGGGGGTCAAGGTGGAGCGGCGCCTCAGCGCCACGGCGCAAGCCTACAGCTTGGCCTCTACGACCAAGGTCACGCAGACCGGCAAGACAGCGCGCACCCTCCGCCTCAAGCACGAGGTGCATCACTACGCGCCGAGCGGCGACCTCGGCGGCGGTTTTCTCTTCGCGGCGCATTCGCATTCGACGCCCCGTGGCGTCTGTCGCGAGGAAGGCGACACGCGGCGAAAAGAGCACGACAAGCTGCTTGCGGCCCACGGCTACAGCAACGCGAAGTTCGCCGGCGTTGAGACCGCCTACTTTGCTCAGGCCGTCGCCCTCCAGGGGGCCGAGGCCGGCGACAAGGAGCTTGCCGAACGCTGCGGCCTTGTCGCAGACCCCCGCGATAGCCGGGGCAATGTCGAGAAGCCCGAAGGGTTCCTGTTGAGCGCGTGGGTCAGTGACACCTGGACGACGCTCAAACCCGGCCAGAGCTTCGAGAGCGGCGCCGTTCTCTTCGCGGGTCCCAAGCTTCGCGACGAACTCACCGCGGCGGGACACGACTTTATCGAGCTGCTGGACCTTGGCTTTTTTGCGTCGCTTTCGTCGTGGCTGTCGCGCTTGCTCGCCTTCATTCAAGGGTACGTCGGCAACTGGGGCATCGCGATTATCCTGCTGACGTTGCTCGTCAAGCTGGTGCTCTATCCGCTGACGGAGAAAAGCTTCAAGTCGATGGCTCGGATGCGCGAGCTTAAGCCGGAGATCGACCGTCTCAATAAAGAGTACGAGGGCGACCGGGAGAAAAAAGGGCTCGCCACGATGGAGCTCTACCGGAAGCACAAAATCAACCCGCTAGGGGGCTGCTTGCCGTCAGTGCTGCAGATTCCGATTTGGTTCTCGCTCTACACGTCGCTGTCGACCAACGTTGAACTCTACCACGCACCGTTTTTCGGCTGGCTCAGTGACCTCTCGGCACCGGACCCCTTCTTTATCTTGCCGCTCGCGCTAGGCGCATTGATGTTCGTGCAGCAAAAGATGACGCCCACCGCCATGGATCCAGCCCAGGCAAAGATGATGCTTTACGTCATGCCCGCGATGATCACGGCGTTTATGCTGTTCTTGCCCGCCGGGTTGTGCCTTTACATGGTGACGAACTCCGGCCTCAGCATGGGCCAGCAGAAGCTGATTCTGGTCCGCCAGGAGCGCACGAACGCGGCGCCGAGCGCGGCCCAACCCGTTGGCCATGCGGGGCCTGGTACAACGCCGAAGAAGGCCAGAACGCACTAGATGGGGCACCGCAGGGAGCACTGTAGGGGGCACATTTGCTGGGTGACACCGCCACTGACGTCAAAACCTGTTCCGAACGACCCCCTTTTTCAGACTGTTCAGCACACTAGGCCTGACCCCCGCACCAACTTTACCGCCAGGAGGAATCAACGTGGACGAGCAAGATAAGAAATCACTAGGTGGCGCACTGTTTCTCGACGAAGGCGACGACTACGGCGATGAGGGTGCCGAAGAGCGTTCCGTCGTCACGCCTGCCAAGCGGGGCCAAAACAAGTCGAGCGCAGCGAAGGCGCCTTCCAACGGTCGAGGTCGCAGCGCTCCCCGCGCCGGCGCATCCGCTGCGCGCGTCGATAAGCCGAGTGAATCAACACTCCGGGCGAAGCCCAACGGGGTCAGCCTGACCGCTGAAGCAGACGGCGACGACTACGGCGATGACAGCGAGCTGCAGGACGACGACGCCTTGCTTGGCGACGACAACGTGGACGACGGTTTGGACGGCGGTGACGCGGCTGAGGGGACCCCTGCTCCGGCCATCGACGATGACAAGGCCAACGAAGCCGCCGACATCCTCTTTGAGATCCTCGAACGCATGTCCCTTGAGACGGAAGTCGAGGTGCAGGACGACGCTGAGCAAATCGTCCTCAACGTCGACGGCCCCGACTCCGGCCGCGTCATCGGCAAAAAGGGCCAGACCCTGGATGCGCTGCAGTTTCTCATTAACAAGATCGTCAACCGTTTCCCCGAAGGCCGCCGCCACGTGGTGGTGGACTGCAACGGCTACCGAGGCCGCCACGATAAGGGCCTCACCCAGCTCGCCAAGCGCGAAGCCAAGCGCGCCGTCGAGATCGGCAAAGTCATCACGCTGGAGCCGATGAACGCGCGCGACCGCCGCGTTGTGCATCTCTCGCTTGCCAAGTTCACCAACGTCGAAACCTCTTCCGAAGGCGAAGGCCTCCACCGCCGCATCAAAATCGTGCCGAAAGGCGCCTCCCAGCGCAGCGGCCGCAACAACAACCGCTCCCGCCCCCGCGTGCAAAACCGCCGCGACGGCTACCCCGAAGCATCAAGCCCCGCCGCCACCCCCACCGACGACTAGCCCCCGACCGCATATCCCCGAGGAAGTCAGGGGTCGTTTGTCACGAGAGAAGAGACGTTGCGGGGACCGCGGTTTCAATTAGTCTTGAGGAATGCGTGAGCGGCGCCGTCAGCCTTCCCCCACCTCCGGCACTTCCTCAGCTCTGAAATCCCCTGGCCAGACGGTGACCCATCTGGTGTTGGCCGTTTTTGTGGCCAGCGCCTACCTGTTTGGCTGGCGCGGGTTAATGGTCCCGAGCTCCGACGGTACGCCGACATCTGAAGGTGTCTTCATGATGTATGTGACGTCCTTGATGGCGGTGCCAGCCGTCAGTGGATATCTAACGGTCGCGCTTGCGCATCGTCGAAACGTCGTCACCAACGTCAGGCGTGCCCTCCTTCTTCCGCAGGCATCGATCATCCTAAGCAGCCTTCTCGCCCTGCTTTTCGGCTATGAAGGTCTCATTTGCCTGGTGATCTGGGTGCCCTTAGGCATCTTTATGAGCGCGATGGGCGGGCTGATTGCGTACAATCTTAAGCACCAGCATGGCATTATTTGGCCCGCGGTTCTTGCCTTGCCACCTGCCCTGTTGCCCATCGAAGCTAAACTGAGTTTCGATGATTCAACAACACGCGTCACTAGCAATATTGTCGTAGAGGCGGCCCCGAGCGCGGTCTGGGAACAGGTAAAGAGCGTGCCAATGATTCGGCCCGACGAGATGCCTGCTAGCTGGGTGCACCGCATGGGCTTCCCGCGTCCACTTGCGGCGACACTTAGCCACGAAGGCGTGCAGGGTGTACGGATAGCGACCTTCGAGCGCGGCCTTGTCTTCGAGGAGACAGTAACCGAATGGATGCCGGAGGAGAAACTGGCGTTTCGCATTGAGGTTGACCCGGCATCGGTGCCCCCAGAAGCGCTAGATGAGCACGTCGTTATCGGAGGCCGCTACTTCGATGTCTTGCACGGCACCTACACACTGACTCGAACGCCTGAAGGTCATACCCTCGTCCGCCTCGAGAGCACATTCCGCTTGTCGACCCACATCAACGCTTATGCCGGGCTCTGGACAGAGGCGATTATGGACCGCATCCAACTTGATATCCTTTCCGTCATCAAGCGCCGCGCAGAAAAGCAACCGGCACAGACAGGCGTAAAAGCGGCGGAGACACGAAGCACCCTAAGGGATGTCCGCAGAAGTACCTAGGGTGTGAAGGTGGGTGGGCGCAGGCTGGCCATGTTCGCGCGCTCGCGTGACTCTTTGGGGTCTTTTGTGGAGCGGTGGGCGGGAATGAGGGCGCCCGCATCGCCTGCGGGGTCTTCGCCTAGGTAGGTATAGGCCCTCAAGGCTTCGGTGTAGCGGTTGAGGAGCAGGCGCATCTGCGCGACGGTGAGCTGGCTTTTCTGCAAGGCGGCTTCCGCTTGCCGGCGGATATTGTCGACCATGGCGCCGGGGTCATACTGAACGTAGCGCAGCACCTCTTCAATCGAGTCGCCAGGGATCACGTCGGCGATTTCGAAGCGTCCGTCGCGGAGGCGTACGTGTACGGCGTGGGTATCGCCGAAAAGGTTATGCAAGTCGCCGAGTATCTCCTGGTAGGCGCCGTTCAGGAACATCGCCATCAGGTAGGGTTCATCTTCGCGAACCTCATGCAGCGGCAGTACTTTCTGCACGCCTTCGAAACCGATGAAGCGGTCGATGATGCCGTCGGAGTCGCAGGTTAGGTCCGCGAGTACCGCCTTGACCGTCGGCCGTTCGCCGAGCCGGTGAATCGGTACAATCGGAAAGACTTGGTCGATGGCCCAGGAATCGGGCGCGCTCTGGAAGATAGAGAAGTTGCAGTAGTAGATGGCCGAACACATCTCTTCGAGCTGCTGCAGCTCTTCGGGAATAGGTGACTTGCCCGAAAGGTGGTCACGAATCCGCGCGCAGCACGCCCAGAACAGACGCTCCGCCTGTCCAAGTTCCTGGATGTCCATCAACCCGAAGCGGAAGAGGTTTTGCGCCTCTTCCTTGCCTTGCAGGGCATCGTGCCAGGCTTCCTGGAGATTGTTGGCGTTGACGCCATGATACGACTCGTAGAGGTCTTGAAGCAGTCGATGGGCCTCGGGGGCGGGCTTCGCTTCTTCTTCGGCGAAGGCACGTTCATTGGCGCCTACCACCTCAAACACGAGGGCTGACTGATAGGCCGCGATGGCTCGGCCGGCCTCGGTGATGATGGTGGGGTGCGCGACCTGTGCTTGGTCGCAGGCCTCGCGAATGCCGTAGACAATGTCGAGGGCATACTCGCGCACGTCGTAGTTCTTCGAGGCATGAAAGGCCGTGCGGGTACCGTCGTAGTCCACCGCCAAACCGCCCCCTACGTCGAGGTAGCGCAGGCCGCAGCCGAGCTTCGTGAGCTGCACATACAACTGGCTGGCTTCGCGAATCGCGCGCTTGAAGGGGATGATCGACGAGATCTGCGAACCGATGTGAAAATGCAGGAGCTGGAGCGAGTCGCTCAGGCCTACGTCTTTGAGCGTTTGCACCACGTCGAGAAGCTGGGGCACACTGAGACCAAACTTGGCGCGGTGACCGCTTGAGTCCCCCCAACGGCCGCTACCCTTCGCGTGCAGTCGGGCGCGCACGCCGAGCAGAGGTTTTACGCCCACGCGACTTGCGGCCTCGAGGGCCAGTTCAAGCTCTTCCGGTCGTTCAAGCACGATGACCACGCGCCGGTCGAGCTGCTGCGCCGCGATGGCGAGCTCCATGAACGACAGGTCCTTGTAGCCATTGCAAACGATGAGTCCGCCGGGTGACTCTAGCGCGGCGAGCGCGATGAGAAGCTCGGGCTTTGACCCCGCCTCAAGGCCGACGCCCAGAGGTGCACCAAAGCGCACGACATCTTCCACAAGGTGCCGTTGCTGGTTCACTTTTACGGGGTAGACGCCCTGGTAGGCGCCACGGTAATCCGCCTCGGCCATCGCTTCGCGGAAGCCGGCGTCGATGAGCTTGAGGCGGTGTTCGAGGATATTGGGAAAACGCACCAGCAAGGGCAGCTCATGCCCCCGGGCATTGAGCTGCGAGACGAGCTGGAAAAGATCCACGCGTGCGTCGACCTCAGGGTCCGGCTGGACCTGGATGCATCCCGTTTCTGACACGGAAAAATAGGGCGCGCCCCAGCCATCAACTCGATAGAGTTCGCGACCTTTGGCGACGCTCCAGACATCCTCAGGGGGGTGGGTCAATGCATCCGGCTCCTACAAAAGTGGAAGGACGAGGCTAGCACGTGATGCGCGCACCGGCCGGTCTCTCGAAATACGAAACGCAGCGACAGCAGCGGCTTAGCGGCCTCAGTGTGTAAGCTCGGTCCGTCGTTCTTGGGGTGGGAATCGACGCACTCGGGCCACGCGGGCGTTTTCGGGTTTGAACGGAAGGGGGTGGGGCTGGTAGAGTCCTTTGCAGCCATGGCTTTAGAACAACTCAGCGACATCCTTCACGAAGGCAGCGCCCACGGCACGCACCGTCCAGCTTTTGCCGTCAAGCGCCAGGGCACCTGGCGTTACCTTAGCTACGGAGATTTTCGCGCCAAGGTGGACCTGGTCACCGGGGCACTTGCGGCCGCGGGCGTCGGTCTTGGCGACCGCGTGGGCATCATCGGTAGCAACTCGCCGGAGTGGGCGGCGATCGCCCTCGCCACCACGCGACTGGGCGCCGCTTACGTGCCGATGTACGAAGCGCAACACCAGGACGACTGGCGGCATATTTTCAAGGACTCGGGCATCAAGGTCGTGTTCGTTAACGGGGCGAAGGCGGCGGCATTCTCCCGGACGATGGCGAGCGAACTCGAGTCGCTGACGACGGCGGTGAGTTTGAGCGGAGACCAGGAAGGCATTCCCGCTCTTGAGACTTGGCTCACTGGCGCAAGCCCGATGAGCGAGGCTAAGGATATCAACATCGATCCCAAGACACTTGCGGCGATCATCTACACCTCGGGAACCACGGGTCTGCCCAAGGGCGTGATGCTGTCGCATGGCAACCTGTGTTCGAACTTGTCCTCCATTGCGCAGGTGTTTCCGCTCAGCCCGAACGACCGTTCGCTGGCCTTCCTGCCTTGGGCGCATAGCTACGGCCAGGTTGGCGAGCTCTTCTACATGTTGAAGAACGGCGCCTGCATTTGCATCGCGGAGAGCGTCGACAAACTCGCCGATAACCTTGTGGAAATGGCGCCGACCGTGCTCTTTGCCGTCCCCTCGGTCTTCACGAAGATTCGCGCCGGCGTCCTCGCGAAGGTCGAAGACTCGTCACCAATCAAGCAGCGGCTCTTTTCGATGACGATGGACACCGCTGAGACGCTCGCCGCACAAGCTAAAAACGGTCGCCCATCGCCCTTCACCCGTCTCCGCTACAAAGCGCTCGAGAAGGTGGTGCTGAGTAAGATTCGTGCGCGCTTCGGCGGACAGTTGCTCTTCGCTTCTGTGGGTGGTGCCGCGCTCAACCCCGACGTCGCCCGCTTCGTCGAGAACCTCGGCATTCCCGTCTATCCGGGTTACGGCCTGTCGGAAACCAGCCCGGTGGTGTCCACCAACTACCCGGGGGCACGCCGTGCAGGCTCCGCGGGCAAGGTGATTCCCGGTGTCACCGTCAAGGTGGATGAGAGTGTGAACGATGGCGAACCCGGCCATGGTGAGATCATTGTCTACGGTCCGAACGTCATGCAGGGCTACCTCGGCATGCCGGAGGAGACGGCCCGCGTGTTGACGGAAGACGGCGGCTTCCGCACCGGCGACATCGGCTACGTCGACAACGACGGCTTTCTCTTCATTACAGGACGCCTGAAGGAACAGTACAAGCTGGAAAATGGCAAGTACGTCGTTCCCAATCCGCTTGAAGAGAAAATCAAGCTGAGTGCCTTCATTCTCAATGCTTTCATCTGGGGCGAAGACATGCCCTACAACGTGGCGCTCATCGTCCCGGACTTCCCAGCGCTGTCCCGCTGGGCCAACGAGGAGGGCCTTGCCTTCCAGGACCCCACGCTGCTGCTGTCCGACGCCAAGGTGCGGGCCCATTTTGATGACGAGCTGCGCCGCTACAGCCAAAGCTTCAAGTCTTACGAGCGCATCCGCAACTTCATCTTCGTACCCTCAGACTTCACCATCGAAAACGGCATGCTGACGCCTTCCCTCAAGGTGCGCCGCAAAGCCGTATTCGCCGCCCACGCCGACGCCATCCGCGCACTCTACTGACCTTATGAGTGGCATAGTGTAAAATGCCCATAAGAATCTAGTACCGCAGCGAGATGGACAGGGAGACGTCTTTGCCAGCTTCCACTGTGAACTTGGACTCCTCCCACTTGGGAGCGCGCAGGGCGTAGGTCTTGTTGTTGGAGACGCCGTAGCCTTCTGTTGGCTTGCCAAACATGTTTTTGTCGAGTTTTTTGTTGCTGTTCTCGTCGTGCATCACGGCAACCGCGTAGGTGCCCGGCTTGACGTCCTTGAAGCTGCACGTGGCATCGCCACCAGGCGCTTGGACGTACTTCTGAATGAGGTCCTCCGAGCCCTGCGGGAAACCCTTCGAAGAAAGGTACAATCGGCAGCCCACGGTGCCCGCACTGTTGCGCAGCCCAGTGATGCGCACCTGAACGGTGCTCTGCGCTTCAGGCGCTTGGGCTTGGACAAGACCGGGTAGGCTTGACAGCAGGCTAAGCGCCGTCGCGCCTAGCGCGGCGATAGATGCCCCCCGGAGAGTGCGCTGATACTTCAAATCCATAGTGTTTTCGCCTGACCGTTTCCGAAGGCACGGCCTGTCCAGCGGCTGGGTGGTCTTTGTGCTGACGTACACGCGCACCACTCGATTCACACGGTTCATTGCGCAAGCCCTGGTGATCCCTTGTAGAAGGGTCGAGCGTGGTTCCATGGCAGCGACGAAACAAGCTCCGGCCCGCACCCCGCCACACACACAACAGCACGAATTGAGCGCGCGCTATTGAACTGGCTTTTCGAAGGTGAGAGCCTTTTCTTATATGCACTCCCTAAGCACTTCTTGTGTGACGCTGGCGTCGGGTACGGTAAGCGTTCAGGGGGCTGGAAAGGTGAAAACGTTGCAGGAAAGAGCAAGCGGGTGCTGGGGCCCCGCGCGCAGCTTTAGGTTTTTAGGGGAGGGTTTGCGGGATTCACTCCCGAAAACCCGGGGGCATTTTGCAAAATGCCCCCCTGAACAGTTGCCGGGCACGCGATGCCTCATGATCTTAGGCACGCTGACTTTGACTTTGACTTTGGCTTTGGGCTGCAACAGTGACGACAGCACCGGAGAGAGCGGTCCGGGCGGCAGCTTGTCGGCCGATGGCAGCGGTCAGATGCCGGGCACCAACGGCTCTGGCTCGGGTGGCGATGTCACTTACGCGAACCTGACCCCCCAGCAGCGCGCGGCCCTCGACGCTTGCGAGCGCGTTACGGGAACACGTTCCTTCGACGACTGCCCCGTGCAAACGCTGTGTTCAACCCTTGATGCCGACGACGTGCTCACCATTGAGGATATCGTGTTCGAGCCCTTGACCGACCGCTGCCCCTGGGGCGCCAACGGGAACCCCGCTTATAACGTCCGTGAACAGTTCGATGAGTTCCAGAATATAACAACCGCGCGGGTAGAGCAGGTGCGAGATCTGCGCCCGTTCCTTAACGTGCCGGGCGGTCAAAAGGCGGTGTTCTGCTCGGTCGATATTTCGGTAGCGCCTATCGACTCCGACTTCGAGTACGACGACGACCTTTTGTTGGTGTTTGGCGGCAGCTCCGCATCATCTGGACCCGACGGCGGCGCGTTGTTAATCACGCGGAACGGCCGCATCCCTGACGCCCTCGAACGTCCGGTGCCCGGGTTCGAGAACGTTGTGTGGCCCCTCTACACTTGGGCTGCGGACGAAGCCGGAAAGGGTCTGCTCAATCTCAACATCTCGAACGCAGCAGGCGACTTCGACACCGACCTTTTCTGCCTCGACGTCGGCAAACTTCAAGCGCCGACACCGACCTGCGCCATGCCTATCACCCAAGAGTCCGGCGACTTCCGCATCTCCCTTGAGCAGGAGACGGCTCAGGCGCTCGGTATTCGAGCCGCCATCACCAACAACTACAACCTAACGGCTGTGACCACCGGCGACAACGACCCGGGTTCGGACTGCCAGCATAACGGCTTCACAGCGACTGTGAACGTCAGCTACATCAGCCTCCCCGAGGCAGAAGTTGGGCAACTCGCCCCGTTCGGCGGCCTTATCTAGCGGCCCGTAGCCTTCACGCCAAATATCAAGTGTTGAGAGCAAAGAAGTGTTCGCCGGTGTAGCGCTCTGAGGCTTCCCAGAGGCGCTTGGCCGCGTCGCGGTCATGCGCTTGGGGTTCTGCTTTGGCGTGTTCAGGTGGCCCTCGGAACTCACGCAACCGGGAGGGGCCGTAGTATTCGCCACCGAGCGCATCAGGCGCCGTGGCAGCCCGTAATAGGGGCAGGGCGCCATCCGCAGGGTCTTGGGCAAGCACACCGCCAATGCCGAGCACAATGCGACCGAACCAGTGCTGCGAGAAGTGCCCCGCCAGGTTAGTGGCAGATATCCCTGGATGTGCCGCAAGCGCGATGGCGCGCGCGCCGGATGCTTCAAGGCGCCGCTGCAGCTCGAAGGCAAAGAGCAGATTGGCAAGCTTCGACCGAGCGTAGGCCTGCATGGAGACATAGCCTCGGCCATCCGTGTATTGCAGGTTGTTGAAGTCCAGCCTAGCGCGCCGGTGGGCAACGCTGGCCACCTGCACCACACGGCCCCGGGGTGCCGCCAGTATCTTAGGCAGCAGCAGGCTCGTCAGCGCAAAATGGCCGAGATGATTGATGCCCAGCTGCTGTTCGAAGCCGTCCTCGGTAGTGCCGTAGGGCAGCAGCATCACGCCCGCGTTGTTAAGCAAGACATCGATGACCGGCGCCTCAAGCGCGTTCGTGAACGCGCGCACGGACTTGAGTGACGCGAGGTCAAGCGCACGCACCTCCACGCTGCCCTTCGCAGCCTCAAGCGAGGCAGCAGCCTTCTGGCCCCTTTCGACGCTACGACAGGCCATGATCACATGCGCCCCGCGCGCCACCATCACCCGCGTCGCCTCAAGTCCGATGCCGCTATTCGCACCGGTTACAATCACCGTCTTGCCCGTTAGGTCTGGAGTATCCGATGCCTGCCAACTGCCCATCTCCTAGTCATGGGTGCTGCAAGGCTCGGTGTCGATGACCTTCTCGTCTGCAGAGAGCCCCCCGAAACGTCCGACGAAGACGATCGTGTTAGCGAAAGCATAGGCCGGCAGTACGTCTAATAATAGGCATCCTCCTCACCGCTGTCCCCGCTGCGGTCGGCATGATCTCAGTGCGCGTGAGTTCAAACTCAATGCCTACGGACGCCGTTGTCACTTAGCGGATGCGTCGAGCTGCATGGAGAGAGGGAGGAAAAGTGTTCATCGGTGTAGGCTTCGGAGGCCTCCCAGAGGCGGCGACCGATGTCGCAGTTATGAGCTTCTGCGGTGGCGTCGACGCGTTCTGGTGGGCCGCGGCACTCGCGCCATTGGGAAGCGCCGTAGTATTCGGCACCGAGGGCATCGGGTGCTGTGGTGGCCCGCAGCAAGGGCAGGGCGCCCTCGGCGGCTGACTGGCCGAACAAATGGCCTATGCGTCGAGCGATACCGCCGAGTCCATGTTTCGCGAATCGGCCGCCGAAGTTGGTAGCGGCAACGCCTGGGTGGGCCGCCAGGGCGATGGCGCGCTCACCTGCCGCTTCAAGGCGCCGCTGCAGCTCGAAGGTGAAGAGCAGGTTGGCGAGCTTCGAGCGGGCGTAGGCCTGAAAGCCGGTATACCCGCGGGTATCCGTGTATTGCAGGTTATCGAAGTCAAGGTGCGCGTGGCGGTGCGCGAGGCTGGCAACGTGCACGATGCGGCCCCGCGGCGCCGCCAGAATCCTGGGAAGCAGCAGGCTTGTGAGCGCGAAGTGTCCGAGGTGATTGATGCCAAACTGCTGTTCGAAGTCATCCTCGGTGGTTCCGTAGGGGAGCAGCATCACGCCCGCGTTGTTGAGCAGGACATCGATGACCGGCGGGTCGAGCGCCTTCGCAAAAGCCCGTACGGACCGCAGCGACCCGAGATCCAGGCCACGCACCTCCGCGCGGCCCTTCCCCGCAGGCAGGGTGGCGGCCACCGCCTCCCCCACATCCACATGACGACACGCCATGATCACGTGGGCGCCGCGTGCCACGAGCACGCGCGTCGCCTCAAGTCCGATGCCGCTATCCGCGCCAGTGACAATGAAAGTCTTGCCTTCAAGGGCTGGAATGTCCGAAGCCTGCCATCCGCCCATGTCTTAGGCATGGGTCCATGTGGACTTCGTGTCGATCTGCTCATATCGATTTTGTCCAAAACACTGTAATAATTATTCAGCCATAGAGACAAATATTCTGTAGTTCAAGGTGCTTTGGGCCAGCGACGTTAGGCAGCGTATGGGAGGCGCGGCGGGAGAGAGCCTTCTTTCAAGGGTATCACGTGAGTCACCGCCACAACCCGGCGGCACTTCGCCACAATACCCCCTCAACAGCAGCCCAAGCGATTCCCCGAAAAGTTGGCAACTCGCGAGTGCGTGGGCGACAAGATAGAGGCGATTGCGTGTTCAAGGTGGTGCGTTGTTCGCGGCCCCGTCGCACCAAGTGGCGGGTCTTGGCTCGAAGATAGTTGGCAATGCCTATGGGTGATTTTAGTCAGTGGGGTGGCATGCATGCGGGAGAGGCCGCATTCAGCCAAAGCGTCGCGGCAGCCGACCGGTCGCCGCTGGTTGGCAACTCGGGTGCTGGGATGGCGTTGACGGCATCTTTTGAGGGCAGCGCTAGGCGAGCGGCCCGGCGTTGGCGACAGCCCCTTGGCAGCCAGCACTATCTCTTAGCCCTGTGGCAGCAGCCTTGTGCCGCTGCCGATGCGTTACGTGCGGCGGGCATCACAGATGCTGAACTCATGGGTGCCTTCGACAATGACGGCTGCGAGACCCCCGGGTGTCTGGAACGCGTGCGGGAACGGCTAGAAGGGCTGCGCGTACGTCACCCCGAACACGACGCGTCGCTCGCCTTGCTCGCGAGTCTGGTGGGTGACGCCGGTTCTCGCGCCCGCACCATGCTTGGCGGACTTGGGGTTGACGTCTCTCAGCTTTGGGCGCGCTGTGCGTTGCCTGATGTCAAGGCGCCTCCCGGACTTGCTCCGCGAACGCTCAAGCTGGCATCGGAGCCGCCGCAGGTTCATCCAAGGCCCTCGTCTCCGGCGGGCGCAGGCGGGACTGCCGGCGCTCCTCGCTCAGCCAGCCACACGGACGCGCAACGAGAGCGTGCGTTCGACACGCATCCATCACGCGAGATGGCCGGTCGCCAGCCTCACTTAGGCGTTCGCGCGGGCGACGTCCGAACGTCGTCTCGATTACTCCCGCTTCGCCCGGCCGCTTCCGTCACGCCCCTAGCGAGGCACATGCCCCAGGGTTCCGCGAGCGATGCGCAGGAGAGCGGGCCGCCGTTGGGCTGGGGCCGGGGGGCACAGGAAGCGGCGCGCGCCCTCGGTGAGCCCGGAAGTGGAAGCACGCCGCGAGCGCTCTGGTCGCGCATCGGCCCCGTGCCGCCGCCCAACCGCCTCGTGCGGCCGCACCGCAGCGCTGGCGGGTCGGGTCATCGCTTAAACGGTCGGCCCGCCCACCCCGGCGGTGGTCGGCCCATGAATCACCACAGCGGCCGGCCCCACGACCGGCCCGCTGACAGTGACACGCCACGTGCTCCCTTCTACCTCAATCGCCGGGACTATCCCGTCCTAGCGCGTTTCGGTCGCAATCTCTGCGAGCTCGCGGCGGAGGGCAAGCTGGAGCAAGTCTTCGGGCGCGAAGCGGAAGTGCAGGAGATGCTCGACGTGCTCGCACGCCGGCAGGGACGCAACCCCTTGCTTATCGGGCCACCGGGCGTGGGCAAGACCAGTTTAGTCGAGGCACTCGCCATCCACTGGGTGGACAAGGTGCGCGCTGCCGGGCTTGAGGCGCAGGAGCCACCTATCCTTATCGAGCTGAGCGCCGCGGGTCTGATGGCGGGCACGGGCGTGCGCGGTGCCCTCGGTGAACGCCTCCAACGTTTGCTGGCGGAGGTAGAAGCGGGCCAAGGGCGCATCGTCCTTTTCATCGACGAGATCCACGCCCTCGCCGCCGCTTCCGACGGCAGCGAAGAGGCTGTCGCGGAGCTTAAGCGCGCCCTCTGCGGCGGCAGCGTGGCCCTCATCGGCGCGACGACAGCAGACGAATACAAGCGCTTCATCGAGCGAGACCCCGCACTCAAGCGGCGCTTCACCGTGGTTAATGTCCATGAACCCGCACCCGAGGCTGCCCGCGAGATGCTGGCCCGCACGCTGCCGCGCTTCGCCGAGCATCACCAACTCGCTTACAACGACGATGCGCTTGATGCGGCTATCGCGCTTTCCGTGCGCTACCTGCGCGAGCGCCATCTTCCAGAGAAAGCGCTCACGCTGCTCGACACCGCGGGTGCGCGCGCTGCGCGGCGCCAGCGTGCACACGTCGATGCCGCCGCGATTGCCGAAGTCGTCGCTGGGCTCACGGGCGTGCCCGTTGCAAGACTCCTCGAACGCGACCAGGCGCAGCTCCTCAACATCGAGTCCGAACTGGCGCAGCGCCTCGTCGGACACGCGCACATCTGGCCTCGTTTGGGGGATGCGTTGCGCCGCGGACATGCTCGGCTGAATCCGAAAGGGTCGCTGCCTACGCTGCTCTTGCTCGGGCCGTCGGGCGTCGGCAAAACGGAGACGGCGAAGGTCCTAGCCGACGTCCTCTTCGGGCCCGGAGCGATGACCCGCATCGACATGAGCGAACTCTCCGAGTCGCATGGGGTGGCGCAACTGTTCGGTGCCCCGCCAGGCTACATCGGGCACGGCAAAGGCGGAATTCTCACCGAAGCGCTGCGCCGCAGCCCCTACCAGCTCATCCTCCTCGACGAGATAGAGAAGGCGCATCCAGAGGTCCTGCTGGCGCTACTGCCTCTCCTTGACGAGGGCCGCGTGCGCGATGCGACGGGCCGCGAGATCGAAGCGCCCGACGCGCTCATTGTGATGACGTCCAACCTGGGCGCGCTCGCGGGCAACGCGGTCACGCGCGCCCGTGTAGGGTTCGGCGAGGCCGTTGCCACCAGCGACTTTGACGAAGGCAAGTGCCTCAGTGCTGCCCGCGCTGCCCTGCCCGCCGAGCTATGGAATCGCTTCGACGAGGTGCTTGTGTACGGCACGCTTGACGAGGCCGCTTGCCTCACTTGGGCAGAGGGCGCCTTCCAGACGCTCGCCGCTCAGGTGCGCGCACGCACCGGCGCCGAGGTCAGCGTCGCCGAAGGTGCAGCGGAAAGACTGTTGGCCCGCACCGCGCTTGACGGCACCCTAGGTATTCGCCACCTCAGGCGCGCCTTCGCCCACCAGGTTGAGGCGTGGGTCTCGCGCCGCCTTCTGTCGAGCGCCCAGGATACCAACGCACCCTGGTGTCTCGACGTTGCGGACTAGATGCGTCCGGGCAGCTCCGAGAGGCGCTCCCAAGCGGGCACCACCTGATTGGGGGTCACGGTGATGACGTGGAGGCGCAGCACGACGCGCGCCACCGTGGAGGTCTGCCAGTACTGCCCTTTGGGGCCGCGCGGGTCCTCAAATACGGCCTCGCTGCCCGGCCGTGGGTAGGGGAACGACAGCTCGATATCGTCGTGATGCCGTCTTTGGCCGCCGACGAGACGGCGGCCCAAAAACGAGTGTTCGGGTGACATCTCTCCGGAAGAGCGGTCCACAACCTCGACGCATATCAGCGCCGAGTCGAGCACGTACACCCGATTGCGCGTCCAAATCTCGACTATCTTCTTGGGGCCCTCGGTCCGGGGTGCCGGGCCACGGGTGTGCGTGGTTTCGATCTCCAAGAAGTCTTGGGTAGTGCCGCCGACCTTGACCACGCCCGCGGCGACATGCTCGACGACCTGGCGCGCCGCGTCCTGGTTGCTTGCGCTTGGGTCAAACTCTTCTTGCGCACCGAGCAGACCGGATACGGGCCTGCGCTTGCGTCGCTCCTCCGACATAAATCGAGGCTAACACGGCTCAAAGAGCGGATGGCGCAAATTGGTTTCGGCGGAATGTGCCGCAGTGTTGCGCTCACATGAGGCCATCGCTCCATTCGCGATGCGCTGAACGGTAAGGCGCGAACCGTAGGCGTAGTACTAGAGATCACTTGAAGCGGCCGGCGCTATACTCCAAGCCACAAGCACCTTGGCTATGGACTTACCGCTCTTTGGAGACATCGGCCTGCTCGCGCTCGCGCTTGCGCTGGTCGTGTTGAGCGCGGACAAGCTGGTCGAAGCCGCGACGCACATCGCGCACTTCATCGGTCTCTCGCCACTGGTGATCGGCCTCACGTTGGTCGCTTTTGGTACCTCACTACCTGAGATGGTGGTGGCCATGACCGCTTCATTGCAGGGCCACCCGGAGGTCGGCGTCGGTAATGCCATCGGCTCGAACATTGCCAATATCGCGCTGGTATTAGGTGCATGCGCGCTACTGCGCCCTTTGGCCGTCCCGCGCGCCGTGGTCTCCCACGAAGCCCACAAGCTCATTGCCGCGACGCTGCTCGTTCTCGTGCTCGTGCTGGACCACCATCTATCCTGGCTGGATGGCGCCATCATGGTGCTACTGCTCGGCGTCCTGACGACGCGCTGGCTCTGGGCCAAGCCCGCGGAGGTTGAAAGCGCGCCCGCCATCGCTGCGGTGGCTGCCGTTGAAGCGGGCACGGGCGCCGCCGTTGCGGTCGTGGCACCGACGGCACACATGGAGGCCACGCGTGGTCATGACGCGGAAGCCTCCAGCTCCTCCCCGGCTAGCGCGCCTTCAGAAGCACCTGGCGTATCCCCTAAGCCGGTATCGCGTCCGCTGTGGCGCAGTATTGTCTACGCCCTTGTATCACTCGGTGTGCTCTATGGCGCCTCTGAGGTCTTCGTCACGCAGGCGGCCAAGCTCGCCAGTGCGCTCGGTCTCAGCGACCTCGTTATCGGACTGACGGTCGTCGCCATTGGCACGAGTTTGCCGGAGCTAGCTGCGTCTATCGCATGCACTTGGAAACGCCAAGGCGACATGGCCGTTGGTAACATTGTGGGTTCGAACACCTTCAACCTTCTCGGTGTTTTTGCGATTCCCGGTTTGCTTGGGGGCGTGGACGTGACGCAGCTCAGTTTGCAGCGTGATTTCGCGCTGATGAGCGCGCTGACACTCATGCTCCTAGCCATCGTTTGGCTGCCCGGCCGCGCCGCACGCTTCGGTCGCGCGACGGGCGTGGCCTTTCTCGCGCTCTACGGGCTGTATCTTTTCGAGTTGGCTTCCAGTTAACCGAAGACCGTTGAACACAAAGCCAACACAATGCGCTGCCCCAAGGTCGAGCTGCTTGTGGTAGGCTAGCTAAGCTGTGGAGCGACTGGAATCAGCCTTGGATCGATGGGTGCGGCCGCTGCTGGCGGCGGACGGTGGCGCTATCGAGGTCGCCGCGTGTTCGGAGACAAAAGTCACGCTCTACATGCGCGGCGCCTGCGCTGGATGCCCTGGTTTTGACCACACTAGGTCGCGTGTCATTGAGCCTGTCGTCCGCAAGGTGCTTGGGCCAACCATTGAGGTGGTGTTCGAACTGACGAGCCATCTTGCGCCGGTGCACGCGCCTATCAAGCGTCCCTGAAGCGCGGGGCGCACGCGTAGTACCAGCTGCTGCCTAGGGGCCGCGCCACCTGAAGGAAGATTTCTGGGGTTGGCCGAGCGCCTAGCTTGACCGCCCGTCCGCTTCGTTCACTTCACCACAAGTGGTCGATGTCCCACGATGCGGTCGACCACGTTGGCGTCTCGCGCGGCATAGTTGGTCTTGGAGAGTGCGAGATTGAGGTGCAAGTTGCTGATTTCCGGCTTGCTCACGCTGGCGCGCCGCTCTTCGATCGTTCGAAGGGCGTTGCGGTCCTCAAAAGCGAGCCCGAAAGAACTGTAGACCTCGCCGTGCTTGTAGAGTCGGGCCTGTGAGCGGCTGTCGAGAAAGGTGTAGTCTTGAGGAAGGTGTCGGGTCTCCTCGCGTGCCTTGCGGAAAGTGCCCAAAGAGCCTTTCAGCGCGCCTGCTAACGTCTGTAGCTTCGCGGCGCTCGCGTCTTCGCTGCGAATGCGCCGTACCACCTTGTAGAGCCTACGGTCGACAAAGAAGTAGTACTGCTCGGCGCCGTTCTGGCGGTAGACCAGCATGCTTTCGCCGGTGCCACGGTTAAACTCCGGGGAAATCACCGAACCATCCCAGCCGTCGGCTTCGGGCGCGAAGGTCACGTAGCTGTGCTTGAGGCGGCGAATGTCCCGGTCTCGCACCGAGAAAAGCTCGTCACGCGCGATGGGGTTTTTTTCCGCCTCGATGGCCGGAAGGTGAGCCGCCGCTACCTGACGCGCGAGAATTTGATACACGTTTTCTGGTGTCATGCCCCAGGAGAACGGCGCGAGCGTCCCCTCGATACCCGGTCGCTTCGCCTCTTGCTGCGTGTAGGAAATGCGCTCGACTTTGGGCGCTTCAGCTCGCGCAGAGGGCGTCAACGCCGGAAGGAGTAGCGTCGTGGCGGCCAAGCCGCTGGCGGCGGCGAGGGCAGAGAGGGTTGCGGAAAGTGAGTTAGTCATACGCGTCCTGCTCCTCTTCTTTGCATGCCCTGTGCCAGCCAAAAATGGGGGTCGCGGGCCGCAGTCCTCCTGTCTTTTGTGCGCTATAGACGCATAAATACATTTATGGCGCAATGAATGCGGAGCGTGGAGCGCGCTGTGTTCCGTGCGGAGCACGGTATGCGCCAGAATGTCTATTGGGAACGTGGGGTTAGCCCGCGGGCACAGCCCCGCCGACGAAGGGCAGAATCGACTTCAAGTCTTCGTCATTGAAGCGCAGCATGGCGCCCAGGAAGAAGTCGCTGGTGTCGTTCATCGCGTCGTCGATGCCCGCCATAATCCAGAACTTATGGAGGACTTCGTAGGCCACCCGGAAACGTAGGCGAGGCAAATCATTCTCGGACATGGCAAAGAGGTCGGCGTGGAACTCTAACGAATCGTTGAGCAGATGCGTAATGATGCCAAGACCGCCGGTAGATTCGAGAATACCGAAGCGCATCGTCAGGAACTTCACCCGTTGCGCGAACATCAATGAGAAGCGGAACCGGCTCTGCGTAATCGTCCGGCGCTCGGTATAGAACGCGGGCGTCCCATCCGGTGGTGGATTCGTCTCGACTTCCGTCAAGACCTCGCGGCGGAGACCGCGCGGGTCATCGATGACTTCGATCAAATAGTAGCGGTCTTCCCGCGGCTGCAGTCGCAACGCGACATAGGACTTCAGCGCGTTGCTGATGACGTTGTACTCGCTTCGCAGCTCGACGATGGTTTGCAGCCGTCCGATCACACTGACGATATCGCCGATGTCGTCGACGACATCCTCGACATCATCGACGAGCTTCTCGTCGTTTGTCAGCCGGCCAATGGTTCCCTTGCCCTCCGCTGTGCGCCCCGTGACATCCTTGATGTCGTGCAGCGCGCTGTCGAGGGTCTCGGCGGCTTCGCGGATCGCCGAAACGGTCTCATCGGTTTCGCTCAATGCCCGCCCGATATCTCCTTCGTTCGTCGCCAGCAGGTTTTCGACACGCTCCGTCGAACGCCTCAGGTTTTCCAGCACATCGATGAGGCGCGGTCCGGCGGACTCACTCGTTTCCCGGAGTGACTTCAGCGCTGCTGTGACAACTTCATCATTTTGGTCGATGGTTTTGTTGATGGTGAGCAGGGCTTCCGATAGGCTCTCGAGGGCTCGAGCCATCTGGTCGCCAGCTTTTTGCGTCCCAAACGCGCGGTCTAGCTGCTCGGTGATGCGCCGCACGCTTTCCGACGTCGCGCCGAGATTATCCGAAATGCTGTCGAAGGTGCCGCCGCCAAGCACCTGCTCAATGCGGTCGCCGTCTTCAAGGCGGCCAAAGCGCTCCGCCCCCGGCGTGAGCACCAAAAGGTTCTCGCCGAGGAGCGAGCCCGAGCGCTTCTCCAAGGTGGCATCGCGATAGAGTGGGACGTCCTTGTCCATGCGCAAATCGATGCGTGCTCGGCCGTCTTCGAGGCTGATGCTATCGATCGTGCCGACGGGAATACCCGCGATCAGCACCCGCGACTTCGGCACGAGCCCTTGCGCATTGTCCAAGGTTGCCCAGACGCGGTAGCCGCCAGCGCTTTGCAGGGTGTCGTCGACGAGCCGGTAGGTCACGACGATGCCGATGAGGCCCGCAAGGACCAGGGCGCCCACTTTGGCAGCGCTGAGTACGTCCCGATTCAAGGTAACGCAGGCTAGTCTAAGGCGAGTCCGACCGCTACGCTCAAGGCGTGGGCTATTTGTTTGGGGTGGCATTTAACGCGCATGCCCTTGGTTTTGCGGGAGTAAATCCCGAAAAACCTCCCCACGCAGCCTCTCGGATGGCCTAAAGCTGCGCGCGGGGCCCGTGCGCCCACTTGCGTGTTCCTAATGATGTTGCCGTCGCTGGACCCTTGAGTCGTGAGTGCGCCGCTGCCGTCACCGTGCTGCTAGGGTGTGCGTGGCTGCTAGGGTGTGCGTGGAAGGTGCGCGCGGGGTCCAGCGTCCGCTTGCGGTTGCCAAAGGGTTTTGCGCTTGCTTGGGTGGCCGGGTGCATCGCGTCGGCTTTGCTCTCGGGGCCGGGCGCGCTAGGTCGGGTCCCATGTTGCGTGATGTGCTTGCGGAAGCTGCGCTCGGAGCCCTTCAGGGGCTCACCGAGTTCCTGCCCGTGTCTTCTTCGGGGCATCTTGCGCTCGGCGCGCATCTCTTTGGCATGGGCGAAGGCACGCTCGCCTTCATCGTTTTGGTGCATGTCGCTACGCTACTCGCGACCCTCGCCGTCCTGGTGCCTGAGGCACGCATCGAGCGCGCTGGCGGCCTCGCCGGCCTCCTAGAACGCCTCTGGCAGGAGCGCAACGCGGTGCTTGGGCTCGCCGTTGCCACACTTGTCACGATCGCTGTGGCGCTACCTTTACGCCACTGGGCCGAGGCGGCGACGCTGCAGCCGTTGTGGGTAGCCGGCGGCTTTCTCATCAGTGGTATTGCGGTACTGTCGGTGCGCTTCGTGCGGGCGCGCGCCGCACTTCCGCAGGAGGCCCCCAAGGTCTGGGCCTACGGTGTCATTGGGTTGGTGCAGGGAATCGCCGTGTGGCCAGGCATAAGCCGCAGCGGCTCGACCATCGCCGCCGCCCTGTGGCTGGGCTTTAACCCCACGCAGGCATTCCGTTTTTCGTTCTGGTTATCAGTCCCGGCCATAGCCGGCGCCGCCCTCTTGACCGTCCTTAGCGAGGTCCGAGAAAAAGGCGCCGCGGCGGCCGCCGCCGAACTTGGCGTCAGCACCCTCATCGCGTTCGTCTCGGCGGCGCTGGTGGGCTACCTCGCGTTGCGTCTTGTCCGCCGTTCTTTGCTCAACGCGTGGTTCCATCGTTTGGCCTACTACCTCTTTCCCCTCGCAGCGCTCACCGCGTGGTTGAGTCTGTAGCGCGGGTGTCGGTCGGCCGTGACTTGGCACGCGGTGGTCGCGTCCGTGCCTCGCAGCGCCGGAGGTGATTAACGCGCTACGTTTTGAGCGCAATGGAGGAGTCTGAGGCTGGCGTAGGCCGCGTCCATCGGGCGCATGGGCAAGGGCGCAACGGGCGGTGCCCTGACATGAGCGCTCGCGTCCGCTAACTTCGTCGCGATGGCGCACGCAACGGAAAGTACATCGAGCCAGCGGTCGCCGGCGCCCATCGTGGGTGTGGTGATGGCGGGGGGGCGGGGCACAAGGTTCTGGCCGCTGTCTCGAGAGGCCACGCCCAAACAAGTGCTGGCGCTCGCGCCCGGGCGGGAGGAAAGCCTGCTAGAACTGGCGTGTTTACGCCTGCGCCGCGCGCTTGGGTCGCAGGTGCCCATCGTCATCGTCACCGGGGAGGTGATGGCGCAGGCCGTTCGGCAAGCGGTGGCCCAGCACCCGGAGATGCACGTGCTCGTCGAGCCCGTTGGTCGCAACACGGCGCCCTGCATTGCATGGGCTGCGGCCTGGGCCGCGCGTCGAGACCCGGAGGCACTGCTCGTGGTAAGCCCCGCAGATCACCATATCGTCGACGAATCGGCCTTTGCGGAGGCAGTGCACGCAGCGCTCGCGGCAGCCCAGCATGGCGCTATCGTCACCCTCGGTTTGCAGCCGAGCGAGCCTGCCACAGGTTACGGCTACATCGAAGTGGGTGCACCGCTGGCCATGACCACCGCATGCGCGGCCAACGCGGCTGCGGGACACGGCTCGCAGGACGCTAGGGTTGGGGGCCTCACGGCGAGCGGTGACGTCCCGGCTGGCGAGGGGCCTTGCGCTGCGCCCGAAGCCCACCGCGTGCGCGACGAGACGCTCCGAACGCTCCCCAGCGCATGTCACGTGACGCGTTTCGTCGAGAAACCCGACGCTGCACGCGCGGTGGCGCTCTTCGCCTCGGGCACGCACCTTTGGAACAGCGGTCTCTTCGTCCTAAGAGCTGCGTGCGCGAAAACCGAGCTCTGCGCCGCTGAGGCGGCCTACGCGCAGGTCTTCGACGACTACGCCTCTGCTCCGGATACGGATGCGGCGGACGCTCAGATGCGTGCCCGCTATCCGAGTCTACCGTCGATCTCCTTCGACTACGCGGTCATGGAGCGCACCGCGCGGGCTGTGGTAGTGCCGGCAGACTTTGGCTGGTCTGACCTTGGCACCTGGGAGGCGGCCTACGCCCTCGATACGAAAGACGCGGGCGCCAACAGCTGCCGCGGCGCCGTCGAAGTGCGTGAAACGCAAGGCTCGCTTGTGTGGTCGCTGGGCGGCCGGCGTGTGGTCATGCTCGGCTGCAGCGACCTCGTAGTCGTCGATACGCCGGACGCGCTCCTAGTCATGCCCCGCGCCCGCGCCCAGGATTCCGGCAAAGTCGTTGCCGAGCTGGACCCAGCCTTGCGCTAAATGCACGCCGGCGAATGGGCAGGCGTCCCGGTGCGAGCGCAGCGATCTGCGTCTGCGGCGACTGTCCGTTCGGGCAGCTAGAGACCGAACACGCCACGGTCAACAAGCCAAGTGGGTGCTCGGACCCTGTGCGCACGCAGGGTCCGAGACTTACCTCGTTGCTAGCGTTCACGCGTTGCCCGGTCGCGCCCTTCATGGGACGCCTGATTCAACGCGGACAGCGGGGTAAACGACGCATCAGGCTTGGGAGACCACGGATGAACGCAGCAGGGGCGATGAGGCTTGCGGTGATAGGCGACTCGCAGCACGCCGTGTGTGACCACCCGGCGGTATGGGACGCGCAGTGCGCATGGTTGGCGGCTATGGCCCCCGCTCCGCGCGAGCTTGGCGCTCATGGCGCCTTTGACACTCCTATCGCTCGCACCGATGCGCGGTCCATGGAGACCGGCGCTGCGGGCCATGGACCCCACGATTCCTCGATATCCAGTCCACTCAATGCGCCTTTGCGTGCCGTTTTGCATGTTGGCGACGTCGTTCAGCGCAACACGCTCGCCGAGTGGCGCATCGCCGCGGCGGGCTTGAGACGCCTAGAGCGCGCGGGGCTTCCCGTATATCTAACGCTTGGCAATCACGATTTCGGCGAACGTGGCAAGGCGGACGACCGTACGACGCACGCTCTCAATGTTCTCGGAGAGGATTTTGCGCGCCGGCAACCGGGCTATCTGGAGGCGTTTGAGACGGGCGGGCTCGACAACTGCCTCTACCGCGTGCCGGGTCACCGGTCCCTGCATGTCTTGACCCTTGAACTCGCGACGCGTCCCGCTGTGCTTGCGTGGGCGCGGGCTGCGCTTGAGGCGCATCGCTGCTCGGAGGTCATCGTGTTGACCCACGCTGCACTCTACCGCGACGGGTCGCTCTACGACGCCGTGCTCCATGATGATGCGCGTGCGCCCCGGCAAAAGTGGCGACCGCAGAGCTACGGACTGTGGGCACCAGGTTGTATGGATGCGGGCGACCTCTGGCGCGCCTTCTTCTCTAAGACGCCCGCCGTGCGCGCTATCTTTTGTGGCCACGCTGTGGGCCTGGCGACACCTCTCGTGCATCTAGTCCGTGAAGCCCCGTTGCCCCCTGTGGACGGCCTGCTCACCAACTACCAGGATGACCCCGAGGGCGGTGCAGGCTTCACCCACTTCGTAACGTTGCCGCCGGGTGCCGACCCCTGGCATTACGTCTCTGCCTCAAGCCGCACACCGCTGCAGCCCTTGACGGCGCAGCCTCATGGTGCGGAGAGCGATTGAGCCCGGGCTCACGGAGGCCGGCGGCCGGGCAGGGGTGAGCGGGGCGGGAGCGTCCCGATGGGAGCGGGCACACGGGGTCCGCCCGGGACCGGGCACGCTGGCGTGCCCTTTGGCGCCCCCCACATTTAGGCCCTCCGCTTCGCGGAAAACCAAAATGTGGGGTCCCCCCAGGAACCCGGGCAGACCCCGTGTGCCCGCTCCCATCGGGACACAGTCTTGATGGTTTGTTAGCGAGAAGGAAGCGCACGTCCGCGAAGGCTGACGCTCAGATCGAAACGGCCTAGTGCCATTGAGGCGCGGCGTTTCGCCTTAGGTCTATCCTCTGGCGGCGTAAGCGTTCAGGGGGCATTTTAACAAAATGCCCCCGGGTTTTCGGGAGTAAATCCCGAACCCCCTCCCCCGAAAACCTAAAGCTGCGCGCGGGGCCCCAGCGCCCGCTTGCTCTTTCCTCCCGCGTTTTCGCTCTATCCACCCCCTGAACGCTTACCTGGCGGCAGGTCTCGGGTGACCTGCGCAGCTCGAACCGGTACCGAGCGCGATAGCAGAGCGTAGTGCGTTCTCTAGGGGACGTGGAGGCGCTCGCCGGAGGCTTTCAGTTCGGCGCGGAGGTTTTCCATAAAGCGGGTGGAAAGCTCGGCGGCAATGAAGTCCGGGTCGAGCATGATGCGGCGATGCAGCGCGGCGTTCGTGCGGATACCCTCGATGACGAGTTCGCCAAGGGCGCGGCGCATGCGATTGACCGCCTCGGGCCGGTCTTTGCCGTAGGTGATGAGCTTGAGCAGCAGCGAGTCGTAGACTTTGGGCACGCGCCAGCCGGCGTAGATGCCTTCGTCGATGCGCACCCCCGCGCCACCCGGCGGGTGATACGCCGTGATAAGCCCGGGCCAGGGCACGTCCGTGTCAGGACACTCGGCGTTGATGCGGCATTCGAGGGCGTGACCGCGAGGTTCAAGCGCGCAATCGGGAATGTGCACCGCTTCGCCCGCTGCAATGCGTAGCTGCTCGGCGACAATATCGACGCCCATGACGAGTTCCGTCACGGGATGCTCCACCTGAATGCGGGTGTTCATCTCCATGAAATAGAGGTCGCCCTTTTCATCGAGGAGGAACTCGAGGGTGCCCGCGGACACGTACCCCGTCTCCAGCATGGCCTTGCGAATGAGCGCCACCATGGCCTGGCGCTTCTCCGTGCTGATCACCGCCGAGGGCGCTTCTTCAATCAGCTTCTGGTGGCGCCGCTGAATAGAACATTCGCGTTCTCCCAGGACCCAAACGTTTTCACGCCCGTCGCAGAGCACCTGAAACTCGATATGCCGAGGTTTCTCGACGTAACGCTCGCAGTAGAGGTCGCCGTTCTTGAACGACATCTCCGCCTCGCGTTTCGCCTGGGGGAAAGCCCGCCGCAGCTCGTCGGCGCTGCGCAGCACCTTCATACCCCGGCCGCCGCCGCCGGCGGACGCCTTGAGCATGACGGGGTAGCCGACCTTTTCCGCTGCTGCGAGTGCGTCGTCGATCGTATCCAGAACGCCGCTGCCCTTCATCAAGGGTAGCCCGAGGCTTTCGGCGAGTTCCCGCGCCTCGACCTTACTGCCCCAGTCCCGCATGTGGCGCGGTTTGGGGCCGATGAAGTTGAGGCCGCACTGCTCGCAAATCTCCGCAAACTCTGCGTTTTCTGCGAGAAAGCCGTAGCCTGGGTGGATGGCGTCCGCACCCGTCACCTCGGCGGCGGCGATGATGGAGGGGATCTTTAGGTAGCTATGGGTCGGGTCGGCGGGGCCGATGCAGATCGCTTCATCGGCGAAGCGCACATGCAGCGCATGGGCGTCCACGTCGCTATGTACGGCGACGGACTGAATGCCGAGTTCGCGGCACGCACGGATGATGCGCAGGGCGATTTCGCCCCGGTTCGCAACGAGTACTTTCTTAACCATCGGCATGTACTGGGTCCTGCGAGACGCTAGACCACGCGGAAGAGGCGGTCGCCATATTCAACGGCCTGGCCGTTCTCGACGAGAATTTCCGCCACCGTACCGCTAATCTCGCTCTCAATTTCGTTCATCAGCTTCATCGCCTCGACGATGCAAAGCACCTTGCCCACTTCGATCCGCTGGCCGACTTCAACAAAGGCACTCGCATCCGGGCCCGGCGACCGGTAGAAGGTTCCGACGAACGGCGAGGTAATGAAGGTGCCTTCATCAAGCTTGGGAGACGCATCCGGCGCAGCCGCTGTCGGGGCGGCGTCCAAGGATGCACCTGCCGGCGTGGCATAGGATGGAGCCGGCGCGTAGGTGCCGCCCACCGCACTTCCGCCGCCCGCGGCGCGCAACGTGATGCGGTCACTGCCCCGGCGCACTTCGAGCTCTTGCAGGCCGTGCTCTCGGAGCGCTTGCATCAACTCCCGTACCTTGGCGACATCGATTTCAAACATCTTGTGGCTCCACTCTCTCGCTGCACGTCAATCGCTGCAGGTCCCTCGCTGGCTATCACTGGCCGCCCGCGAGCTGTCCGGTCTGCGTCAGGCCCGCGGCGCCCGCCACCCCACTTCGTTGCGGGCAGGGGCGCCTTGGCGCTGCCATCCTAATCAATCCCAGGGATTTCGCTAGCCTTTAGGCGAGGGTGGCACTCGGGTGCCACTGGTGAGGCGCGTCAGGGCACGGAGCGCCAACACATAGGACAGCGCGCCCAAGCCCGATATAGACCCGCGGCACACCGGTGCGATCATCGAGTGGTGCCGAAAGGACTCGCGGGCGAAGATGTTCGAAAGGTGCACTTCGATGACCGGGGTACGCTGCGAGGCTATGGCGTCCCGCAGTGCGACGGAAGTATGGGTGAAGGCGCCGGCGTTAAGGATGCAGCCGTCAAATTCATCATCGAGGCGGTGTAGTGCATCGATAAGCGCGCCTTCGTGGTTGCTCTGAAGGTGCGTGAGGACGACGCCCAGGCTTGCCGCTTCCACCTCGAGCTGCTGCACGATGTCCTGCAGGGTGAGCGTGCCGTAGACGGCGGGCTCACGTTTCCCTAGAGCTTGCAGATTCGGTCCTTGCAGCACCAACACACGCATGCCGTGCAGCTTACCAGTCGTCACCGTTCAGCGCGGCATTTTAGCACGCATGCCCCCGGGGTTTCGGACGCGAATCCCCCTCTGCCCATAAGCTTGGCTTCAAGCTGCGCGTGGGGCCCCACTGCCCACGCGGCTCTTTCTACATCCCGAGAAATAAGGGGATCGTTCAGATCTCGACCCCCTGAACGGTTACTACCAGTCGTAACTGTTCAGGGGGGCATTTTACGCGCATGCCCCCGGGTTTACGGGAGTGAATCCCGCAAACCCGCCCCCAAAAACCTAAAGCTGCGCGCGGGGCCCCAACGCCCACTTGCTTCTTCCCGCAGCGTTTTCGCTTTCTAGACCCCCTGAACGGTTACTACCAGTCAGCTTGTAATGGCCTTGAAAACGCGACCTAGACTTTAGGCGAGTGCGGCTAGGAGTGCGGGGGCGGCCATCCGCAGGCGGTAGTTCGCCCGCCCGCGTAGGGCCGTCGGGCTCATAACGGCCATCAGAAAATACGTTTCCGTCAACATGCGCAAAGAAAGCGAGAACTCATGGCCTTGCAGCTCAACCGTGTCGCAGGGCGTGCCTTCTAATATCGAAAAGGCCTTAGCGAGACCCTTGAGGGCGACGCTCACCTCCATGCCCACAGTGGTGATGTCGAAATCGTGGGGCCAATCCGGGCTCTGAATGCTTTCGATGGGAATGCCCTCGAAGTCCATCAACAGTACGCCCTGGACGTCCTCTGAATCCGCCGCCAAGCGTGTCAATATCTCGCTGAACACCTTCGGCCCCCCGTTCGACCCGCGGAAAAACACCCCACGTTCACTTCTTAGGCTACCGAATGCCGCCGTAATACGGAAGCGTTCTCTGACGCTATCGTGGTCTTAGCTCGGGGCTCTATCGGGCGTGCGCTTAGCGCATCCGCGGCATCGCGAGCCCGGCGGGCGTGGGGGCTACAGACTCGCCCGTGACAGAAGCATCCTTGACAGTGGCGGTGTCCGTGTACAGGCTTCCGCGCCCCAACACATGCGGATGTGGCGGAACTGGCAGACGCGCTAGACTAAGGATCTAGTGGGAGAAATCTCGTGGAGGTTCGAGTCCTCTCGTCCGCACTCATGATTCAAGGCCCATGAGCTAGTCTCGTTGGGCCGAGATGGGTTGATATCACGCCTGGTAGACGCTGATGAGGCGTTGCAGGGCGAGCAGTAGCCCGTAGCTGCGTACGGGTGAATGGACATGCACCGGGCTCTCGCGCAGCGTGCGCATCAGCGTTCGCCGGCGATCGGGCGTGCGCACCGCGCTTATCAGGTCACGACCGCGTCCGGGCAGCTGGCAGAGGCGCAGCACTGCTTGGCCGGGTCCCAGGATACTGGCGTCCGGAAGACCGACGAAGCCGCTGGCCACCTCCAGGCGGCCGTCGCCCTTAAAGCTTAAGCTGATGGTTTCGCCTTGGTCGGTGTAGACCATGTGCAGCCGCCCACGTGCGCGAGCGGCAAGGGCGCCACGAGCGGGCTCCGCCTTGAGCTGCTCGTCGATCAGTCGAAACAAGAGCCGCGCCGCCGTCCCCGCGGGTTGGGCAAGCGCTAGGGAGAGTTCAGGGCGTCGCTTCGCACTTTGCCGCGTCAATATCATGGGGTTTAAGGGAGACGCTTTCAGGCCTGAACGAAGTCGGTGGGCACCTGGCGCGCGCTCGATACCAGTTCCCGCGATCCTTCTACGTAACGGATCATGGTGGGCAAGGAACCCTGAACAAGGTCGAGTTCCCCCGAGAGCATGCCGTCGACGGGGTCAAGCTCGCCATCGATGACGCGCCGCCAAATGTCGTAGTTCGCGACGATGACAAACGCTGCAGCTTTGGCGGCTTCCAGGGATGTCACGTAGGTCGCTTGGCTGCAGTGGCCATGCGCTACCCCGAGCACCGCCCCAACGTGCGGGGGTAGCCCGCCGAGTCCACCCGTCTCAACGACCAACGCGACGTCGCCGTGGTCCCAATCCCTGGAAGCCTCGCGATAGGCTACATTGTTGTTCACGGCAGTCCGGTAGGCCTCGGTCCAGCCCTCGGAAGGAAAGGTATGCATCGGCGAGGATTAACGCAAAATGCGCGAGAGGCTAGCCCGTTGCGCGGTCACGCAGGTTGCTTCGCTTCCTTCGGGAGGCGCGCCTATACCCGCTTTGCGGGGCTTCGAGCTGCTGCGCTGGCCTGCGCTGCGGAGACGCGATGGTGAAGCCAAGCCAGCCTAACGTGCCGCTGCTGCGTTCTGCTCTGCTCGAGCGCTATGGTTTCGCGCATGCCTTCACGACCCGTTCAGGGGGCGTGAGCGAAGGCTCGCTAGCCAGTCTCAATCTGCGGATGCAGCCCGACGAGCACCGCCCAGCCCTGGAGGAGAACCGCGCTCGTCTCCGCGCTGCGCTAGCGATGGGCCCATCTCGGTACCACGAGCTTAAGCAGGTCCACGGCGCAGACGTCGTTTGGGTTCATGCGGAGGGTCTTGCATATCCGGCTTCGCGTACGCATCGCGCGACCCAAGGCGAAGCCGAGCGCCGCAACGCTCCCCGAGGTACCGAAAAGGAACCCGAGTTAGCGGGCGCTGCCCTAG
>SLEO01000359.1 GCA_007124745.1 Myxococcales bacterium
CTGTCGTAGTCATCCTCGACCACCAGAGCGCTATTGGCTCCAGCCCAGTGAAGCAGCGCGGCGCGGCGTGCCAGCGGCATCACGGTTCCAGTGGGGTAGTGACGTGAAGGCGTTACGATGGCTCCCGAAGTGTTTGGGGGTATGCGCGCCGGGTCGAGCCCTTCGCCGTCGATGCGTAGCGGTAGGGGATGCAGCCCAAGGCGGGTAAGAAGTGCGCGGACGGGTGGCCAGCCTGGGTCTTCGATGGCGAGCTTAGCGCCAGGCCGTAGCGCAGCGCGTGCGATGATATCGAGGGCGTCCGCCGCACCCGCCGTGATGACCACTTGCTCGGGCGCAGCCTCAAGGCCGCGCCAGGCAGCGAGATGTTCACACACCATGGACCGCAACGGCAGCCAGCCGAACGCATCGCCCTTGTGAAGCAATGCGGGCTTCGGCGCGCGCCACGCGCGCTGTAGATGCCAGGCCCAAAGAGCGTGGGGAAAGAGGCTCTGATCCGGCAAGCCCATGGCAAATGGCAGAGGCTCGCGGCTTCGCGTCGAAGGCAGAGGCCTGCGCGGCGCTGGAGGGGCTAGGTGGGGTATGTCCTGCGCCACGAAAGTGCCGCTGCCGTGCCGCGTGACGAGATAGCCCTCGGCGACGAGCTGACGATAGGCCGTGGTGACCGTAAGGCGCGAAACCGAGAGCTCCGCCGCAAGCATGCGACTTGAGGGGACGCGCGCGCCGCCAAAGTGTCCAACGAGCACGAGTCCTCGTAGCGCCTCGGTGAGTTGTCCATGAAGTGAGTGCTTCCCCGCCCTATCTAGGGACAGCCCCCATAAGGCAGCCTCAAAAGTGGTCTGGTCTCTTTGTGAAAAAGTGGCCATCGACCCAAGGCCACTACGTTGCAGACTTCTGCTTCGCAAGCCGCATCGTGGAGAGATTGCATCATGACCGAGAGCCTAACCGTCACCGACCGTACCCGTCTGCGCCGCAGTCCGAAGCGCGGTGACTTCGACCTAACCACCATCTGCACCATTCTCGACGCCCAGCCCCTCTGTTCCGTCGGCTACGTCATCGATGGCAAGCCGTACGTGACACCGACGCTCCAATGGCGCGAAGACAACCATGTCTACTGGCACGGCTCCTCCGCGAGCCACGCCCTGCGCCAAGGTGAAGGGACCGAGGTCTGCATCAATGTCACGATTCTCGATGGTTTTGTGCTGGCGCGCTCTGGGAAGCACCACTCGGTCAACTACCGCTCGGTGACGCTATTCGGCAAAGCCTTCAAGGTGGAGGACCCCGCAGAGAAGCACGCCAAACTAGCGCGCTTCGTCAACGGTCTCTTCCCGGGCCGCTATGAGGGGCTACGCCCCGAGCACCCCCAAGACCTCAAAGCAACCACGCTACTCGGCCTCAAGCTAGAGGAAGGCAGCGCCAAAGTCCGCAGCGGCGGCCCCAATGACGAAGAGGCGGACTACGCGCTACCCATCTGGGCCGGCGTCATCCCGGTGCACCTGGTCACAGGCCCACCCATCCCCGACCCCCGCAACCTCCCGGACGTCGGCGCCCCCAGCCACGTCACCAACTTCCAACTACACCACAGCTCGGACCGCAGCTAAGCCGCGCGGATTGCGCTGTTGGATGCTCGCATCAGAGCCCCCCAATCTCTCGAATACCGGCATGTGTTGGGCCCAGCCATCGTCGATGCACATCCGAGCAAAGGTATTTCGCTGACTCAAGCCTGCTCACCCAAGTTACTGGAACGCCGTGTCCGGTACCATCGGGGCCACGGAGATTAACCAGATGTGTAGAATGACGGCCTCAATTGAATTATTCTAGTTGCGTGGTGTCGAAGTCTGCAATCGGATGCTTCAGCATAACCTTGACCCTGCTTGGGTGCGGTCGCCTTGACTACGAGACGGTCGAACTTGAAGGTGCCGATGAGGCGGTGGAAGTGGCCAATGAGGAACTTGCCAGCGTGCCCGTGACCGAACAAAACGCATCGCCAAACGTAGGCGAGCCCTGCGAGGAACATCAGGAATGTTTCGTAGGTTTATTGTGTCGCACTGCGCAGTGCTCCCTACCTGAATCCTGCCTTGAACTTAAAACAACACGGCCGGAGACAACGGATGGCCGCTATGCGCTACGTGTGCGAGATGCGCCTCCTGAGACAGGAGAGGTGCACTTCTGTGACATGACGCGTGATGGTGGTGGTTGGACGCTACTCACCCGCAGCTGGATCGCGAGCGAGACCATGGGTGACGTGACTGTAATTGAGGGACACGACGCCGAGAACGGTGGACTAAGACTGCAGGTCTACGCCAACGCGGAGGGTTGCAGCGGTCCCGGTGCCAAACAGTCGTTCCACTTGTTTGGAATTAATGAAAAAATTGGTTGGGAGCGTCTTCGTTTGGTGCAGCGCTTTTCGGGTCAGGCAGACTGTTTTGCCACTTTCGGCGCGCAGACCCCGTTTACGGGACCGACAGCAACAAACCTTGTCCCGTTGGACCCTGTCATCGACACCATTCGTGACGAACTTCGTATGGGTCCAGACGCGGATGCCTTCGGCGGTATCTCGAGTGCCTGTACCACCGACGCTCACTTTATGAACAGCTGGTCCCCTCAACTACTTCGGCGTGCTGAGGTCATCCTGCGCAAAGACCAACCGGACCTGCCTGCTAGCTACGGAACCGGTGTCGGGTGTAACGCTTTTGGCGCAGGAACATCCAGCCCTACGTGGTGGATCTATCACGACATCTTTGTTCGCTAAGTATTTTTGGTGGCTAAGCGTTCAGGGGGTCGAGCACGTGAAAAGCACGCAGGAAAGAGCAAGCGGCCGATGGGGTGCCGCGCCTTGAGCCGTGGCGCTCGACGACTTGGGCTGACGCGCTGCGCACTACTGTGCCAAAGCGCGCATCGACGCTGAGCCGCGCAGATTATGCTGACGGGAGCGCGTATCAGAGTGTCGGACGTCTCGGATGTCTTGCGGAATATCTGCAACAACTCTAGTCCAGACGCCGGCACCGCAGCCCAGCGAGTGCAGTATCGGCATTCGAGCCTGTCTC
>SLEO01000055.1 GCA_007124745.1 Myxococcales bacterium
CGCGCTTACTTACTCCAGGCCCATTTCCCCGCGGCTTTCTGCGTCTCGAGTTCATGAGGGGATCGCTCAGGGGCCACTGGGGCTCTGCCTCAGAGGTAGGATGTCCGGCAATTTCGCCGACGTTTTCCATTCAAGATGCTTTGTGCGAAGGGCGGGACTCGAACCCGCACGCCTTGTGGGCACTGGAACCTAAATCCAGCGCGTCTGCCAGTTCCGCCACCCTCGCGTTATCGGTGAACTCTAGTGCACCTAGACTTCGAAGTCTGCCGCCTCAAGGGCTTCGACGATATGGTAAAGGAAGCCGTTGGCTTCGACACCATCGACGATGCGATGGTCATAGGTCAGCGCCATCTGCATGACCGGATGAATCGCCATCAGGTCTTCGCCATCGCGTTCGACGACCACAACGCGCTTCTTGATGGTTCCCATGCGCAGGATGCCTACGTTCGGCTGGGAGATAATCGCGCCGCCGACAAGGTTGCCCATGCGTCCTGGGTTCGAAATGGTGAAGGTTTTGCCCGCCAGGTCGTCGGGTGTGATCTGGCCCTTTCTTGCGCGTTCGGCGATCTCACCGATCGCGCGCGCCATCCCGCGTACGGTCAACTCGTCTGCGTTCTTGATGACCGGGACGATCAAGCCGTCGGGCGTGTCGACGGCCACGCCGAGGTTGATGGCCTTGAGCTTAACGAAAGCGTCGTCGAGCACGCGGGCGTTCATCGTCGGATGCGCGCGGAGCGAGCGACACACCGCTGCGCACACGAAGGCCAGAAAGTTGAGCCCGATGCCTTCGGCTTGCAGTGCCTTCTTGTGGGCATCACGTAGCGTGGATGTGGCCTGCAAGTCACACTCTGCGAAGGTCACGACATCAGGCGCGACGCTCTTCGAGTAGATCATGTGGTCGGCGATGATGCGCCGGCGTCGCGAGAACATCACCACTTCGTCGCCCGGGGCGGCGACGTAGGGCGGCGGCTTAAACGCGCCCTGAGCCTTGCCGCTAGCGGCAGCGGGCGCCGGAAGCGTCGCTTGTGCCTTGGTGCCCGGCGGCTCCTGGTTCGCTGGCTGCGTGGGTCGGCTCGAAGCGGGCGCCTTGCTTTGCGCGGTCGTCGCAGCGCGCACCACATCATCTTTGGTGATGCGGCCACCGGGACCTCTGCCGGCGAGTGACTCGAGCGCCACCGTGCGTTCGCGTGCGAGTTTGCGCACGGCGGGAGACGCTAACGGCTTGCTAGCCTCATCGCCTTCATCCTCGGTGCTTGCGCTGGCGGAAGCGCCAGTGCTCTGGCTCTTCGGCTGATTCGCGGCGCTCCCACCCTCTTCGATTTCGCACAATGCCTGGCCGACGGTGACAACTTCGTCTTCGGCGACCAATCGAACCCGCACAACGCCGCTTACCGGCGCGGGGACCTCACTATCAGCCTTGTCCGTCAGTATCTCGACCAGGGGTTGGTCTTTGGTGACCGCATCGCCTTCCGCGACGAGCCACTTGCCAACGGTGCCTTCGACGACGCTTTCGCCCAGGGCGGGCATGCTTACGGTGGTGCTCATGATGCTCAGCTTTCCGCTGCAGACAGCTCCTGCGTGCCGCCACGGGGCCTAGGGTGTACCGTTAACCGAGCATGTTGGCAACGCTTTGCGCGTTGTAGGCCCCGAGTGTGCCGGTGGTGTGCGCCGTCTCACTCACGGCGTTCGCGTTTCGACCTGGTTGCCAGCCCAAGTAACACAGCGTCGAGCGAGGACCTTGCACGTCGAAGCTTTGAAGAGTAGCGATGCTCTCTAATGCTCGATCAGCTAAACCAAGAAGACCGGCTGCGTCTGCTGCGCTTTGTGTGCTCCTTCGCCTGGGCGGATCTAGAGGTGCAGGGGACGGAACGAGATTTCGTCGGACAGCTCGTTGTGCGTCTTGGACTCAATGAGAAAGAGAGCGCCCAAGTTGAGGCCTGGCTCGACAAGCCACCGAGAGCCGAGGACGTTGACCCTCAGGACATCCCCCGGGCGCATCGTAAGCTTTTCTTGGACGCGGCCCGCGCGATCATCATGGCGGATGGCTCCGTCGAGGAAAACGAGCTGGAGAACCTGCTTCTATTCGAGCAGCTGCTTCAGGATTGAGGCAACCCTCATCGACTGAGAAGGGGCTTCGGTTCCGACGAGCGTTCGTGTCCCGTGCCTGAACGATCCCCTGATGTCTCGAGACGTAGAATGACCCGGGGAAATGGGCCTGGAGTAAGTATGGTGGGGCGGGTGGGTCCGCGCACGGAAGGCCCATTTCCCCGGGTCATTCGTCCCACCTGCGATTTGAGGGGATGGTTCAGGTCCCGTGCGGCTGTTTCCGGGTCCAAGTGCCTGGATCTGACGAATCTCTCCAATGCTTTCAACGCGTCCACTTGAGCTGCGGGCGGTGCTAGCCGTCCTGAGCCCCCGCGTGGCTGTTGCGCTACGCCTCAGCCTGCCTAAAGGCGCTCGGAGCGAGGACTTGAGAGCGGTGCGGACAAGGACTCCCGCTGGCGTTGCTTTACTACCACGCTGTTAGGGCACGACACGCGGCGTGGTGAAGGTGGGGCGTACCTCGATCGCCTGAATGTCGCAGTGATTCACGCTCCTTTCGCTCGCGCCGCTACCCCACGAGAAGTCCTCCATTAAGCTCAGGTAGCTCATGTTGAAGCCGTCGCTAAGTTCAAGTTCGTAAACGGCGCCGGCGCTGAGGTCGAGGGCCACGCGGGTACTGCTCATGACGGGGGCTTGCATGCTGCCTGGGGCACTGTCCGAGGTCGGAAGGGCCACCGCGTGCTGGCCTGGCCCGGCTGCGCGCTCGCCGCTCCGCACCACGATCCGCTTGCTGCACGCCGTGATCCCCGACGAGCCCGACCCCGTATTCCGCCCGCGTAGCTGAACCGTGTAACGTCCGCTGCGGGGCACGGAGAATCTTGGGGTTCTCAGGGTGTCTGTCGGGTCTCCCCACGCGTTGAGCATCCAGCGATCGCCCTCGCGTTCTAGACGGCCCCCCCTGGCGGTTAGCGTGCGGGCCTCGAACGTCAACGGCGCAAGTGGGTCCCGGGTAACGCAAATGGCATCACTTGGATGTGAGACGAGCCCCCTATTGCCAACGGCCTCGACAGCGACGCATGCGATCTCCGGCGCGGCATCCTGCCAACGAAAGGTGATCACACCCGGGCGCTGCGCGTTTAGGCGCCGCTGGCCATTGATGAATACCCGGTAGGTCTCGCCCTCCGGTCGCGCCGGAAGCGTTACAGTGAGTGTTGTTTCATCGAGCCAATCCGCTAGCGGCGTTTCGGGGTCCGAGGGCGCCATGAAGCGCTCCCTATCGTCCATAGGGAGGAAGTTGAGGGGCGCGCTATGGGTAGCGCCCGGCTCTAGCTCAAGTGTTACGTGTCGCGCGTGTCCGGGGATGACAGCGTCGGGTGAGAAGCGGTCGCCATCCGCAATGATGCTACGCAGCGTATAGGTCGCGCCGCGTTCCTCTGGAAAGGATAGGGCGACGCGAGAGTCCGCGTCGAACGGGTGCCAGCCTAGAAGCGAAGGACTGCGTCCCGTCTCGCCTGAAAGGCGTTGCCTCAAGGTCTCGGTCACGGCCGGTCGGAACGTGAAACCATCCGCTTCGACATGGACGCCGAAGATTCCCCGAGCGATCACACCGATGTAGCCGGCGACGGACCATAGTTGACGCGGACTGTTGATGATGGGCCCGCGGACATCGCCATCGTCAATGTAGGCCAGACCACTACGGGCGTCATAGTTTTCAAGATGAGACAGGTTAAGCGCGGCACTCTCCGTCAGCCAGGTGAACTCGTGGTCCATCACAGGTCCGAGGGATACCTTCGCCGCGGCGAGAAAGGCGTAGGCCGACACAAAAGGCCAGGCCCCGCGATTATGGTAGATGTCGCGCCCGGGATAAACTGGGAACACCACTGGTGAGCCAAGCGCGAAGCGCGGGTAGTTGCGGAGGGCAGCGCGGGCCTCGTCGGGTTCGAGAATGTCTTCGAGGATGGCCAAGCTTGTGCCGAGCAACTCTTGCTGAGCCCACGCATGAGGAACGCGAATGGGACCCCGCAATGCACGAAGGACGCCGTGCTCCGCGTCCCAGAAGCCATCTCGGATGGCGTCGCGGAGGCGCGCTGCGTCTTTGAGCCAGGCTTCGCCCTGATCATGCGCCTCTTGGCTAGGGTTTCCCTGGCGCTCACCCTGCCTTAACGATGCTGCGGTTTTCAGCAGTAAATAGTGTGCAACGTTGGTCGAAAGGCTTTTGGCCTCGCCTATGTCGGCGGCGTCAGTCCACAAAGGATAGGTCTGGTGACGCCAGTCAAGAAACGACTGTTCGCCCTGGAAAAGACCGGATTCGCTGTCGTAGGTATACGCGACGGCGTCGCCCACTGCGGTCTGCACGGCGTCCACCACTTTTGAACGGAATGCCGCACGCTGCTGCGCTGGGACAAGCGGGACCATGCTTGCTGCGGCCCAGCCCAGAAGTACACGGTCCGTGCTGATAGGCCAGCTGCCGCCCGTGCCCGTGTCCTGTACGAGATGCCATCGCGGGAGTGCGGCGTCTTTAGGTGCGGATATCTTGAATTCTACCGAGGCTGCGCTGCGTTCAGGGGCCACGATGGCCAACCCCAGGTCAACGGCGTAGGCCGTATCGCGGGTCCAAACATACGCCCATTTTTCGCCGGTTATGAAGCAGTCGCATGCCTTAGGCGATGCATGTGGCCCACCCACGAGCGCGCTGACGGCGTTCTCGCCAAGTTCGTGCGTCGCCATGGTGAACACAGCGTCGATCAGCGCGTCTGCTGAGCGCAAACGAGGCAACGTATCCGACTCAACGACCGTTCGCTCCCCGCTTCCACCAAGAGGACGTTCGAGTGACGTTCGAATGCGGTATCGCCACAAGTCCTCCGAGGCCTGCGAGCGTTCGATTTCTACGGAATGTTCCCGTAGGAGAAAGGTCTCCTGGCTCGCCGAATGGTTATGTGTCGCCAAAGGTGGGTGCTCAATCGCAGGCCGGAGTGTCTGCGAGTCACATCCCGCGCCGCAACCCCCCAGCATCACCGCTGCGATAAAGACGCATGATGAACTCGAAGCCAGGTTCGCGTGCACCCACGGTGCCCGACGGGGACGAGTCGTGCGCCTATACGCGCCGCGGAACGCATGTTGACGCGACGGGTGACCCACGCTGGCGACAACGAGCCGGCCGGTCGTGTCCAGCCGGCGCATCCACTTAAGGTCCATCACCGCCAGCGGCGTAGCTGGTTTTGTATTGAAGAGCTAGTCTGCGCCCCATCACAGACCTTCGGCTGAACACGCAGCGCGCTTAATCGATCACGTATGAACTCCGGCGCTAGCTGTCCTGTACATCTCCGCGTGCGAAGATGCTGGCTACGTAGGACAGGACGTCCGTCGCGGACTCGTCATTGTAGCCATAGTACTTGATCAGACGGCCCTTGATGACGTCGATCTTGTCTTGCGTACCCTTGTCGATGACGTTCGAGACAAGCGAAGAGAGCTTGATCGAGTCCTTTTGGTCCTCGAAAAGCTTCATCTCAAGGGCGCGCCGGAGCCGGTCGTTCATCTTGTAGTCGAAGCGCTTGCCTTCGATAGCCAGGGCACCGATGTAGTTCATGATCTCGCGCCGGAAGTCATCTTTGCGACTGTCCGCGATGTCGATCTTCTCCTCGATGGAGCGCATCAGCCGCTCATCTGGCTCTTCGTCTCGACCGGTATAGCGGTTCTTCACCCGCTCTTTGAGGGAGTAGGCGCGAACGTTGTCGATGTAGTTGGCGCAGAGGCGGCTGATGGCCTCTTCGTCGGCGCTGATGGCCCGCTGGACTTCGTTCTTGACGATCTCTTCATACTCGCGCTTCACCATGCCGATGATGTCGATGTACCTGCGCTTGAGGTCCTCGTCAGCGATCAGCGAGTGATGTTCAAGGCCCTTCTCCAGCTCGTTGAGCACCATGAAAGGATTCACGTAGGAAACGGCGTCTTCCCTCACCAAAGCATTCGAAATCTTATCCTGAATGTAGCGCGGTGAGATGCCGTCGAGGCCCTCGCGCCGCGTCTCTTTGCGCAGCTCTTTGATGTTGTCCTGGGTGAAGCCGGGCATCACGCGCCCGTCGTAGAGCTTCATCTTCTGCAGGAGGGAGATTTGATGCTTCTTCGGGTCTTCGAGGCGCGACAATACGCCCCACATCGCCGCCACATCTAGGGTGTGCGGCGCAATATGCTTCGGCCCCAGCCGCTCTTGGCTGAACTCCTTACGATAGATGCGTACCTCTTCGCTTAAGCGCGTGATGTAGGGCACGTCGATCTTGATCGTTCGGTCGCGGAGCGCTTCCATGAACTCATTGTCGAGAAGCTTGCGATACTCCGCCTCATTCGTGTGGCCGATGATCACCTCATCGATGTCCGTTTGGGCGAACTTTTTGGGCTTAATCTTGTGCTCCTGGGTGGCACCGAGCAGGTCGTAGAGGAACGCCACATCGAGCTTCAGAACTTCAACGAACTCGATAAGCCCACGATTCGCGATATTGAACTCGCCGTCGAAATTGAAGGCTCGCGGGTCCGAGTCGGAACCATACTCAGCGATTTTGCGGTAGTTGATGTCGCCGGTGAGCTCCGTCGAATCCTGGTTCTTTTCGTCTTTCGGCTGAAACGTGCCGATGCCGATGCGGTCCTGCTCGCTCAGCACCAGCCGGCGAACCTTGATGTGATCCTTGACGACCTTGGAGAAGTCGCCTCCGTTGCGCTCCATCAGTGCGCGGAAGATGAAGCGGCAGGCCGGGTTGAGGTCGCCCTTGATAATGATGGGGTACCGCCCCTCGGGCAGGCCGAGTTCGGCAATGGCTTTGTCGCGCCACTCGCGCGGAATGAGGCGCAGTGGCTCCTCGTTCATCGGGCAGGGAAAGGTGTCGACGCCTTCGCCCGCAAGGCCCGTTTCCTTGAGATTGACCCACGAATAGGTGTAAAGAATCCCTTCGTCGCTGCGCGAGTAATGTTCAACGCCCTTCTTCAGCAGTCGCGCAATCGTGGATTTCGATGAGCCTACGGGGCCGTGAAGCAAAATGATGCGCCGTTCGGGGCCATACCCTTGGGCTGCCGCCTGCAGCACGTGGACCAGCCGCATGAGTGTGATGTCGAGGCCGAAAATCGCATCTTTGCCCGCATCGAAGGGGTCGGAGAAGAAGGGGTAACGGGTGATGCGTTTCTTGTTGTCGATGTACTCTTCGCTGCCGTAACCGATCACCATGTCGTAGAGCCGTTGAAACGCGTTGCGCGTCACAAAGGGCTTCTCCCGAACGATTTGCAGGTAGTCTTCGAAGGAGCCCTCCCAGTGCAGGGCACGGTAGCGGTCGGCGTCTTGGAACGCAGCGAGCTTAGCCAGCATTTGGGTCATAGTGTGTGCTCCTCAATCGATGGCCGTTGCGTTTTCTGCGCGTGTTGGCGCAGGTTCTTACCGGCTAGCCCGATGCACTAGAGTGCAGCATGTGACGCCGTCCGGGTTTTCGCAAAAAGCCTTTATCTCAAGGTAAACGTGAACTTGAACTCAGAGCAAGCATCATCGGTGACCGCGCACCTTCGGAAGGCGTTTGCGCGCACCGATGCGTGCTTGCTCGAGGCGCTGCCCTACCTCCGGCCCCTGGCAGCGGTCTCGCCCAGCAACGCGGTGGAGGAGCGCGAGCGCCTCGCGCGGTGTCTTGCCGAGGGCAAGCCGTTAAGGCCGGCCTGGCGCTACCCCCCGGCGTCACCCCTGGCGCTGCGGGCAACCAAGCGCCTACTCGCCGATGCCGCCGCCGCGCTGCCTACCGAAGACGGTTTCGATGGGCGTCTGCGCGCGGCCTACGAAGCCCGGATAGCCGAACTCTACCTGACCCTCGCCTGCGCAGCGAGCGTCGGAACCGCGTCTCATCGCGAGCACTCGCGCCGGCTGTTCGGCGCGCCAAGTACGGAGGAAATCGCTGCGGCGAAGCGGGAGATTGCGGGTCTTCACGTCGCCTTGCCTATCGCGGTGATCCTAGAGCCGAGAGAGATCGCTGAGGTGGTCACGGAGGCCATCGCGCAGCGGGGCTTGCCGTTTCGTTTGCAGTGGGCGCCGCATCTCGCTTCCCGCGCAGCCGTGGGCGACGGTGTGCTTTTTCTGCGTCCCGAACCGCTGCGGCGTCCCTTGCTCGCCCGGCTCATCGTACACGAACTCGACGGCCACGCGCGGTCGGAGACGCGGTCGACGCTACTGCCTGTCGCTTTAGGCAAACTAGGCGCAGCCGGTTCAGCGATGGATCAGGAGGGCGTGGCGCTATGGCACGAAGCGGAAGCGGGACACTACGACGCCCGGCGTCGTGGCGAAGTCGCCGCTCGGGTGTTGGCGGTCGCGGCGCTTGACGAAGGCCAGTCGTTTGCGGGATGCGTTCGCTTCCTTGAAAGCTTCGGTGTGCCGGACATAAGCGCCCTTGCCTTTGCCGAGCGAGTATATCGCGGCGGAGGATTTTACCGAGACGCCTGCTATTTTCGGGGCTTCGGACGCATCGAGCGCCACTTGCGCCGCTTCCCCACGGACCTGACGGCGCTGCAGACCGGCAAGCTAACGCCGGCCACGGTGTTCCTACCGCGCGCCCTCATGGCGGGCTGAGTGGCCCGCACTAGGTTGGGAGCCAGGCACGGTTGTGATCCGGCACGCAACGCCTATCGGGGATAGACTTCTTTCAGCTTGACGCCTACGACCGGCGGCACGAGTTTCGAGATGTCGCCGCCGAGGCGTGCGGCTTCCTTGACGACATTCGAGCTGACGTAAAAGTAGGCATCCTGGGCCATAATGAACACGGTTTCGACGGATTCGTTGAGATGGCGGTTCACATTGGCCATCTGCAGCTCGTACTCGAAGTCGGCGACGGCTCGAAGCCCGCGCAACACCACGCGCACGCCGCGTTTGCGCGCGTAATCTACGAGCAATCCATCAAAGGTGTCCACCTCGATATTGGCGCCTCCGTTGGGTAACGATGCTTCGATTAAAGCGATGCGTTCAGCCACGCTCAGAAGCGGTGATTTCGTAGGGTGGTTGAGCACCGCAATGATGATGCGTTCAAACGCCACCAGGCCGTTGCGTACGATGCTTAGGTGCCCGTTGGTAATCGGGTCAAAGGAACCGGGATAGATGGCGACTGCCATAGGTCGCTACGCTAGCAGCTAACCGATCAGGGGGCATTTTACAAAATGCCCCCGAGTTTTCGGGAGTGAATCCCGTAAGCTCTCCCCCAAAAACCTAAAGCTGCGCGTGGGGCCCGTGGGGTCAGCACCCGCTTGCCCTCTCGTGCTGACGTTTTGCTTACCCAACCCCTGAACGCTTACGCTAGCAGAAATGTCTCCAGCCGGGGCCTACGCGAACGGCTCTTGCGCGGGACCAGCCCTATTTGGGGGGACCGGGCGCTTGTCGCGCGGAAATGAGGCCTAGCTTGAGACGTTCGGCGATAGCCGCTTTTTGACGGGCTTTGTAGGCAGCGTGGCTAGCTTCGCCCACTTCGTTACTGCGGTCGCTCACCTCGTCGATAAGCTGGAACTCTGCCTGGGCGAAGATGATGCGGCCTAGGTGCTTGGTGTCCTTATCGATGAGGGCGAGCATCGGCTCGGGAAGCGCGAGCGGCATGTCGACGACGAAGTGGATGACCCGGTAACGCTTCGATGAGAAGTGGTTGTCGTTGGCACTCTCCTCCTCCAGTTCGAGGCGGAACTGAAGCTTTGGTAAAAGCTTGCTTAGCTCGGGATGCGACTGACATTGCGCCACCCAGGGAAGTAGGGTGTTGTAGGATTCTCCGGGAATGACGTAGTTAAAGGGGAAGAGTTCGAAGAGTAATCTCGGCAATACGCGGTAGATGTCCTCGGGTTGCCGGACCACAATGCGGAAGCGCACCTTATCGTATACCTGCGCCGCTAAGGTGTCTTGCTTCGAGAGCAGCTTCGAATAGAGCGAGTCGGTTTGCTTACGACCGCCGATGAACTCAACGATGGGCAGCCCTTCACCGAGCATTTTTCCCACGACCCCGTAGACCTTGGCTTCCACAAGGTGAAAGACTTGTGAGTCGGAGGTCGGCAACCTAAAGAGGAGTTCTCGCGCCTCGAGGTGATGGATGATGTGCATGACCTTGAGAATGGCGCAGGCACAGAGCTGGCGATGGCCGGACGCGGACGCCAATGCGAGCAGCTCGTCGAGCTCTTGACGTGCCACGGGGCCGGGAACAGGAAAGCCGAACGTGCGCTTCAGGTAGGCTATGGCCTGGTCGCGTACGCGTCTCACGCGGGCTCGGTCATCCGCGCGGTCGAGATTCAGGCACTGAGACGCGATAAAGCGCTCGATATCGCGGGGACTCTCAAAATTGAGGCGATGCCAGTCGATGACTGAGCCACCGCGCAGCACAAGCCGCATCGCTTCGAGCTCAGCGAGGGTCAGGTTGGGAATGTCGGGGCCGTCGGGCGGTATCTCGTTGCCCATAGCGTCTCACCCCCAAGCAGACGTTAGGCGACGCGACGTAGGGGTAGGTCGCCTGCATCCCCGCGGACGCTCTTCACGCTACTTGCGTGGCTCACCGCCGCAAGGCTCACGGTGCTTGCGCTGGTGGTGAAGGGGCGACGCGCTCGCGCGGGTCGGCCGCCATGGGGTGGGCGCTGGGCACGGCGTCCCTGGTTCAACGTCCCCCACAGAAGGAGGTAAGACAGCCCGAGGAGCATGAAGCTGGGAAGGCAACGCAGCGCGATTTCAAGCATAGTGAGTGACTCGTTTCTTGAGCAGCCTTGAGGCTAGGTGTGGGGCGAGGATGCGACGCAGCACGGCGGGGTTCACAGTTATCATGGTGTGTCGTGTCATCGGCGTCCGGGGACGTCTACGCGTGTCCAGAGCCCGCTAGCGGACCTATTGATCAAGGTCTTAGGCGGTGGTGCGCGCGGTTGAGACCAGCGACGCGGGTGTCTCGTCTCGTCGTCAGGCTCTCGATCGTAACCCCATATCCCTCAATAACTCAAATAATGTCGGTAAGCGCCTGATGATGCGAGACGTGAATCCCTTGCGGTGCTCGGATGGTGCCACCCGGCCGACCACCGAAGCTGGCGCTAGACGGCACATCTCTCGCTAGTCGCGCCCGGAGGGTAGCAACTTAGCGGAATACGTCTAGCCGCGCTGGTGCGGAGGGTCCCACGGGCATGCGTGTACAGGCTAAGGGCCCGAGCCAGCGTAACATCCCGCGCGTTTCCCGAGGCACGCTCCGTTTTTCCGCTGTGAACCGCAAGCACAGACCCTCGGCCTGAGGCACGCGGGTCGCTCCGTTGCACATCGATAAGCCAACGGGTGAGGGGCCTAGGATAAGCGAGCAAAGCGCAGGCAGATGGGCGGTCGGCTGGGAGCATCGGGTTTCGCTTTTCGGGTCCCTGCGGTGTAGACTCAGCTGCGGTCGCCCGGGGCTTAGTTGTGGGCGCAGAAGGTCTCGGAGCTGAGCCATGAGTGATTCCCTGTTTCCAGTTGGTGAAGAGCAGCAACTTCCGGTGCTTACGTTGCGGAACGTCGTGCTTTTTCCGGCGGCGGTAACGCCGGTCAACATCGGCCGTTTGCGCTCGATTCGCGCCGTCGAGTTCGCTCAGGACACGCCGCAGCGGCTCGTGGTGGTCGCCTGCCAAAAAGAGTACGACATCGACCGTCCAGGCCTCGAAGACCTCTACCCCGTCGCGACCCTCGCGCGGGTGTTGCGCGTTATCCGCTTGAGCACGGGAAGTTACAGCGTAGTGGTACAAGGGGTGTGCCGGCTTAGGCTGCTGGGCATCGCCAGCGCCGACCCGTTCATGGTGGCGCGCGTGCAACGGCTCCCCAGCGAGCGCGCACATGTGGCCGACGACGATGTCGAACTTGCTGCACTGGTCGCTCAGGTTCGGGCGCGCATGCGCGAGTTTACCGACCATCTTCCCGCCGCTTACGCCGAACAAAGCGAGCAGGCTCTCGCCAAAATCGTCGAGCCCGGTGCGCTCGCTGACGTGGTGTCGGCCTACTTGCCTTCGAATGCGGCACAGAAGTCCGTCATCCTCGCGTGTGCTGAAGTGCGGCAGCGCCTCCGGCTCGTCCTCAAACTCTTGCAGCGCGAGATCGAAGTCGAGCGCGTCAAGATAGAGGTCACAAGTCTGGTGCAGGAGGGCATGTCCGAGTCCCAGCGTCATTCTATTTTGCGTCAGCAAATGCGCGATATCCGCCGCCAACTCGGCGAAGACGTCGAATCCGAGTCTGCGATTGATTCCCTTCGGGACCGGCTCGCGGCGGCGCAGCCGCCGGACGAGGTCATGCGTGCCGCGAAGCGTCACCTCGGCCGCCTGCACATGATTCCCGAAGCCTCGCCCGAGTATCAACTCTCGAAGACCTATCTCGAGTGGCTCGCGGACCTGCCCTGGCGCGCGCAGACCGAAGACACGATGGATGTCAGCCGCGCGGCGCGCGTGCTTGACGAGGACCATCACGGCCTTGAGCGCGTCAAGCGACGCATCATCGAGCAGATAGCGGTTCGCTCCCTTAAGCCCGACGCCCGTGGCCCGATTTTGTGCTTTGTCGGGCCACCGGGGGTGGGCAAGACGTCCCTCGCGAAATCGATTGCCCGAGCAACGGGACGGCGCTTCGCCCGCGTAGCGCTCGGTGGCGTCCATGACGAGGGCGAGATCCGAGGTCATCGGCGCACCTATGTCGGCGCGTACCCCGGCCGCATCCTTTCGAGCCTCAAGACATCAAAGAGCCGCAATCCAGTCATCGTACTCGATGAAATCGACAAGCTCGTCGAATCACGCGCGGGCTCTCCATCGGCGGCCTTGCTCGAGGTGCTCGATCCGGCGCAGAACGACACCTTCGTTGATCACTACATCGAACAGCCCTTCGACCTCTCCCAGGTCTTGTTCATCGCTACCGCCAATCAGCTCGGCACCATTCCCGCCCCGCTGCTCGACCGTCTCGAGGTGATCGAAATTCCCGGCTACACGCTGCCGGAGAAGGTAGAAATCGCCAAGACTTACATTCTTCCTAAGGTGCTCAGTGAGCATGGCCTTACCCCTGAACAGGTAGATATCGACGACGCTTCGCTGAAGTTTCTTGTGGAGGGCTACACACGGGAAGCCGGTGTGAGGCGCCTCGCCCAGCAGCTAGCGGCGCTTGCTCGGGACGTTGCGGTTCAAATCGCGGAACGTCCTGACTACGTACGTGCCTACGACAAGCAAGCGATTCGCAAGTCGCTAGGGCCTGACCGAGGCGAACACTCTTTGGAGAAAGCGCCGCTGTGCGGTGTCGCGGTGGGGCTCTCGGTGCACGGCGTCGGGGGTGACCCGGTTCCCGTTGAGGCGAGCCTCATGCCCGGCAAGGGTCGCGTGCACCTTACGGGACACGTCGGCGACGTCATGAAGGAGTCGGTGGCTGCTGCATTCTCTTACATCCGTGCGCACGCCCATGCCTTTGGGTTGCCGCCGGATTTTCTCGCAACCATCGATATCCACGTCCATTTCTCGGAGGGCGCCACCCCTAAGGACGGCCCAAGCCTGGGGCTCGCGGTGTTTGTGGCGCTGCTCTCCCTGCTCACCCGCGACCGCGTGCGTCACGACGTCGCCTTCATCGGCGAAGTCACCTTGCGTGGTCGCGTACTCGAGGTGCAGGGGCTTCGCGAACGCTTGCTCGCCGCGTACACCGCGGGCATTCGCCATGTGGTCATGCCCAGTCGCAACGTTCATGACCTTGAGGAGCTGCCGCCGGCGGTCCGCGCTGAGTTGACACTCACCTACGTCAGCCGGCTTACGGATGTGTGTCCGATGGCATTCGTTCCGGCGCCCGTGGCAGCCTAGTTGGACTTCGGTTGGGGGTGGACGCCTGATTTCTAAGTGGCGTAGCGGCACCGATGTGCTCGACTCTCGCGCCATGGTGCGCGCAGCGTTCCGGAGTTAAGCGGCGTGGTCGGGAGTGTCCCGAGTGGGCCGGGGGCGCGGCCTCTGCGGGGGACCGGGCACGCAGGCGTGCCCTTTGGCGCCGCCCAGTTTAGGGCACTGCGCTACGCTCCGTACCCAAAACTGGGTACCCACCAGGAACCCCCTCCGAGGCCGCACCCCCGGCCCACTCGGGACACTGCCTCGGTAGACATTGTCGAGAGAATAGCGGACACGAGGGCAACCGGAAGTGTCGGCGTCCTCCAGTGAGGACGCCGACCATGCTGGAAACGGTGGACCGTCGAGCCCTCCGCCGCTCTGTTACGTTTATATCGGCGAAGCAGCGGCGAGGGGTCTACAGGAGCATGGTGAGGGGGGCTTCGAGTAGGCCGCGGAGGACCGACAGCCACTCGGCAGCGAGGGCGCCGTCGACGATGCGGTGGTCGCAGCTAAGGGTGAGACCCATGCGTTTGCCGGGAACCACGCGACCGTCTTTGATGACCGCTTCATCGCGCAGCGCGCCCACCGCAAGAATGCCGCCTTCGGGCGGATTGATGACCGCCTGGAAGTTCTGGATGCCGTACATGCCGAGATTCGATACGGAGAAGGTTCCGTTTTGCATCTCTTCGGGCTTGAGCTTCTTGTCGCGGGCCTTTTCCGCAAGCTCTTTGATCTTTTTCGAGATGTCGAGGGTGCCTAGGCGGTCAGCGTCGCGCACGACGGGCGTCACCAAACCATCCGGGACTGCAACAGCGACGGAGATGTCGATGCGCTGATGAAAGTGCAGCTCGTCGCCTGCGAAAGAGGCATTGACCTTCGGCATGCGGCGCAACGCAATGGCGGCTGCTTTCACCACCAAGTCATTGAAGGAGACTTTGCCGCCGGCTTTGCTCGCTTCCGCGTTCAGCTGTTCTCTGAAGCGTACGAGGGGCTCGGCGTCGATATCCACCGACAAGTAGAAGTGAGGCACCTGCTGCTTCGATTCGGTGAGTCGGCGTGCGATGACTTTGCGCATCTGACTCGCCTTCTCGACGCGCGGGAGCGCCAGCCCCGAAGCGTCCACGCCTGCGCTCGAAGTGGCGGATGCTCCCTGCGACGTGCTGGCTTTGCCCGCGGAAGAGCTACTGGACTCGCCTTGTTTCGCCGCGCCGTCCGAGGCGCCTTCCGCTTGACCGTCCAGGTCGCGCTTGATGACGCGGCCGCCGGGGCCGCTGCCGTCCACGCTTCGCAGATCCAGGCCGCGTTCGCGCGCGAGCTTGCGTACCAAAGGCGACGCAAGCACGCGGCTGTCTTCCGCCGAGTCGTCCTCATCCGAGGTCGCTTCCTGCTTGTCCTTTGCAGGTTCACCGCCGCCCTTCGCGGCTGCCGGTTCTGACTTCGCTTTGCCCTCGGATGCGCCGTTACTCTTCTCGGTGCCCTTTTCACTGTCTGGTGCGGGTGCGCTTCCGCCCTTGGCTTTGGCGACAAGCGCGTCGATATCATCGCCTTTCGCACCGATAATCGCAACGGGAGCGTCCGGTGCGAGGGTTGCGCCTTCATCGGCGAGAATCTTGAGCAGCGTGCCTTTATCGAAGGAGCGAAACTCCATCGTCGCTTTGTCGGTTTCAACCTCTGCTAGCAGGTCGTCAATGTCGACAGCGTCGCCCTCCGCTTTGGTCCAGCGGACAAGCGTGCCTTCGTCCATGGTGGGCGATAGCTTGGGTAAACCGATAAGCTTGGCCATAATAATCTCTTCTCTCCCTATTCCGACGTTCGGGCGCTTCGCCCCCACACGCACAAGTCAGCGCACAAGCAAGCCTTCAGCTCAAGACTCGGCGTAAGTTACAGCCTCGATGGCCTCGACCACTCTTTCGACGGTGGGCAGCACCAGACTCTCAAGGTTAGAGGCGTAGGGCATCGGCAGATCTCGGCTGCCCACCCGAATTATCGGCGCATCGAGCGCATCAAACGCGAAGCGTTGTATTTGGTCGACGATCTCCGCGCCCACGCCGCCATAGGGCAGATGCTCATGCACAATCACGCAGCGGTGCGTCTTCTCTACGCTCGTCACAAGCGCATCGATGTCGAGGGGCCGCAGGGTGCGTGGGTCGATGACCTCACACTCGATGCCTCGTTCGGCGACAGCCTCCGCTGCGGAGAGCGCCTCGTAGTAACAGCGCCCCCAGGCGATGACCGTCACGTCGCTTCCCTCACGTCCGATGCGCGCTTTGCCGAAGGGGATAAGATCGTCGGCGCCACCGACTTCGCCCTTAAGTCCGTAGAGCGTCTCGCCTTCAAGGAAGATGACGGGGTTGGGCTCATCGCGAATAGCTGTCTTGAGTAGCCCTTTCGCATCAGCAGGTGTCGAAGGAATCACCACCTGAAGCCCTGGGAAGTGCGCGTAGAGCCCGTCGACGGAGTGGCTGTGCTGCGCCGCGACCTGCCGGGCGGCGCCGTTCGGTCCGCGAAAGACTACGGGCACCGGGATGGCTCCACCGCTCATCTGGAAGATCTTGGAGGCGTTCGACACGATTTGGTCGAAGGCCACAAAGGAAAAGTTCCAGGTCATGAACTCGATGATGGGCTTAAGCCCCACCATCGCCGCACCGATGCCCACGCCAGCGAATCCGCCTTCCGCGATAGGCGCGTCGACGACACGCCGCTCGCCAAAGCGTTCGAGCAGGCCCTGGCTGACCTTGTAGGCGCCTTGGTAGTGGCCAACCTCTTCGCCCATGAGGAAGACGCGCTCGTCGCGCTCCATCTCCTCGTACATCGCATCGCGCAGCGCGTCTCGGTAAGTCTGAACTGCCATCTTCAAGCCTCAAGCGGTGCGTAGACCGCGTTCTCCATCACTTCGACCTTGGCCGGCTCGGAGTCTTCAGCAAACGCGACCGCTGCCTGCACTACCGCTTCGATCTCTTCTTCGATCGCCGCCAACTCCTCGTCGCTCACACCGGCCGCAGCGAGGTGCTTCCGGCACACCACGAGGGGGTCTTGCGCTTTGCGCGTCTTGACCTCTTCGTCCGTTCGGTACTTGGCCGGGTCGGAAATGGAGTGGCCGCGGAAGCGGTAAGTCTTCATCTCGACCAGCGTCGGGCCACCGCCGGTGCGGGCGCGCTCAACCACCTCCGCCATACAGGCTTTGACCTGGAGCACATCATGCCCTTCGCAAATGACACCCTCCATGCCGTAGCCCGGACCCTTGTCGGCAATATCCTTCACGGGGCTCGTGCGATGCATCGGCGTGCCCATCGAGTATTCGTTGTTTTCGCAGACGAAAATTACGGGAAGTTTCCAGAGTCCAGCCAGGCTGAGGGCCTCATGGAAGCCGGCTATATTCGTGGCTCCGTCGCCGAACAGGCAGACCGTGACGCGACCGTCCTGCGTGTATTTCGACTTGAAGGCCGTCCCTGCGGCGAGGGGTATCTGCCCGCCGACGATGCCGTAGCCGCCTAGAAAGTTGTTGGCGACATCAAAGAAGTGCATCGAGCCGCCAAGTCCCCGAGAACACCCCGTGTCTTTGCCGTATAGCTCGGCCATGGCCGCGTTGGCGCTCATGCCGCGCGCCAGCGCGACGCCGTGGTCGCGATAGCTTTGGAACAGGTAGTCCTCCTGTTCGAGTGCTGCTGAAATGCCGACGCCAACGGCTTCTTGGCCGATGTAAAGGTGGAGGAATCCGCCGATCTTGCCCTGAGCGTAGCCGCGTGCCGACTCTTCTTCGAAACGGCGAATCTCGTACATCTTGCGGAAGTAGCCGAGTAGCTCGTCTCGGCGGCCCGCAAGTTTGCCCCGAGACCCCGTGGCTTTTTTACGCTTGGCTGCAGACGGTTCGCCCGCGCCCTTGGAACGCTTCGTCGCTTTCGCCTCGGCCGCTTCCTTGGGCTTGCGCTGAGCATCTGACGGCTTCGCGCTGGCAGCATCGGGGGCTTTAGCTTGTGCCTTATCGCCTTTGCCCTTGGTGCTCTTTTTGCCGGCCGAAGCTCCGAGTACGCGTGCGGATCCTGCTGCCTTCGATCCGCCCGAAGTCTTGCGGGCTGGGGCACGTTTTGCGGCGTTGGTCTGGGCGCGTTCTACCATGGTCTCCCTGATTTCAGATCCTGCCTACGTAGCCTCGCTTCACGTCTCGCGGGTTACATAGGGTTAGAGGCGGCTAGGCGAGCCCGCCAGATTCTTCTGGCTCATCGCGTTCCCGCGCTGCCCCATGCCAGGCATGCGGGCGAGCGAGGCGACCTTCAGAATCAAGGCCGGGGGTTTAGTCTTCTCCCCCGTGCGAGGCAAGGCTCGCGAACGCGGTAGTCGGAAGACGAAGCGGACACTTTCTCCGGCCTTAATCCCTTGCCAACGTGCGGCGAATCGACATCCACTATCAGGTCTTTTGCGCTGCGCTCTCGAAGGAATCTTGAGCCTGAAGTCCTAGCTCCCGTACACTGAAGCAGTGGTCTGGTGTTGTCGAGCCTGCGAGCCTGATGCCGTTACTCAAACGGAAGCGGCGTCATGGGAAATCGCTTGGGGTGCCACCGCTAGGCGCTTGGCTGCTTCAGTCCCTTGAGCTCGCCCTCGGTATCGTGCCCGCCAAGCAGGCGTTTGTCCTTTTGGATCACCCCAGACGAAGAACCCGCCTGGCGGCCCTTCATGTGATTGCAGCTGCGGGAGAAACGCCGGCCGCAAGCCTGGGTCAGCAGGTTGCGCCGCTGCCCACGGCGGGCGTTTCCGTGCATCATCCCGCTCCGACGGCGGTGGCATTGCTGAGTTCGGAGGTGCGTTTAGGGTTGAGCGCCGACAGTCCAGATATGGCCCAGTGGCTCTGGGCGTTGGCAGGCAAGTCCGGTGTTTCTTGGGCCCTGGCGCCCATTCTCCTCGAGCGCACCGTCTGCGGTTGGCTTGTGCTGCTCGACCGCAAGCGACGCCCCTTTTCGGCACGGGATCTCGCATCGATTGAGCTTGTCTCGCGCTACCTGGGACGTACGCTTGAGAATGCGGTCGACCTGCTAAAGCAGCGCGACCTCGCCCTGCGCGATGAACTCACCGGCCTCGGCAATGTGCGCGCCCTGAGTCTGGACATGGCTGCGGAACTGGCGCGCGTTGAAGCCGACGGCGGTCACCTTGCGCTCGCGTTCGCAGATCTTGACCATCTCAAGACGGTCAACGACACGCTGGGGCACCAGGCAGGCAGCAGCGCCATCGCGGATGCCGGGCGCCTCATGGATAAAGTGCTCGGGGATCGAGGTTCGGTCTTTCGTTTCGGGGGGGACGAGTTTGTGCTGCTCTTGGGTAGCGTTGACCTTGAAGCTGCTGGGGTTGTTGTGGCGGAGATCGTGGCCGCGGTCGCAGAGGCCGCGGACACGCTCGAGATGCTCACCATATCAGTAGGGGTTGCGGAACTCCGGGCGCTTCCCGGTACACTGACTCGGTCAGCGCCGCAGCACTCGGGAGTCGGTCTCTTTGCTGGAGCGGGCCACGCGCTACTCGTCGCGGCGGATCGCGCGCTCTATCGCGCTAAGGCCGCCGGGCGCAATTGCGTGATGCTCGCGGCTCCCACGGACCTCTCCTGATCTTCCCTTCGGGCTAGCGGCAGCGGGCGCGACGGAGCGCAAAGGTGGGGGTACCGAAGGCGCGCCACCGTGAACGACTGCTGGTAGACTGCCGCAGGTGCGCTGCATTCCTGCGGGCACTGAGCGCGCCTGCCTGGGGCGAAGCGAGAATCGTTTTGACATCCACCCAAGTCAGGGCCAGCCCAGGGCGATGAAAGTAACGCACTTTGGCGCGCTCACGTGTCGTGTGGTGGAGCCGCTCGGGGCCCAACCGGAAGCGGTGGTGTTCCTGTGTCACGGCTACGGGGCACCTGGTGACGACTTAGTCGGTCTAAGCGCGGCGCTCGCAGGGGTGAAGCCCATGGCGTTTGTTTTCCCTGAGGCCCCATTGGCGCTTCCGGGCATGTTTGGCGCGCGAGCCTGGTGGAATTTTGACTTCGATCTCGTCGGCGAAGCACTGCGACGCCGAAACCCAGAGCTTCTAGCGTCTCAAGCCCCAAGTGGCTTAAGTGCGCGCCGCGAAGAGCTGCTCGCCGCAGCTGCCGCCGCAGCCGAGAGCCTTGGCCAGAATCGTGGTCACGGCGGCCCGCTGCCGCTTGTTCTCGGTGGCTTCTCGCAAGGCGCAGCCCTGGCGCTCAGCGCCTCGCTGGAGCGACCGGCGGGCCTAAGTGGCCTGCTTCTCTTCTCTGGTTTGCTGGCCGGTGCCCATCCTTCCGAGCTGCGCGTACTGTCAGGACTGCCCATCCTGCAGTCTCACGGCAAGCACGACGACATTCTCCCCTGGCCCGTCGCCGAGTATATGCACGCTGCCCTAGAAGCATCGGGCGCTAGCCTCGATTTTATAAGCTTCCAAGGAGGACACGGCATCCCACCCGAGGCCCTGCGCGCCGCCGCCACCTGGCTCCAAAACCTCCCGCTTCAGCACGTGAATCAAGAGGGACAGTTGTAGTTGTTCGCGCCTCCAATCCCGAAATCGAAAGGCATTCCAGAGGCGTTGCCCTTAAATCGACAGTAACTGTTCAGGGGCTGAGCCATCCCCAGGGTGAGCCTGGGGGACGAAAACCGCGGGAAAATGGGCCTTCCGTGCGCGGACCCACCCACCCCACCATACTTACTCCAGGCCCATTTCCCCGCGGCTTTCTGCGTCTCGAGTTCATGAGGGGATCGCTCAGGTTCAGGGGGGCATTTTACACGCATGCCCCCGGGTTTTCGGGAGTGAATCCCGCACGCCTCTCCCCCCACTCCGCCCATAAGTTGGCCTAAAGCTGCGCGTGGGGCTCCACCACCCACGCGGCTCTTTCTCGCAGCGTTTTCGCTATCTGGAGCCCCTGAACGGTTACTCTGGAGCCCCTGAACGGTTACAATCGACACGGCTCCCAAAAAATCACTTGCGCTTGGAGCGGAAGACGTCATTTTAAGCAAGTGGGCTTAGCGGGTTAGGCAAATCCCACCCTTGGGTCGCACTAAGTTGCGATTCGAGGCCCTTCTTTACTTAAAGAAATCCATTGAGCCAAGCCTGGCTCACTGAGTCTGGCCTCACTGAGTCTGGCCTCACAGGGTTCGGCTCACAGAGTTTGGCTCACGGCTTACGCGAGGCTCACCTGGACGGGTTAGCCAGCGGTTGGTGTGTTGCAAGTCACGCTTAGCGAGGATGCTGCGTGTGCCGATGGCCGGCGAGGCCACCGTGCGACGCCGGCGACCCGAGCGAGAATCCTTGCGCTTAGGCATTGGCTCGTCGGCCGTGCCAGCGCGGCCATGCCAGCGCGATCAGGCGGGCAAAGCGCCCGGACTGGTGAGTGTTCGGCTGCGCCTTGTCGGACGCAAAAACGTCGGGTTCACGATGAGCGCAAGATTCGCAGTAGCGCGGCGCGATCTATGGCCACCGATTTCGGTGCGCACAGAAGTGGGGTGGGTGGTCTTGAGGTAGAGCGGGAGGTGGCTGATGGATATGCACATTCGAAGTAAAGGCTTTTCAGTGAACGAGGCCGTGATGGATGCGGTGCGCCGCAGGCTTGATTTTTCGCTCGGGCGCTTCGACCAAGACATCCGGCGCGTCGATGTGCGGCTTTCGGATACGCCTAACCTCACGGGTTCGGACGACAAGAGCTGTCAGCTCGAGGTCTATCTTTCCGGCGGTGGCAGCCTATGGATTCGCGAAGATGGGCATCTCTTTACGCCGATCATCCAACGGGCGGCGCGCCGCCTCAGTCGTGCACTAGCGCGCGTCCAGGGGCGTAAGTCGATACACGCTCCACGGGCCTGAAGCGCTCCACGGGCCTGAAGTAAGTACGGCGGGGCCGGCGGGTCCGCGGACGGAAGGCCCATGTCCCCAGGACTTTCGTCCCGCCAGCACCTTGGGAGGATCCAGATAGCGAAAACGCTGCGAGAAAGAGCCGCGTGGGTGGTGGGGCCCCACGCACAGCTTTAGGCCAACTTATGGGCGGAGTGGGGAGGGCCTGTTTTGGACAACAGCGTGGGATTCACTCCCGTAAACCCGGGGGCATGCGTGTAAAGTGCCCCCCTGAACAGTTACCGAAAAATTTAGTCTGGGGGGGTGGGTCTCGGGTCCCGGGAGCACCCTAGCTCGGCCTATGGAGCCTGCCTGGCGGACGTCGCATTCGATGCGCCGTCGTCGGGGGGTGACAGCCGCAGCACACCACGGCGCCTACCTTAGCGCCATCCCCTCAGACGCCTAAGTTTGCCAAGCATTCGGGTCATGCTTGTGCGGGAGCCACCCTGAGCCATCCCCAGGGTGAGCCTGGGGGACGAAAGCCCTGGGGACATGGGCCTTCCGTGCGCGGACCCACCCACCCCACCATACTTACTCCAGGCCCATGTTCCCGCGGCTTTCTACGTCTCGACTCAATGGGGGGATCGCTCAGGGAGCCACCAACTCAGCTCGATCAGGCAGTGCGGCTGAGCCAGACAACGGAGGTGCGTCGAGTCGCGCTAGGGCGACACGCGCACTTTCGTGCTCTAGCCCAGCGTGCTCCCGCAGTGTAGGTTTAAGGGTGTGAAGACAAATGCTTGCGTGTGGGTGGTGGCGTTGCTTGTTGGGCTCGCTTTGGCGTGTGGTGGTGCGGAAAAGCACGCCGAGTCTAATCGCGTTTACCGTAGACCGCTTGCCGTCGACGGCTCGGGCGAAGTGCGCGCTGGCGGCGTGGCCTCGGAGCGAGGCGGCCGGCGCACTTCGCCCGACGAAGGCAAGCGTTCGGAGGGGCGCGGCGGTCGCGAGCGTAGGGAAGCCATGGAGCAGCATCAGAGCCGCGGCATCGACTGGATCGATGACCGCCATCCTCAGCCTTGAGGTCTGCTAGCGCATGGCAAGCGATGGTTAGCTAGCGCGCCTGCGCGCGCATCGTGTCGCGTCTAGCGTGATTCAGCGGCTGCCGGGTCTACGCGCTTCAGGTTCCAGATGTCTGCTGCGTAGGTGTCGACCGAGCGGTCACTTGAGAAGTCACCCCCGCCAGCGATGGCGTGCAGCATGCTGCGACGCCAACCCTGAGGGTCGAGGTAGCGCGCCGCCGCCTCTTCTTGGGCGCGCACGTAGTCATCGAAGTCGGCGCAGAGGAAGTAGGGGTCTCGGCTGCGCAGATCATTCACCAGGGCTCGGTAGCGCGTGGGTTCTTCCGGCGAGAACCATCCGTCCTCAATGGCATCGATGGCTTCTGCCAGACGAGGTGAGGCTTGGATGTAGCGGCCTGGGTCGTATCCCTCTTGTCGAAGCGCATCGAGTTGCTCGACGGACTGTCCGAAGAGCAGGAAGTGCTCTTTTCCGACGCTTTCACGAAGCTCTACGTTCGCGCCGTCGAGCGTCCCCAGCGTCAGCGCGCCATTGAGCGAGAACTTCATATTGCCCGTGCCTGAGGCTTCGTAACCCGCCGTCGATATCTGTTCGGAGATATCTGTCGCAGGGATGAGCCGCTCGGCCAAAGCCACACCGTAGTTGGGCAAGAAATGAACGGACAGGCGGCCCGCCATATCGCGGTCCTGCGCAATGAGCGCCGCCACATCGTTGATGAGCTTGATGTGAAGTTTAGCGCGGGCGTACCCGGGTGCGGCCTTGCCGGCGAAGAAGAAAACGCGCGGCGGCGCCTTTGGAGCGGTTCCCGCTTTGAGGCTCCGGTAGAGCGCCACGATGTGGAGACAGTTAAGCAGCTGCCTTTTGTACTCATGAATGCGCTTGATGTGCGTGTCGAAGATCGCTTCAGGGTTGACGCGAATCCCCTGCGTCGCCTTGAGCCACGCGCAGAGTTCGGCTTTCTTCTCCGTTTTCGCGCGGCCCAGCGCGGCGAGGAAGACCTCGTCGTCCGCGTGCGCGCGCAAGCCACCTAGCTGCACAAGGTCCGTGAGCCAGCCCTCGCCGAGTCGGGCGGAGAGGGTGGATGCGAGGGGTTGGTTAATGGCGTAGAGCCAGCGTCGGTGGTTGACGCCATTGGTCACGTTGAGGAACTTGTCGGGCGTATGCCGGTAGAAGTCGGCGAAGAGCTTCGATTTCACCAGCTCTGAGTGCATCGCGGAAACGCCGTTAACGTGTGCTGAACCCACAACGGCCAAATGCGCCATGCGAACTTCCGTTGGCTCGTGAGCGGAAACGAGGGCCACGCGTTCTTGCAGTGCGTGGTCCTGCGGGCGAAGCACATGCATTTCCCGAAGGAAGCGCCTATTGATCTCGAGGATAATCGAAAGGTGGCGAGGTAGCAGGCGCTGAAACATGGCAGCGGGCCAACGTTCGAGCGCCTCGGGCAGAAGGGTGTGGTTCGTGTAGTTGATCGACTTGCGGCAGAGCTCCCAAGCGGTGTCCCAGGCGAGACCTTCGCGGTCGATGAGCAGGTGCATCATCTCCGCAACGGCGACGCTGGGGTGCGTATCGTTGAGCTGAAACGTCGCGAAGTCGGGGAGCTTGTGCCACTCCGTGCCGTGCATCGCCTTGAAGCGCCGCAGTACATCCTGGAGCGAGGCGCTCACAAAGAAGTACTGCTGCTTGAGCCGCAGAAGCTTGCCCTCATCCGTCTCATCATTGGGGTAGAGCACCTTGGAGATGCTCTCGACCAGCACTTTGTCCTCCACCGCGCGTCGATAGTCGCCTTCATTGAAGAGGGCGAAGTTGAACTGCTGCGGCGCGCGCGCGCTCCAAAGGCGCAGGGTGTTCACCGTTGCGTTGCGGAATCCGGCCGTCGGCAGGTCATGCGGAACGGCGATGACGCGTTGCGTGTCGACCCAGCGCACACAGAAGTTGCCGTCTTCGTCGCGGGAATGCTCCTCACGTCCAAAGAACCGGACCTCGACCGCAAGCTCCTCCCGCGTCAGCTCCCAGGGGCAGGCAGAGGAAAGCCAGGCATCACCTTTTTCGAGCTGCCAGCCATGCCGGATCTCCTGCTCGAAGATGCCAAATTCATAGCGAATACCGTAGCCAATGGCGGGGTAGCTTCGCGTCGCCAGGGACTCGAGAAAGCAGGCGGCGAGGCGACCGAGGCCGCCGTTGCCTAGTCCCGGCTCAAGCTCTTCCTCTGCAATATCTGGCAAAGCGTGCTGGTGCCGCGAGAGGAGTTCACTCACAGGTCCGAGCAGGTCCAGGCACAGCAGGTTGTGAGAGAGCAGGCGCCCCAGAAGAAACTCAGCTGACAGGTAACACACCTGCTTGCTGCCCAGCCGCTCGTAGGCTGTTTCCGTGAGCTGCCACTGGCGTGCGAGTCGGTCCCGGACCGTAAGCGCAAGCGCGTGATAAAGCGCGTGCGGGCTCGCGCGCTCAAGGTCCGTCAAAAAGTAGAAGCGCAGGTTGTCGCGGAGGGTCGCTTCGAGGCTTTCCACCGAGCAGCCGTGAGCAGGGTCAGAATGACGCGAAAGCGCGCGAGACGAGGACTCAGACATGCTGCTATGCATCTCACGCCCACGCTACCTGAGGCAAGCAGGATGCGCCGGCACGCGCTGCTCGTTCGGGCAATGTGCACGCCCCTACATCAGCGCAAATCGTCGACGCTTCCAGGCACGTCGATGTGATAACGGCCCCGTCGCGCGGGGGGAGCGGGCGGAGGCTTTGCTTTGGGCCAGTAGATCGGCGGCGCGGGGTGCGCGGGACGGGCGAGAAGATAGCCTTGTCCGAGTGGCACACCACATTCAATGACTGCGGCAAGCTCACCTTCGGTCTCAATGCCCTCGGCCACCACCAAAGCGCCGAGATCTTCACAGATTTTTCGCATATCACGCATCGCGCTTAGCTTCTGCGGGTCTTGGTCGATGCCCGACGTGAGGCATCGGTCGAACTTAACGACGTCGGGCTTAAGGGTCAGCACCCGCCTCAGGTCCGCAAAGCCCGAACCCAGATCGTCCACCGCAATCTTGATACCTAGCCGCCGCCGCAGTTCGCTCAGCACGCGAATGCTGACATCGAGGTGTTCGAGCGCCGCGACCTCCGTGATCTCGAGGTAGATGTCTTGGGCGTGCGCTCCGATGGGATCGTCCGGCCGCGAAAGCCAGCGCGAGTGCAGTTCGTGTGGGTGGATATTGATGAACAGCGTGACGTCGCGCGCGCACTCAAGGGTAATCTCCCGGATGGTGCGCCCAAGCCAGCCGCAGGCTTGTTGACGAACCGCCGCTTCGAACAGCGCATCCGGGGTAGGAAATGCGTCGAGGCGCGGACGCACCAGTGCCTCCTCACCAAAGGACTGGCCGCCATCAAGGCGCACGATGGGCTGAAAAACCACCGCGAAGGCCTCCGGGCCTAAGTAACGCAGGCGCACTTCATCCGGGTGCTCCCCGAGCTCATCGAGGGGAAGATGAGCGTGTGTCCACTTCAGATCCCGGCTGTTGGGGCGCGTCACGAGTTCTCTCAGGATACTCCGTGTCGACGCGCAGAGGCAAGGCCCGGCCTCGCTTCCATGGTGGTCCCCGGGCGCTGCGTCTCTAGGTTCGCTCAGCGACCGTAATAGCCGACGAGGTGTCCTGCTGCGATGGCGTGCTGCTTGATCATGAAACGGAGCAGCGCACCCGAGGGTTGCTCTCCGAGTTCAAGCGTTTGGGTGTTCAGGGCGTACACCGAGAACACGTAGCGATGCGTCCCATGACCCTCCGGCGGGCACGGTCCGCCGTAGCCGGCTGCGCCGTAGTCATTGCGCCCAAAGCCAGCCCCCTCGGGTAAGGTGCCGCCTTCGAGCTGCGTCACGTCGTTCCCGATATTGTAGGCCAGCAGATGAAAGAAGCCTACGCCCGTCGGCGCATCGGGGTCGAAAGCCACCACGGCGTAGCTTTCGGTGCCTTCCGGGCCTGCGGACCATTCGAGCGCGGGTGGCGCGTTGTCACCCTGGCAGCCGAATCCGTTAAAGACGTGGGCTAGGGGCAGGGTCGTCCGGTTTTCGAAGTCACGCGAACGAACCTCGAGCTCGCCCAGAGATTCCCAGACCTTGAAGGGTACCGGGGTCAGGTCGGGCGTGCTCGCGCGCCCGTGCTTGTGATGACCCTTTTTGCAGCTACATGTCGTATGCTCCCCGCCCTTCCTTTCGCCACAGCCACACCCTGGTCGGGCTGTTTGTGCCGCAGCATCGCTGGTTTTCGGCGCGGCGTGTGCGCCGTGTCCGCAGGCAGCGAGCATAAGGGCGGTAAGGAGAACAGGTGCCAGTCCAAGGAGGGCGCCGGCGCTTGACGGGCGACCTGAAGACGCATCCGATAATCCAGTCATGGTGAGGGCTTGTGCTCACTTGACGCCGTGCGCAAGGCTCGACGGAGATCACACAGTGGTGCTGCTAGGCACGGCCCTCCATGACACAATGGCGGAGGTCCGGCATCGTGCTGAGTAGGGTGGAATCCCCGGTCTCTCGACCTGTTCTAGCTGACGCAGACTCACCGGCTTGGCGCAAGCGCCGCCGCGTCCTGCGCGAGGGTTCGTGTGTCGCTCTACTTCGGACGCTGCCCTAGATGGTAAACGGAAAGTCGAGCGAAAAGGACGTGCGTTTGAAGCGGGGGAACGAGGCCTTGCGCACGGCGCGTTCGACGCAGCCTGCCACGGGGGTTCCGACGAACGGCCCAGAGACCACCTTGGCGGAGGTGACGCGACCGGTGCTGCCATTGACTGCAACCGCCGTTTTGGCGATGCCATGCTGGCCATTACCGCACGCGCGCACATCGCCTTGCACAGCTTTCAGTGCCTTGAGTACGGAGTCCGCCGTAGGCGTTTCCGGAAGGTTATCGTCGGCGCTTGAGGTACTGGGCTTCGGCTTGGCAGCGCCACCGCCGGCTGCCTGCGCTAGCAATGAGTCGATGTCCGACCCTCCGGATGGCTTCTTCGATGTGGCTGACGCCGTGGGGGTCGCGTTGTCGCTGCGACCTTTAGCTGCACTGGATGTCCGGGTAGATTTCCGGGCACTGCCGGTCGGTGCCGGCTTGGCCTCGCGCTCGCTGGGAGGTGGGGACGGGTTTTCGTCGACCGGCTCGTCTGTCGCTTTGGCGACTTCGGGGTCCGCTGGCTTGGTCGGCGGTTCTGCCGCTGCATTTGGGGTCGCTGGGTCCGCTGCTGTTGGGGAACCGTCGGGAAGTAAAGGTTCTATCGCAGCGTTAGCGCCGCCGTCAGGTTTAAGAATGATGACCGCCGCCAGCGCAGCCATGCCCACAAATACCAGTGCGCCAGCGATGATAATGGCGACCATGAGTTGCTTGCTCTTGCCGCCCTTGTCCTCGTCATCATCGTCATGTCCCGCTGCGATGACGGGACTGAGCGGCGATGCGAGGGGGGTGCCGGTGCCGATGGACATAAGCTGATCAACGGCCGCGCCTCTATCCGTGACAGGCACGCTGCTGCCGCCGCCGGAGGTAGAGGCGAGTGCGCGAATGTCGATGAGCCCGGAGCCCTCCGTCGTCGCACCGCCAGCGCGCGGGGGCGTGCTGGCGGGTGCCGAAGCTGGTCCACCGGGTTTGGCGGAAAGGGCCTGGAGGTTGGCCAACGAGAAAAGAACAGAGTTTTCGTTGCGCTTCCCGGTTAACGGTTGCGGCGCACCAGCGCCTAGGCTCGCCGAAGCTGCGGAGGCGCCGGACATGGCGGCCCCGAGGCTGGCGTTTGGCCGGTCGGCATGCCCGCTCGCGGAACCGGCTACACCGCCGGACGCACCCGCGCTTGCAGACCCTAGTCCCGTTGCCGCTCCGCCGATGGGTAGGGAATCGCCCTGGTTCGGTAGCGACCCGCCGTCATCGTCGGCTGGCGTCGCCGCTCCCTGAAGCTCTGGTACATCCGCGATCGTCTTCCAGCCATCGAATCCGTCACGCCACACATAACTCTCGAGATCCAGCGCACCGCTGCTCAACATCTGCGCCACTTGGCCTTCGGAAAACGGCCCCTGCTGATCGCCGTCGATGACCACGTGCCATTCGATGTCGCCCACTGTCTGACCGAATGCCGTCGCAGCGTCGTCCTCTTTCGTCACATGACGACCGTCGACATTGATTACATTCGAACACGCCTTGCAGCGAATGCGGAGCACCTTGCCCGCGACTTTCTCGTCGGCGATCGAATACTTTGCACCACAGTTGTCACAGACGATTCGCATCTTTAGGTCTCTCCATCGCGAGAGCGTTCGAGCTCGCGCGCTCCGCATGTTCGACCGCCCGCTTCCGACTTGGCCGGTTTAGGAAGGCCGCAGTGCCTGGGGGGGGCGTGCGCGGGGGCTCCGTCGCCGGTCTCGCGCACCGAATCACCGCACACCTACTTATGAGGGTAAGGGAAAGGCCGGCACAAAAGCGAGTCCAAATCAAACATTGCCCCCCGCGTGGGTCCTCTCGAAACGAGGAGGTCGCCCGCGAGCAACTTCACCCGACCGACCGTGCAGGCCAAGGGCAGAGTTCGCGGAAGTGCCTCTCGCCGGGACCTGTGTAGGGAGCGGCCCGCGAGGAGCGTCCCTCCCCACCGGGACTCACACATCACGCTCCCACGCTAGCTGGCGTTCTTGAGTGCGTCCGTGAGCGCGGGAATCGCTGAGAAGAGATCTTCAGCGAGTACATAGTCGGCTACCTGGACGATCGGCGCCTCTTTGTCTTTGTTGACGGCCACAATCACTTTAGAGCCCTTCATGCCCGCGAGATGTTGGATGGCGCCGCTAATGCCCACAGCCACGTAGAGTTTAGGAGCGACCACCTTGCCGGTCTGGCCCACCTGCATGTCAACGGTCGCGTAACCTGCGTCGCAGGCTGCCCGAGAGGCGCCGATCGCGCCGCCAAGGAGGTCCGCGAGAGGCTCAAGGATCTCCTTGAAGTTATCCGAACTCTTGAGGGCGCGACCGCCTGCGATCACCACGTCTGCGTCCGTCAGCTCAGGGCGATCGCTGGTCACTTGCTCGAGACCCATGAAGTGAACGCGCGCTGCGAGGGGCGCATCCTGCGGTGGAAGCGTGACCAACTCGCTGCTTGAATCTTGAGGCGTCGCTTCGCCAAACTCGCTCTGACGCAGGGTTGCCACCTTTACGGTCGTACTCAGCGACAACGTCCCAAAGACGTTGCCGGCGTACATCGGTCGCTCAAAGGTCAAGCTGCCGTCGGCCAAGCGAACGTCGGTGACGTCCGAGGCGAGGCCCGCCTTCAGATTTGCGGCGCAGCGGCTGAGCAGGTCTTTGCCGTAGGTGGTTGCGGTGGCCACCACAAACTCGTGGCCCTCTTGCTTCACCAGGTGCGTCACCGTGGGCAGGTAACGCTCACAAACGTAGCCTCCAGCGATTTCCGTGACGAACACCCTCTTGGCGCCGAAGCCGCTTAGTGCCGAGGCGGCTTCGCCAGCGCCCTCACCGATGCACAGAACATCGAAATGCGTGCCGGCTTCCTTCGCAACTTGGGCGGCACAGCCCAATGCAACCAGGCTCGCTTTGCGCACAGAACCATCAAGAATTTCAGCGACAACTAGAATCGGACCCATAAAACTCACTCCCTCTCTGACCGCGTCTCGCGGTGCCTGGCTCGTTGCGATGCGAAGGCGGTGTCGGCGCTCCGTCTTGTTGCCCGTTTCGGCACAGCGAACCGCCTCTTCGTCGACTCCCGCGGGTAGCTAAATGACCTTGGCGTCCTGCTTGAGGTGCTGCACCAGCTCGGCGACCGAGTTCACGAAGACCGCTTGGCCACCTCGGGCACTCGGCAATCGAAAGTGCGTGTAGTCGCACAGCGATGTCGGGCTGACGTCAAGATCGGCCAAAGTGAGTGTATCGATAGGCTTTTTCTTAGCCGCCATGATGCCCTTGAGGGACGCATACCGCCCGCCGTCGGATTCGGGGTAGCTAAAGTCCGCGGGCGTGACGCCGTTGCGGACGGAGTTCGGGTGCACGAGCCGGTCGGAAGCCGTGAGCACGGCGGGTAGCTCGACGCGAAGTGACAGCACGCCGGTATCGACCTCGCGGCCGACCTTGAGCTGCTTGCCATCCGCTTCCACCTCGATGCGCATCGTGATCGTGGCCATGGGCCATTGAAGGTGCTCCGCTAGCATCTGACCCGTAGCGCTGGCGTCGCCATCGACGGCCTGTTTGCCAAGCATCACGAGGTCGGGCTTTTCGCGCTTGACGACGGCGGCGAGTATCTCCGCGACGGCAAAAGCATCGAGTGCCGTGTCATCCTGCTCGACGACAATCGCCCGCTCTGCGCCCATCGCGAGACCTTGCCGTAGAGTGGTAGCGACATCTGCAGGTGCGATGCTGCACAACACGACCTCTCCAACCCGTTCCTTGGTAACACCGTTTTCGGTGAGACGTAGTGCGGCTTCCAGGGCGTATTCGTCGAAGGGGTTAATCTTCCACTCCATGCCGCTGGTCTCGATGTTGCGGCCATCCGCGGAGACCCCAACCTTGTTGGCGTTGTCCGGGTCTGCGACCCGCTTGATTGGAACCAAGATTTTCATCGCCATACTCCTTCGTCTGCGGTTACCTGCTGCTTACGTGCGTGGAGGGTCCAGGCTGAGCGGCGCCGCCGCCTCGCTTCCGGCTCAGCCGCCGGCACCGGTCTGGTAGACCCGGCACCGGTCTGATAGACGCAGTAGCTCGTTAGAATCTCACAACAAACGCGCCCCACGTGTGCACGACCACCTCACCTAAGGATAGGGGGAGAGCCTAGGAAAATGTCAAGGGCGCAAGTTGTTCACATTGGGCGCCAATGTGGGCGAAAA
>SLEO01000221.1 GCA_007124745.1 Myxococcales bacterium
GGCTAAGAACCGCCCGGCGCGCAGCCCTATCCGGCGCCTGCGACGGAAGGGGCGCCGCGTGCTCGCGAGACTGCGACCCGGACGCACGATTAAGCTGACAGGAAGCGGCAAGCTCGCGATCACCCTGACCGTGGGGCTCGGCCTTGCGGCGGTGAACTCCGGCAACAATCTGCTCTATCTGCTGCTCGCGTTCCTACTCTCGGCCATCGTGCTTAGCGGCATCCTGAGCGAAGTCGGGCTCCGGCGCCTGAAGGTGGCCTTTGAGGCGCCACCCCGTCTCTTCGCGGGGGAGTCCGCGCTGGCCAGGGTGCGGGTCAGCACAAGTGCGCGCCTCGCAACCCTCGACCTCACCGTGCGCCTCTCCTGGCGCCAGCATGGCGCCCGCGCGACGGCGGAGACCTGGCTTCTGCAGCTTGCGCGGCGCTCGGAGCGTGTACTGACGTTACCCGTCACCGCAAACGCACGCGGCCCTTTGCGCTTTGTGGCGGTGGAGTGCATCTCCGGCTTTCCGTTTGGGCTTTTCGCCAAATGCGCGCGTTTCCCGTTGAGCCAGCCCGCACTCGTTTTCCCTTCACGACGGGTGCAGGGCGTGCGCCTGCGCGCGCACCTTCAGCGGCAGACCAGCACCACGCGTGCGGCGCGCCTGGGCACGCCGGGCAGCGACGATTGGCGTCAGCTCCGCGGCTACCGCAGCGGTGACGCACTCGCGACCATCGCTTGGAAAGCGAGCGCGCATCAAGGGCGCTGGGTCGTCATCGAACGCGATGCGAGTCCGCTGCCGCTATGCGTGCTCGAGGTCAACGCACAGACCGAGGGTGACGCCCTTGAAGACGCGCTCAAGCGCGCTTCCACGCTCCTCGATGCAGCGGTGAAGGCCGGCGTGGCGCTCGAGTTACGCCTACTGGGCACCCAACACCCGCAGCGCGCCCTCCGTTTTGCGCCCGGGTCACTTTCGGGGTCTCAGACGCCCGATAGACTCTGGCGCCTTCTCGCCAGCGTGGAGCCGCAGGCCCGGTGACGGCAGGCGCATCCACCTCAGAGACGCTACTAGCGCCCGGCCAGCGCCGCATTCGGGGGCTTACCTACCTGTGCGCGCTTCTCGGTCTTGTGGGGCTGACGAGCGGGGCGCTCAGCTCCGGCTTAGCGGGCCCGCTTGCGCTGCTCACCCTCGGCGCCCTTTTCATCTTCGAACACGCCCCTCTGGGCCAGTGGGTGCACGCTCAACGCAACCGCCTAGTCTGGCTTCTCGTCGCGCTGACGCTTGGACTCGTCTTCCTGCAGAGTTGGGTGAACGCCATCTTCGTATTGGCGGCTTGGCTACAAGTGCTCGCCGTTCTCGATCACCGCGCGCCCCACGGACCGTTGCGTGTGGTGACCCTCGCCTTCACGCACTTTATCGCCGGTGCGCTCGTGCCTGCGGGTCTGGGCTTCGGCTTGGCGTTTGTCGCCTTTGCACTGCTCGCGCCGCCGCTGCTTTTGCTCGCCCAGCTCCGGGCGGCGGCCCTGAAGCAACGGCCCAGGGGCCAGCGCCCCGAGCCTCTGAATGCGCGGCCCGACCCATCCATGGTGTTCGACAAGGAGGTGCGCCGCTGGACATGGTTGTGCGTGGCATTGGCCGGGCCCCTACTCGCCGCGACCTTCGCCGTGTTTTGGGCCTTTCCGCGCATTGGCCACGGGCTGATACCGATGGGTCTGCGGGCGCAATCCACGCGCACGGGCCTGAGCGACGCGCCGAGTGTCGGCACCGCCCTCGATGTCCTGAACGATCAAGCGGTCGTGGCTAGACTCGCCTTTTCCGGTGCCGCAACGGCAGCTGCTGCGGGCCAAAAGCGCGCTTCGTGGCGCGAGCGCCCCGACGATGCGAGCGCCAGACCCGAAGGCGCGGTACGCCTGCGCGCCCTCGTCCACGATGCCTTCGATGGCCAGCGTTGGCGCCGTCGCCAAACGGAAGAGCAGCCCCTCTTCAGCAACCTTGCGACCTATCGTGTGCGGCGCTGGCCCCACGTGGACAAGGACCCCTGGGTCGACGTTCTGCTCGAAAACCTCGACCTGCCGGTGTTCGCGCACCTCGACGAAACCGTCGCGATTTCCCTTCACGATAGCGAAGTGCGCCGAGGCGTGCGGCGCATGCCGCTCTGGGGCCGTTCGGGTCGGGAGGTACGCTACCGCGGCGCGCCGCGGGCACTGCACTACCGCTTGTGGCTCGACCCGGCCCTTGCGCAGCGCAGCGAAAAACTGCCCGCAGAGGTGGTTCAAGCCAACGCCTACCTCGAAGTGCCACCCTCCGCCGCGGCGCTGACGCAGGAGGCTCGGCGGCTGGTGGGGCGTCTCAGCACGCCGAAGGCCCAGGCGCTGGCGCTGCACGCCTATTTTCGGGAAAGCGGCATGTTCACCTACGCCCTTACGGACCTGCCCCACGGGCCGGAGGCCCTGAGCGACTTTGTGCTCCGCGCCAAGCGCGGTCACTGCGAACTTTTCGCCAGCAGCTACGCCCTCATGTTGCGTGGCCTAGGCATTCCTACCCGCTACGTGACGGGGTTTGCGGGAGGCGAGTGGAACGCCTACGGCAACTACCTCGCGCTCCGGCAAGCGGACGCGCACGCCTGGGTCGAAGCCTACCTAGGGGAACGCTGGGTCACCCTCGACCCGACTCCAACCCGGGGAGGGGCTGCGCGGACGGCGAGCGGCTGGGACCACGTGCGCGCCTATATGGATGCCGCCCAAGCGCGCTGGCGGCGCTGGGTGCTCGAGCACGACGCAACCCGCCAGTGGCGCGCACTCAAGACCGTCGGTGGCTGGTTCCGCACATGGTGGGGTGACCGGCACCCGCCGCCCGCCACCCCAGCGTCGCGCTCGGAAGATAGTCACGCGCCGCAAAGCGCCTCGCGGGAGTGGGCATTGGCAGGAAAGCTCCCGGTTGTGCTCGGCCTCGCCGCCATGCTGCTAGCTGCGTGGTGGCTCTGGCGCAGGCGCAGGCGCGCCCCACCCCGCGGCGGGCGCCAGGCACGGCTGGCTTTACGGCGTCTGGAC
>SLEO01000158.1 GCA_007124745.1 Myxococcales bacterium
GCCTAGCCGGCCCTTAGGCGCGTTAGCGCCCCCAGGTCGCGGGGCCGCTTAGGAGGCCCGGTGCGCCGTTGGGGTCGCCCGGCGTGTCGCGGAAGGCGTCGAAGAGGAGGCGCACGCCGATTTGCGCCCAGTATTCGAAGGGCCCGCGTTCACCGAAGGCATCGCTTTGAGGTTGGGCGCCAAAGGTCAGGTCGAGGTTGAGGGTGTCGCTAGCGAGCCAGCGGCCACCCCACTGAAACGCGTAGCGGGCTCCGAGAGCCTCGAAAGGGTCGCCCGCGTATGCTTCGCCAATAAGGCGGAAGTCTTGGTGAACCACACCTGCATCGAAACCGACACCCCAGTAAGGGCGTGCTCTAAAGAAGGCTTCGCCGTCGGCGCTCGCGCTCGATCGTGCTGCCGCGGCGGTAAACCCTCCATTGACGTGGAGCATCAAGAAGTCGTTGAACAACCGTGAGGTCAGTAAAGCCACGCCAAAAAACCCCGTCGCCGCGTCGAACATCTCGCCTTGGCCGACGGGCAGGGTAACGCCTGTCGCGAGCGCGAGGCCGGGGATGCCGTCCTCCTCCGCCCGCCAAAGCAAAAACTTAGGCTGAATCACGGGGTTGGCCACGGTAAGCCCATCATGCCAACCCACGCCGCCACCGACGATAATCTCAAGCCACTCCGTAACCGACACGCCGCCCATCATGTGAAAGCCCGGATACAACGACCCGCCCTGCAGCGTGAGTTCGGGCCACATCTCGAGTTCGAGCTGGCCGCGCTCAATGATGCGCGCGTCGTCCGTGACAAAAGGACGCACGGCCCGCGCGTTCGAGGTCCACAGACATAGGGCGAAGCCGAGCGCAAGCGCCCCGAGGTGGGCCCCGAGGTGTGCTCCGAGGTGTGCTCCGCCGCTCGGCCTCCTCCCCCGCCTCGGCCTCAGCGATGCACACTTCGAAAGCCCGAAAACGACCGCTACCCGCGGGCGGCGTGTTGTTGTTGGCGATGCGAGCATGCCTGTTAGATGATGCGGCTCACGTTTGATTGCTGGACACTCAGGCTTCACGTGCCTCGATGCTTGAACTATAGTGGCCGTGAATGCCACCTCGCCTAAGCGCGTCGATGGCGCAAGCTCCGCCGGTGCCAGCAGGCGCGCTGGAGGTTCGGCTTGCCTTTGTGAGGGGCAGCGGGGGCGCTAGATACCGCGGGATTCACGGCCGCATTCCCGGGACTTTGGGTCAGCATGCTCCCTGAATGACGGCGGTCGAGGAACTTTTCTTGAATCAGGTTAACCACAGCGTCATCGGTACGGCGGCGACGGTTTTGCCGAGCAGAGGCTTGGAGCAAGGCTTGCGACCGGGGGAGCTGCTGGACGACCGCTACCGCATCTTGGGCGTGATCGGCAGCGGCGGCATGGGTAGCGTGTTCCTTGCGGAAAACGAGCTCATCGGGCGCCGGGTGGCCATTAAGTGCCTTAAGCCCGAGCATGCAGCGGACCCGGAAATGCTCGAACGGTTTCGCCGGGAAGCGCGCGCAGCGGCTTCCGCGGGCAGTGAACATATCGTCGACACCCTCGACCTCGGCACGCTGCCCGGGGGCGCGCCGTTCATCGTGATGGAGCATCTTCTGGGGGAAGCGCTCGCGAGTCGCTTGCAGAGCGGCCCGATGGCGCCCGCCGCCGCCGTCGCCATCGCACGTCAGGTCTGTCGCGCCATGATCGCCGCCCACGGGCGCGCTATTGTGCACCGAGATCTCAAGCCGGAGAATATCTTCCTCACGCCTCGCGCAGGGACGCAAGACTTCGTCAAGGTGCTCGACTTTGGCCTGTCGAAGATTCGCGAAGCGGGTCTGCGTCTCGACGCGCTGACCAAAACCGGCACGATCATGGGGACGCCGTACTACATGTCCCCGGAGCAGGTGCAGGGGCTCAAAAACGTCGATGCACGCAGCGACATCTACGCTATCGGCATCATCCTCTACCGTTGTCTAAGCGGTGTGATTCCCTTCCGTGCTCGAACCATCCCTAAACTCATGGTGGAGGTGATGGGAGGGGCCGCGCAGCCTCTCAACGTCTACCGACCCGACCTGAGTCAAGCATTGTGCGCCGTGGTGCACCGCGCCTTCGAGCGCGAGCCCGAGCAGCGCTATCGCTCGGCTGCAGAGCTTGAAAGCGCCCTCGCCGAGGTGGCGCCGGAATCGGAAGTCTTGATGCCCGGCTGGCTACCGCCCGCCGGCTGGCAACACTCAGCGCCCGAAGTATCCGGAACGATATCCCTGAAGCGGCTGCGCACTGCCCCCGCACCGGAAGCCTCTGCTGCACCCACGCGGCCGCTGGACCCGGTGCGTCTGACGCACCACGCCGCAAGCACTCAGCTTCGCTTGGAGGATGCGCCGACGATGGATGTCAGCGCTGTAGGCGTGCCGCGCAAGGCCCTGTCTCAAAAGGCGCTGCCCCAAAAGGCGCTGCCTCAGTACACGCCGGACTCGTTGCTGTCGCACGGGGGCCGCGTCCGCCTAGGCTGGGTGGCGGGGGCTGCCGCGGTGGGCGCGTTGCTTGGCGCCCTCGGCCTGACCCTGCTCTGGTGGCTGCCGGAAGCATCCGATGCGCCTGCGGTGACGCGGCTGGCGGCCACCCAGATCACAGGCCAGCTCGAGCCCCTCGAGAGCGACCTGCCGAAGAGCGCAAAGCCCAAGGTGTTTGCGGTAGAGATCGAGGTAGTGCCCGCGGAGGCTCTGATACGCGTGGGAGGGCGTGTCATAACGGCGCGACCGCTTCACTTGGAGCTCGCCGCCAGCGACCTGCCCGTCACTGTGGAGGCCGAGCTTGAGGGCTACGCGCCCTTCACGCAGGTCATCGCGCAGCTCGAGGGTGACCGCCGACTCCGCTTCGCCCTCGCCCCGTTGGAGGAAGGCGAGCGTAGCGAGCGCAGCGCGTCGGACCCGGACGCGAAGGCAACCGGCTCGTCGTCGCCGAAAGCCGGCCGTCGCGGCGAATCGGAAGGTTCGATGCGCGGTGCAGGCGCATCCGGCGCGAGAGCGGCAGAC
>SLEO01000280.1 GCA_007124745.1 Myxococcales bacterium
ACCCTCAACGCCTTGATCTACTCGGCGGTGCGTGAATCGGTGGCCTCCGAACACAGCGCCCGCATGGCGGCCATGGACTCGGCGACCAAGAACGCCTCCGACATGATCGGCCGCTTAACCCTCCAATACAACCGCGCCCGCCAAGCCGCCATCACTACCGAACTCGTCGAAATCATCAGCGGCGCCCAAGCCATCTCTGGCTAGACACCCGCACCCCACCCGACACCTCATCGCGTTCTCAAGCTAGGACTGAAGCAGCCTAATCCGCTTCGGCTCGAGCTTGAACGCTGGCCTACGCTCGCCTCTCACACACGCACCATCTGCCTACGCCCTGAGCCATCCCCAGGGTGAGCCTGGGGGACGAAAGCCGCGAGGAAATGGGCCTTCCGTGCGCGGACCCACCCACCCCACCATACTTACTCCAGGCCCATTTCCCCGCGGCTTTCTGCGTCTCGAGTTCATGAGGGGATCGCTCAGGCCTACACCAAGTCCGCGTCCCGAGATTCCCGGGGGTGCGGCCTCGGAGGGGGCTTTCTGGTGGGTACCCAGTTTTGGGTACGGAGCGTAGCGCAGTGCCCTAAGGCGGCGCCCCCGGGAATCTCGGGACGCGCTCCCGCCCGCGCCCGCTATCTCTCCCAGGCCCGAACGCTGCCCAGTCTGGGCTCAACCGCTAGATTAGGTGGCTTCCGGTGAGGGCATGGAGGGTCTGCTCGCGGGCTTCGGCGAGCTGTCGAAGGTTTACCGAGGTGCTGCCGGCCGGTGTCGTCAGGCTCAGCGTTTCACTTGCAAGCGTGCGACCGATGGCGGTGCACGCGAGACCTGACTCTGCGGCCATGGCGGCCAAGTGAGCGACCTGCTCGCTGTCGATGGCAATTACGACGCGGGAAGGGGCTTCACTGAACCACTCTCGGGCGCAGGCTTCCGCGTCCGCTGCAGTGCCTGTCAGTTCTCCGCCGAGGCCGGCAGCGAGGAGCATCTCGAGGGCTGCCTGCCAAAGGCCGCCCTCGCTAATGTCGTGGGCGGCGCTGATGCGGCCTTCGGCATTAGCTCGAGCGATGAGCTGTTGCAGACGGACCTCCGCTTGGAGATCGAAGTCGAGCGTCCGGGCTTCTTCAAGCCGGTTTCGGGCTGCCAGCCACTCGCTGCCGCTCAGGCTGCCATTGGAGGGAACGCCCAACTCAACCAGCAGTTGACCTACGGCCGTCGGTGCGATGAACAGTCGCTTCTCCGGGTTCTCGAGCACGCCCACTACGGCGACGGACGGTGTTGGGAAGATGCTTTCGCCGTCGGTTTCGTTGTACAGGCTGACGTTACCGGATACTACCGGGACATCTAGCGCGCGACTGGCCTCGCCCATGCCATCGATGGCTTGCGCGATTTCCCACATCACCTCAGGGACCTGCGGGTTACCGAAGTTGAGGCAGTCCGTCATGCCGAGCGGTTTGGCGCCAGCGCACACGATGTTACGCGCGCATTCCGCAACGCTCATCGCCGCACCCTGGCGTGGGTGGATGCGCACGAAACGCTCGTTGCAGTCTACCGCGAGCGCCAGATGTTTCTCTGGGCCGCCAGCACCCTCTTCCCGCTCCGGCAGCACGCGCACGATGGCCGCATCGCTCTCGCCGGGACCGGCCACTGTCCCCACGCCAACGATGTGGTCGAAGTGCTCGTACACCCAGCGACGTGAGCAGAGATTGGCCCTCGCGGGCTGCTCGCGCAGGTCCGCAGCAAAGTGCTCCCAGCCGTAGTCAGCAAAGTCGATGGCCTGGGTGGACTCGGCGGAAGGCGCGCGCGGTGTTTGCGGGCGGTCGTAGACAGGCGCGGCGTCGGTGAGCAGGTCCACGGGCAGGTCGACGACGACTTTGCTCTCAGCACCCTCATGGGGCGCTTGGTCGCGGTAGGGATCGAAGCCCGGCGTCGCCCGACAGATGAAGCGCCCGGTCTCGGTGACGCGGCCGACAACGGCCACATCGAGGTCCCACTTCTCGCAAATCTCGATGACGCGCTCGGCACAGCCGGGCTTTGCCACCATCAGCATGCGCTCTTGGGACTCGCTGAGCAGCAGCTCGTAGGGGGTCAAGCCCGCTGCTCGGCGCGGGATGCGGTCGAGGTCCAGGTCCAGCCCGTTGCCCGCGCGCGCGGCCATCTCGACAGAGGAGCTTGTGAGGCCGGCGGCGCCCATGTCCTGAACGCCTTCAAGAACATCAGCGGCGAAAATCTCCAAACAGGCTTCAAGGAGCAGCTTTTCGATGAAAGGGTCACCGACCTGCACGGTAGGCAGCTTGGCTTCGCTTTCGTCGCTGAAGCTCGCGCTGGCCATCGTCGCGCCGTGAATGCCGTCGCGCCCCGTGCGCGAGCCGACGTAGAGCACGTCGTTACCGACGCCCTCGGCCTTGCCGAAGAAGAGCCCCTCGGATTTCGCGATACCGACGGTGAAGGCGTTGACGAGATTGTTGCCGTTAAAGCAAGCGCCGAAGCGCAGCTCGCCACCGACTGTGGGCACGCCCATGCAGTTGCCGTAGTGCGCGATGCCCGCAACGACGCCCTTCAGCAGGTGGGCGGTTTTGGGGTGGTCGGGGGCGCCGAGGCGCAAGCTATTAAGCGAGGCGACGGGTCTTGCGCCCATGGTGAAGACGTCACGGAGGATACCGCCGACGCCCGTTGCGGCACCCTGGAAGGGTTCGATGAAGGACGGATGGTTGTGCGACTCCATCTTGAACACAGCGCAGTAGCCGTCTCCGATAGCGACTGCGCCGGCGTTCTCGCCGGGCCCCTGAACCACCTGCGGGCCCGTGGTCGGCAAGCGCCGCAAGTGCAAACGGGAACTCTTGTAAGAGCAGTGCTCAGACCACATCACGCTCACGACGCCGAGTTCGGCGAAGTTCGGCAGACGCTCTCCAAGGCGCTCGCACAGCAAGGCAAACTCATCCGCGCTAAGGCCAAAGCTCTGCGCCAGACCGAGATCCGCGGCCTGCGCCTCCTGGTGCATGCGCGCTAGCAGCGCCGCGCGCTCGCGCGCCGAGGGGGACAGGGCCTGCGAAGTGGCCTCCAAGGTGTGCTCCTGCGTCATCGCGTCTCCCCGCTCAACAAGCGGCCTAGGCTTTCAAACAGCGCGGCACCGGACCTGTTGCCAAGCACAGACTCGCTCGCCCGCTCGGGATGCGGCATCAGCCCAAGGACGCGACGCTTCGCGTCGTAGATGCCCGCAATATCGTCGATGGAGCCATTGGGGTTGGGCGGCGCGATACTCTGGGCGAGCGCGGGCGCTTGCGCTGCTGCGGAGCGCGCCAGCGTGCCGCGCCGCGCGTCGCCGGTAGCCTCACGCTGCGCGCCGGAAGCATCGCCCTGCGGAAGGGGCGCCGCCACATAACGAAAGGCGACCTGGCCTTCGCCTTGAAGGCGCCGCAGGGTTTCCGGCTCTGCCACGTAACGGCCGTTGGCGTGAGCTATCGGCAGGCGCAGCGCCTTGCCTACCATGTCTGTGCCGGTAAACGCACCGGAGGTTTCGGTGCGCAGCCAAATGTCGCGGCAGACAAAACGGGAGCCTTCATTGGGCGCTAAGGCGCCGGGCAGTAAGCCGAGTTCCGTAAGTATCTGGAAGCCGTTGCAGATGCCTAAGGTAGGCACGCCGCGCTGAGCGGCTTCGATGACTGCCGCGCTGATAGGCGAGAAGCGTGCGATAGATCCCGGCCGCAGGTAGTCACCGTAGGAAAAGCCGCCGGGAATCACAATGGCGTCACAGGGCGCAAGCTCAGGGCTTTTGTGAAAGACAAAGGAAGGCCGCATGCCGAGGGCCCGCAGGGCCTGGAAGGCATCGAAGTCGGCGTTCGAACCGGGGTATCGGATGACTGCTACGCGCATCTCTAAGCTCTACTTGCCTTTCGTGGCGCCGGGTGCATGCCCGTCGCTTGCGCCCGGTCTGGGAGCGGTGAGGCCCAAATCGAGGACGAAAATCATAGGCCAGTATTTGCCCGTAAGCCAGAGATGCCCTGTCTCGGGTTCGAGGGCGAGGCCATTGGGGACTTCTCTCGCGCTGTGCATGTTTTCAGCTTCGCGGTCGAAAGGCGCAAGATCGAGGGCGCCGTCGAGCTTTCCCGTCTGGGGGTCGATGCGGACCATCCAGGTGGTCATCCACACATTGGCGAGAAGTCGTCCATCCGGCAGGCACTCAAGCGCGTTGAGCCGCCGTACAGGTTCGCCGTGGTGCGCTATCTGTTGTGTTCGCAGCACGGCGAAGGTTTTCGGGTCCCGGAGAACAACGGTATCGGTGCCGTCGCTCACCCAAACGCCTTCAGCGGCCGAACAGATGCCCCAGCCTTCGCCCTCGTATCTCAGGAGCTGCACCTCGCGCAGTGTCTCCGGGTCCCAGACAAAGGCTCTGCCCTCTTTCCACGTCAACTGCATGAGCAAACCTGATGGCAGTGCGGTGAGGCCCTCGCCGAATACATCATCTGGCAGTTTGCGCGTTCGCAACACTTGCCCGGTGGCACGGTCAACTTCGCGGATGCGCGATCGACCGTAGTGTCCTGTGCTCTCGAAAAGTTGGTTGCCAACGAAGGCAAGCCCCTGCGTGAAACCATCCGACCGGCGTTCGACGACGGCGACGCGCTTGTACCCGATCTGCGGCAGATCTTCGAACTCCGCCCGGCCGGTGCTGCAGTCACAGGCGGCAACTAGCGCTAGCAGCGCCAATCCTGCCGACCTACAGCCCCTCCCAACACCCACAAAATCCGCCAAAAACGCACAAATATCCCCGGAGCGTGGCTTGCTTCGTGCAAACGCTTTGAACGGCAGTAGGGGTGCAGCAGCATGGCCCACGGGGTGTTGGTTCGGCGCTGGCGCCGAGTGACGCCGGCCGGCGACCGCCATCCGCCAGAGCATGCTGTCGGGCGACCCTGCGGCAGCGTCGGTGGGGCCGAAACAACCACTAGTTTTTGCGGCTGGAAGTGAGCTAAGCGTGAAGGAAGAAGTGAGGAACATGTGCTGAAGGTCGGACAACGACTTGGATCCTACGAGGTGGTAGCGCAGCTAACCTCCGGAGGCATGGCAACCTTGTTTCTGGCGCGGCGCGTCGGGGCGGCGGGATTTGCACGCCCGGTCGCGCTCAAGGTTGTCCAGCCCGAACTCGCCCGCGATCCGCACTTTGTGCGCATGTTTATCGACGAGGCCAAACTCGCGGCGCGCATCCAGCACCCCAATGTCGTGCACGTCGAAGAGCTGGGCGAGCGCGATGGCTTTTACTTTTTAGCGATGGAGTATGTCCATGGCGTGTCGCTCGCGGAGTTGCTGCGGGAGCTGCATAGCCAGAAGCGCCGACTGGCGCCCGCAGTGGCCACTTACATAGCCACTCAAGTAGCCGATGCGCTGCACGCTGCCCACGAAACCCGCAGCGATAAGGGCAAGAAGCTCGAGGTCGTTCACCGCGATGTCAGCCCGCAAAACATTCTGATCAGCAGCGCCGGTCATGTGAAGTTGATCGATTTCGGTATTGCGAAAGCCCTAGGCCGCCAAAGCCGCACCAACGTGGGTGCCCTCAAAGGCAAGCTGCGCTACATGTCGCCGGAACAGGCGCATGGCAGGCCGGTAGATCGTTCGACGGACCTCTACGCCCTCGGCATTGTGCTCTGGGAGATGCTGACGATGCGCCGGCTCTTCCGCGCGCCGAGCGAACTTGCGCTACTCGACCAAGTACGCGCCCCCAACATCGAATCGCCGGACACCTTAGTCTCGGACCTTCCAGCGGGCCTTGTAACGGCGGTGATGAAGGCTCTGTCGATCGAAGCGCAACACCGCCCCGCCTCTGCCCTTGAGCTTCGGCGCGCGCTCGCGTCAGCGGTGGCAGGCGTGGAGGAGGTGGACTCCACCCAACTCGCGGACTTGCTCGACGTCGTTCTGGGGCCGTTGCTCGCCGAACGTGCGGATCTATTACCGCCGGACACCCGTGAGCACACCCTCGGTGCTGCGGCGATTCCCGACGAGATCTCGAGCGCAGGGCTTGGCCGCGCATTCGAACCGACCGTGAACGCGGCGATGCCGCAAACTCAAGCCGGCCGCCCCCGGCGCGCCACACCCAAGCAAAGTGAGGGGAACGCTGCACTCGTCAGCAAGCGCACTGCACCCGCGCGCTCGGATGCCCCACCTCAACACGACACGGCCCGTCCGTCCGGAATAACCGCCGATGCCAGCGCCAAACTTAGTCCCAGCCTCTCGTCACCGCGCACAGTCAGTAGCGCCCCGGGGCCCGACCCAAGCCCGTTAGCACCCAGCGCCACGCGCAAAGCACGGGCCATCCCCAAGGTGCGCTTCATGGATACGGTGACCGTCTCCATGAAGGACCTCGAGAGCGACGAGTGGGTCGACCTCGACCTCGACGATGCCATCGTTGAGGAGCTCAGCGCCGAGAGATCCGAACCCGCAACGTCGCCCCGCGCGCGTTCGGTGACCCCCGCGCGTCCGCGCTCAATCACGCCGAATAGCGCCTTCAATGATAGAGCCCCCAGCCCGGACTATGCGCAACCGCCGCAAGGCCGGTCGCTTAGTGCGGGTCCGCTCCGCGCGACGCCTCTTGGGGCGAGCGGCGCCCTGGCATCCGCCACGCCCCAACGACTCCCCGCACGCGCTTTGTCACAGCCAAGCTACGCTATCGCACCGCAAAGTGCCCCCTGGGCCCGGCAAGCAGCGAGCGAGTCACACGCCATGTTCTGGCCGGATCCCGGCAACGGTCGAACAGCCGCTGCGTTAGCGGAAGCCCAAGACAGCACACGCGTAGCGCAGCTGGTGCCCAGCGCCGCGGCCGAGCCGAGGCGCTATCACCAGGCACCGGTCAGCGGCACTTACAGCTGGGACGATAGCGGCTCCGGCGTAGAGGGTTCGGACATGTACGAATCCGCGACGTCTCGGCCCTTTATATCCGCCGCGTCGGGACACGAAAGCGCGTTCGCCGACGCAGTCGCTGACTTCGACCGAACGCAAGCTCGACGCCACCCCCCAGTGCGTGCGCGCCTCGTATGGATTGCTTGCGCGCTTCTGGCCGGCTCGGCCGGGGCTACTTGGGCGCTTAAGGCGGAAGCGCCGCGGGCCGCACTGCGCACGCACCTCGACCCTTCAGTGAGCAGTCTTCTTGGTCTCAACCCGTCAGAGCACTTCGGAGGAACGCAGGAGATAGCCGTGGCAGTTGTGGCGCCGACACTGCCGCTGCAGGCGGCCCGTGAAGCGCCTAAACCCGCCGACACCTTGCCGATTTCAGCGGATAACGCCGGCGAAACCGAGGTAAACGCCACTGAAGTCACATCCGACGAAAAGGCTGGTGCTTCTCTTGTCTCGACGGCATCTTCTGGGGCCACCACTTCACAAGGGGTTCGGCGCGACAAAGGACGTCAAGCTCGACCCGTTCGCCGCCCCAAAACGCGCAACGCCTCGCAAGACGCGGATAACGCTTCCCAGCAAGTCGTCGCGGAAGTGCCGATTTTCTCGTTACCTGGGCGCTGAAGCTTCCCCTCAACAGGCTCTGGACGCCTCCTCTCAGGCGTCCAGAGCCTGGGAGGCCGCGTCCTGCACCTTGTCACTCGCGGCATCGCGGTGGAGGGCGGGGTCGGCGAGATGAGAAGGTCTTACGTTGGCTAGGCTCGCACCGAGGGAGTTGAGCGCGTTCGGGGAGAGGGTCATCAGATCGTCTAAAACGGTTCGGACGCGCTTGCGCATGAGACCCGACTGGGAACCACAGAGGTTGCAGGGCAGAATCGGAAAGCGCATCAGCTCGGCGAAGTGGGCAATCTGGCGTTCGTCGACGTAGTAAAGCGGCCGAATCACCACGGGGTTGTCGCCCTCGGGCTCAAGGCGCGGCGGCATCGCGCTGAGCGCGCCGGAGAAAGTCATATTGAGCAGGAGCGTTTCGATGGCGTCCTGCCGATGGTGACCTAGCGCGAGTTTGTTGCAGCCCAGGTCGCGGGCGGCGCTGTAGAGAATGCCCCGGCGCAGGCGGGAGCAGAGCGCGCAGTAGGTTTTGCCTTCCGCCACTTTGTCGATAACGATGCTGTAGGTGTCTTCGCGAATAATGCGGTAATCGTAGCCCTCTTGGCGCAGGTAGCGCTCAAGCGCCTCGCCCTCGTAGCCGGGCTGACCTTGGTCGACGTGCACCGCCAACACGTCGAAGTCGAAAGGTGCGCGGCGCTGCAGGCTGCGGAGCAAGTGCAGCAAAGTGTAGCTGTCTTTGCCACCACTCAGGGCAAGCATGACGCGGTCGCCAGGCTCAATAAGCTGGTAGTCCGCGCTGCAGCGCCCGACCTCTCGCAGCAAGCGCGTCTCCAACGCGAGCATACCTGGCGCAAACAGGTCTGGCGCATGCCGGTCGGCACCTTCAGCATGCACCTCTCGGCTGAAGGTTCGTCCGGACTTGTCCCGCAACTGGATGATAGCCTCTGGACTCACCGCAAACAGCTTAGTACAAGCGCCTAACGAATGCCGCCCTTGCACCCCGCTTTGCCCTCTCGCCTTCTAGGACGGCAGGCTACGCTTCCCGTCGCGCGCTCGAGAAGCGTAGCGCGTTGCGCTGAAAGCACCGCGGTCGGCGTTGGCACTGGACACGGTCATGGATAGCGCACCCAGTCGGGACGGCGCCGATAACGGAAATGGCGCCGCGTGGTGCGTAGGCATCGGCCTATTGCTGCTTATCGGCGGCCTCGTCGTCGGTGCGGTCTTGCAACCAACAGCGCCAGCCTTTCTTCCCAAGACGGGTTCAATTCCGCTGATCAAGCGGGCGGCTTCCTGGGCTTCGCCCGCCGCTGGCGCCGCGGCCTTGGGCTTGGCCCTGGTGGTGGCAGGCATGCTCCGTCTCGCGGCTCTGCCTAAATCATTAGCGTATGCCGCCGCGCTGCCGCCGCTTGTGGCCGCCTTCCTTCTCGCTTTTGGGCCGAGTGTATCCTCGCTGACGGGGGTTGAGGGCGTCTACTGGGTGCTTGGGTTACTGTGGCCATCGGCTATCGTGCTCTACGTGCTGGCGTGGAAGTACTTTCCAGCGTGGGGGCTGCCCAGCGCGGCGGAAGCAGCCCGCGCCGCGAGTAGCGCACCGCGCTATCAGACACACGAAATGCGCGGAGGTCCGAAGTGAACACCTCGCTCGCGCGCTACGCGCTTGGTGCGCTCGTGGTCTATGTGGTGCTATGCGCGGGGATTGCTTGGTGGTCGGCGCGCAGGACCCACTCGGAGAGCGACTTTTTCGTGGGCGGCCAGCGCCTTGGTGCTTTTGTGAGCGCGCTCGCGATGTTCGCCAGCACGCTTAGCGGTTTTGGCTTTGTGGGCGGCCCAGGGCTGGTCTACGCCCACGGCGTCACCTCGTTTTGGATCATTGCGGCCACGCCTTTGGGCTTCGCGCTGGGGCTGCTGCTGCTAGCGCGGCCTTTGCGCGCGGCGGCGGAACGCGAGCGGGTCATCTCCTTGCTGGATGTCGTGCATGCGCGCTTTCAATCCCGACCCCTGCGCGCCATCAGCGCGCTCGCGATTCTCTTGGGCTGCATCGCCTACGTGGGCACGCAGGTACTTGCTCTCGCGGTGGCGGTGAAGCTGGTGCTCGCCACAGCAGGCGTGGGCGTTTCGATGCCCACCCTTATCGTGGTTACCACCGTATTCTTGGTCGCTTATTGCACCTTTGGTGGCGTGCTCGCATCGATATACACCGACGTGTTGCAAGGCTGCATCATGGTGGTTGCCGCCGTTTGGGTGTTCATAGCGGCCTGGCAGACATTCGATGGCGGCCTACCCCGAGCCATCGACATCTTGGCCTTTGATAGCGAGGGCGCGGTGGGCGCGTTCGGTGTGATGGGACCTCTCGCGGCGCTGTCTTGGTTCGTCATCTTCGCCTTGGGCAACGTGGGCCAACCGCAGGTGGTTTCGAAGATTCTCATGCTGCGGTCGAGCCAGAGTCTGAAATCTGTTCTGCCGATGACGACCCTCGCCTACACGCTCTCCGCGCTCCTCTGGATTGGCATCGGGCTCGCGGTTCGGGCCGCTGTACTTGAGGGGCGCATTCCCGCGCTGCGCGCCGCCGATGACGCCGCTGCGACCTTTCTGACCGCCTTCGCACCGCCCACCCTGGCGGCCCTCGTCTTCGTCGGTTTGCTTTCGGCCATCATGTCGACGGCGGATGCGTTCCTGAACCTTGGGGCGCTGACCCTCACCCACGACTTGCCGATGGCGCTTACGCCCGGACTGCGTGCTCGCTTCAAGCGCTCGGGAAAGCGGCGCCTTTGGCCCGCCCGCGGCACCACCGTGCTGCTGGGTGCGGCGGGCGCGTATGTGGCACTTGTGGCGTCGCGCTCCTCCGGACCGTTGATAGGCCTGCTCGGTGCCCTCGGCTGGAGCATGCTCGCGGCCACGCTCGTGCCGCTACTCGCCATCGGGCTCCAGCTTAAGCGGGTCTCATCGCTGGCAGCGGTGCTGTCGGTAGCGTTTGGTCTTGTGGCCAACATCCTGCCGGAACTCCTGCCGCAGCTACGTCCGGGGGCCATCCACACAGGCGCACTCTCGATCACCGTGACGTGCCTCGTATTCCTGAGCCTGAATGCCGTCCTAGCGACGTCACCCTCGGATCGCCCAGCGCGCGACACGGCCGAGCTTGATCTGCCGTAAATCAACGCGTGACGCATAACGGCGCGGCACGCCCCAGCACGATGTCGCACGTAGCGAGCACGCAGGACATTCAGAAAAGGGTGCGCTCGCGCTCTGGAAAGCTCCCTGGAAAGCGCCTGGAAAGCGCCCTGGAAAGCGCCCAGGGAGGTATTGGAAAGCGCCCTGGAAAGCGCCCAGGGAGGTATTGAACGTCTGACGCAGGCGGGAAAGCCCCACCATGGTCGCGCTCATCGCCTGAATGCGGAAACTACTCATCACTCTCGCTCCGGAACGCTCCCGGGGAGGTTTTGAGGGACGCAACTCATGCAGAGCGAGGCCGATGTGGGCACCATGACCGCTCCGAGGCGCATCATTCCCGGCAGCTCTTACGTGGTGTCTCGCCGCTGCACCCAAAGGCGCTTCTACTTCACACCGAGCCCCGCGCTGGTACGGGACTTCAAGTATGTCATCGCCTGCGCGGCCCAGGCCTTCGACATCGAGATTCACGCGCTTGTCTTCATGTCGAATCACTACCACCTCTGGCTGACCGATACTGCGGGGACACTGCCCAGGTTCATGCACACCCTTAACCGCAACCTCGCCCACGTGGTGAAGGCGCATCACTCGGACATCGAAGGCGAAGTCTTTGACGGGCAGCCTTACAACGCCTTGATGGTGCTCAGCCAGGAGGCCGCTACCGCTGAGCTCGCGTACCTGCTTTTGAATCCCGTGAAGGCAAACCTGGTGGAAGAGCACACACAGTGGCCCGGGCTCATCACGACCGGCGGGATGCTGGAGGATACA
>SLEO01000319.1 GCA_007124745.1 Myxococcales bacterium
CAGAACGTTGATGATCTTCACGAACGCGCCGGCTCGACACGTGTGCTGCACATGCATGGCGAGCTGCGGCGTAGTCGCTTCGATGCGCCTAGCTCAGCGCCCTTCGAAGACGATGCGCTCTACTTCAACCTCAAGGACGTTCCGCGCGACGCGCAAGGCCGGCTGCTCCGGCCCCATATCTGCTGGTTCGGCGAGGTGCCTTTCGAGATGGACCGCATCCTCGACGCCCTCGGCGCGTGTGACTGGTTTCTGACGGTAGGCACGTCCGGCAGCGTCTACCCCGCGGCGGGCTTCGTGGAGATGATCCGCCAGCGTCAGTCGGCGGGCGAGGCTGTGCGCAGCATCTACGTCGGCCTGCAAGCGCCGGACAACGCCAGCGCGTTCGCTGAGGTCCATTTGGGTCCTGCGGGGAGCGTCCTTCCCCAGCTTTTGGGCTTTGCAACTTGAGTCAAGACAGCATATCTGAAAGGTATGCTTCGCGCTTTCGGTGCGTCTTCGGCGAGGCTAGTGACGGGTAGAGCGGCTGGAACTAAGGTTCGCATCCTTCTGCGCGCGCGCACACCTCGCCGTCGCTGAGCGCGACGCCCCAAAAACGAATGTCCGAAAGCATGCCGATAAATCTGTCGTCCTCCGTCGGGCTGTCACTTCCGAAGTGTATGGGCGCGTCTGTACGCACACGTTGCGTGCCCGCGTCCCCGCTGCCGCAGCGCTGCCCGTTAACGAAGCCCGAGTAGCTTGCGTCGCCGCGGTCCACCACGAGCGCGATATGTGTCCACTTCAGTGGATCAATGGTGCAGAAAAAGATGCCGCCCGTGCTGACGGTGCCGGCCGTAAAGCGCAGCTCGCCCTCGGGGAACACAAAGAGGCTCCACTCGCCATGCTTGTCCGCCAAAGCCACGCGGGTCCCGGGTGCTACGACAGAATCGAAGCGCGCCCAGAACTCAACGGTAAACGCCGACAAACCCGAAAGTGTTTCTGCATTCGGCACCGCAACCAAGCTCTCCTCACCGAGTCGGCCGCCCTGCCGTCCGTCGCTAGACGCAACCTCGACACTCTCGACCTTGGGTGCCGGCACTGCGTCATCGCTGCTGTATGGACTCCCGTCGAACGCTATGGACAGCAGAACGCGAGGGTCGAGGGGCAGCGGCTCTGGGTCCACCGCGATGGCGGGCCGCTCCACGGGCGTCGCGTCCGCGATGGTGGGAGCATCACGCGAAGTGTCCGCCCCAACTGCCGCCGAGTCCGTCGCCGAGGGTGTAGCCTCAGCGCCCGGCCCGGACGCGCGCCGGCTCTCATCCGAGGACAGGATAAGCCCGCACCCAACGCTAGCCGCCGCTGCGAGCGCAAGCACAAGGCACCTTACGCACGCAACCATCGATGTCCAACCGAGTTCCAACACTTCAGGCTACCCGTCGCCTCCATGTGTGAGCAAGGCAGGGGCGGCTACTTCTCGCAGCACCAAGTGAGCCCGTCGCCCGCCGTCGCATTGCGCATTCGCGAATACGTCGGGCGGGTGCTGCAGCACGCTGACCGTCAAGCGCGTCCAAGGCCGCACGCCTAAGACAGTGAATCTATCCATCTCGCGACAAGGACCTTTGCCTGCCGCCCGGCCTCCCCCAGGCGTGCGAATCAGTCGGTGGTGTGCTGGGTGCACCCAGTGCTCTAGGGTCTCTCCAAGGCGCCGCGGCTCGAATCGGCTCGCGCCACTGACTCGGAGGGCAAGTCGCTCCTACGCCTGTACCCTTCCCGAATGGTAAGCGCTGGCCATTCGCGACGCATCTACGGCGCTCTTACAGCCTTTCACAGTTGAACTGGGGTCACCTGTATACGTCCACAGCATTTTTTTATAACATAGTTGAATGCAAGCTAGGACAGATGGGTGCTACCCGAAGCGACGGCCTACGCATTTCGCCTTTGCTTGTGCGTGCGTTCTGTTGGGTGCGGAACGCCCGAGACCGAGGCGGTGGTGTCGCCTACTGAGACCGGCGAACATCCCGCGGAGACTAGCCCGGACCCTAACCTCCCGGGCTCCGAGCAAGCGAGCGACGCGACAGGCACAGCCTTGTGTACGGGTGAGGTGACGGCGCGTCGCATCCATACGGTAGAGAGCTTCGCCGGTATGGAAGGCCCCACAAAGTTGGCCCCGATCGGTTCAGATATCGCCGTTGCCTGGCAGACCGAGCACAATACAGCGTCCGGGTCGCCCTTCCCCAAGATGATGCGCTGGATGCAGCTCAATCACGCAGGCGAAACTACATTCGGTCCGTATCGTATCGGCCACACGCGCACCAACTGGGGCTTTCAATCGACTTTTGCGAGCGATGGCCTAACGCCGGCTATCGGTTTTCGCTCCCATGAATATCATAGCGGCTGGGCGGTGTTCTTTCGTCGTATCAGCACCTACGCCGAAGTCGGCAACCCGATCCCGGACCATCGCGCATCCGTCGCCAACAATGCTTTCGCACCCACTATCGAATGGAGCGGGAGAGAATACCTCTACGCCTTCAACCAGGACGGCCGCATCGGTTTTCTGCGCTACGACGAGCGCTCCACGCCCGTCAGCCTCGGTTCAAACGCTGATCCCGACGCTGAGAGGACACCGGGCACCGTCTACAATGACCACTTCGGCATGGGCGGAGGCGCCTCGCAAGTGTCGCAGATTCTGCACGACAGCGACACCATCCTGTTGGTGGTCCGTGCGGGCTCGAATACGCGTATCGAGCGCTATGACCGAGCAGAGGATGCTTTCGTCAGCCAGGGTCCAAACATGGGCCTCGCGAACCCACGAGGCTTCATTCGTGACGGCGTAGTCGCGCTTGCGGGCATCGAAGGCGTGCAGATCCGCGTCCTCTTCACCGACTTCGATGGGTCGCTGACGACCCTAGGGGGACTAGCGACGCGTACGCTTCATCAGGGAAGCGCACCTATCTCGCAAGTGGCGTTGCTAAACCTCGGCGGCGAGACCGCGCTTGCCTTCCTGGAAGGTGAATCCGGCGCCACTCGCCTTTACCTCGCACGCC
>SLEO01000145.1 GCA_007124745.1 Myxococcales bacterium
CGCGCAGCCAGCGCTGCCGGCGGGTGACATCATCGGCGTAGGCGGCGGGGTAGTCCTCAAAGAGGACGATATCGCTCACGTAGCCTGCCCGGGCGTAGGCGCCTTCGAGCAGGTCGTGACTCAGGATGCGGTTGTCCGGAAGCCTGCCTTCAAGGGCGCTGCGGAAGGCGGCTACATCATAGATGCCCTTACCCACAAAGGAGCCCTCATCGAAGAGGTCTTGGTAGACATCGGAGACGGCGCGCGTGTACGGGTCGATGCCGGGCTGTCCCGCAAAAAGGCGCGAGAAGGGCGTGCGGCCCGTGGAGGCCATGGTGTTGCCGACCTGCGGCTGAAGGATGCCGTAGCCTTCCACCACGCGGCCTTGCACCGCGTCGTAGCGCGGCTGGTTGAGCGGATGCGCAAGGGTCGCCACCAGGCTACGCGCCGCATCCCGCGGCATGTCCGTGTCCGCATCAAGGGCGATGAGATAACGCACGTCGGGCGGGAAGCTGGCGGCGATGGGGGTGACGGTGAAGGCGGTGCTAGGCGCGTGTAGCGCTGCCATGAAGTGCTCGAGCTTGCCGCGCTTGCGCTCCCAGCCCATCCAGATGCCGCGCGCACTGCGCGGTCCGGGGCCGTCCTGCGTCGCGTTGAAGCGCCGCTCCCGGTGAAAGAGGTAGAAGCGCGCGGCGTCTGCACTGGTCGGCGCGTTGACGCCTGGCGCCGGGCTAACCGGCGATAGCGATGCTTGTGACGTCAGCGGGTACTTGGCATTGAGCGCGTGGATGCCGGCGCAGGCGCGGGCGTAGAGCGCCGCGTCGCCGGGCATTTCCGCCTGCGGCGCATCGCGAAAGTCCGTCAGCAGCACGAAGACAAGGTTCGGGTCGGCATTGGCGAGAAAGCGCACTTCCAGCGCTTCGAGTAGCGCGTCGATAGTCCGCGGGTCCGTCAGCATCGCGGGCACCGCCACGGCGGTGCGGTGGGCGGGCGGGATGCCGGAGGCGAAGTCGAGACGCGGCAGCAAGCTTGGGCGGGCAAACCACATCGCCAGGCCCTGCACGGTGGCGAGGGCGATTTGGCTGAACGCGAGCGCCCCCAGCGCGGCTGCCGCACCGAGGCCGAGCCAGCGCCACACGCTTGTCCAACCCTGCCAAACTGTCCACTCGCTCCAGACAGCCCATGCGCGCCACACCGGCCCATCAAACGACGCGAGCCACGTGGGCCAAGCGGCCACTGGCGGCGCTGCACTCAGGCGAGGCACGACCTGCAGCACCCACGCCAGCGACGCGAGAAACACAAGCGTTGCCAGTAGGCAGAGTGTCACGGCGGTGGCGCCGTAGAGGGGGCCGCGTGCGCGCAGCACCCCGCGGCGCACGCGCTGCCCCAAGCGCAGCCGCATGTCTACCGCCCGCTCGAGCGCGCGGCGCCCATCGCCGATGAGAAAATAGCCCACGTGACGCTGCCGTTCGGGTACCGGGCCTTCGGTGGCCCGCAGCGTGGGTCTTGGCTCGGGGCACGCCTGCGCGTCGCCATGGACCGCCCGCGCGAGGTCAAGCGCGGCGAGAGCGACCGCCTCCTCGCTGGCGGCACTGCGCTTCGCGATGGCCTCGACGGCGTGGCGGTAGTGGTCCCGTGTGGCGAAGTCCATCTCGGCGTAGACGCCCGCCGGGTCTTCTTGGAGGCGGGTCTCGACGATGCTCAGCGCCTCGACGAAATCCCGCCAGTCCGTCGCGCCGTGCTGCCGCAAACTGCCCATGATGTTGCCGACAAAGACCTGGTTTTCCGACTCGCGCACGCTGACGCGCTTGAACACCGCGGCGATGTTCTCCCCGCGTTCGGCCAGCCGTTCTTCAAGCCACGTCAGTGCGAAGGCCAGCGAGCGCCCTTGTGCCTGAAGCCGTGAAGCCAGCTCCGCGACAAAGCTCGCGTGGAGGGGCGGGTCCTCAGCGACAAGCTCCGCCAACACCAGCACGACCCGGTGCGGCGTATGGCTCGCCACATCCGCCATGCGCGCCACCCAGCGGGCAGCTTCGCTGCGCGCGTGCGCAGCGGCGGTGACACCGTCTATGACGCGCCGCAGGTTTTCGATCAGTGCGAGGCGCACCATGATGGGCACCGCCCAAAGCTCACCGAGCGTGAGGCACTGACCGAGCTGATAGCTGCGCACAAAGGCCCGCAGCGTTTCGAGGTCAAGGCGACCATGGGAGTGGGCGATGAGCTCGTTAACAAGGTCGTAAACCCGCGGCGTGCCCGCACCACTTCCGTGGACCAGTTGCGGCAGCTCCCGTTCGTAGCCGCGGGGCAAATGGCGCCGCACGGTGCGGATTTGCTCCTGGATGAGGTGGTAGTTGTCAACGAACCACTCGCCCGCAGGCGTGAGGCGTTTGTCCTGCTGCAGCGCCTCACAAAAGAGCGTGTGGGCAGCAGCCAACGAAGCCTCATTGCTGGTGAGCCTCGGCAACAGCCGGTCACCGGTCATCCGCCCGGTGGTGTGCTGCGAGGCAAGCCCACGCGCATGCGCCTCAAGATGCAAACCACTGAAGAGCTCAACATTCAGCGGCGCCCCCCCGAACGCAGCCGCAGCCCGCCCCGCCCCAGCACCACTATCCGAATGCTCCCCGGAAAATATATTCACCTACGTGAATACCATGCGGACCCCTACATAGCTTGAACAACATTTTTAGCTACCCGTGTATGGGCACTTAAGCACTGCCCAGCACGAGGTGGGCGCTCGATGAGAGCTTTCAGTACGTAGACTCAGACGACCGATCTGCGGCGAACGGGCTGCAGCTCGGTCGGGGCCCAGCACGCCCCCCCCCCTTCGCGCTTTTCGGACTAGGTGCCGCATCTTCTGACCCTCCCCAGAAGCTTCGCGAAATCCAGCACCCGCTCGGACCGGGGTGTGAAGGGGAAGGGCCTCTGAACTCAGCGATATGGCAGCACAGCCGACGTCTCCGGAATGAAGCGTCTCGGCGGGGTGATAACGCTCACGTCGGCCTCAGAGCGTTTTCGGTTGCCCTGCTTAAGCCTGCCCGC
>SLEO01000096.1 GCA_007124745.1 Myxococcales bacterium
ACAGTGAAGGTGAATCCGAACTGGGCCCTTGGCGCGCTTAGCGCCGTTGCCAAGGCTGCTGAGCCGGCTGCGCGACGCGACGACCCTGCTCGGTCGCATGCCGACCGCAGCCTCGCATCGGCGGCGCTTAGAAGACGCAACCGGCGAGAAACTCCCCGTATTCGTTCTGGATTCGCTAGCGCGCTGGTGCTTGGCTCCTTGCTTTTCGGACTGGGTGGGATGCTCGCGGGCTGCGAATCCGGCGACTGCACGCCACGCCGCGATGTCGCGCAGAGCCTTTTCTGCCAGGTCGCGGAGGATAATGACCCGGAGACGGCCTGCCTTGGATTGAGCGCAGGCGAGGTGTGCGGGCGCCTGCCGCAGGCGCGGCTGCTGCGCTGTACTGCAGCGGCGCGCTGCACCTGCGGCAACGGCGAAGTCGACGAAGACGAGGAGTGCGACCGCAGTGCTGGCATGCAGGGCTGCAGCGACGACTGCCGGCTCATCTGTGCCTCCGACGCGCAATGCAGCTTTCTGCCACGAAGCGAATGCCGCGCCGCATGGGTTTGTGACACCAACGCCGCCCGCTGCGTGCCTGGCCCGCCACTGCCCCCAGACACGCCCTGCGGCGGAGGACTCACAACCTGCAACGACGAAGGCTTATGCGGCCAGAGCGCGTCTGACCTGGGACTCAAGGGCGCGCCTACCACCTCAGCCGTACCCGTTCAGGGGGCATTTTAGCAAAATGCCCCCGGGTTTTCGGGAGTAAATCCCGAACCCCCGCCCCCAAAAACCTAAAGCTGCGCGCGGGGCCCCAGCGCCCGCTTGCTCTTTCCTGCAGGGTGTCTGCCTTCTGAACCCCTGAACGCTTACACTCGGCCCTTCAACCAGACTCTATGCGGCCGCAACCTATTGAGGCGATAACCTAGGCGGCCTGCCAAACGAGGTGGTCGGCAGCGCCGTGTGCCTGGATATTGCCCGAGTCGCCGCGGGCGAGGCCCGCGACGGCTACCTCGGGGTCGTGGGTGAACACGAGAAGGTCACCGCACGCCATGGCATCATCCAAGTAGGCTTGCTTTTCGTCGACGAGGCACTCGGGGAAACGGTCATACCCCATGGTCACCGGTGCATGGACCCAGGCCGTTCCGGGAATCAGGTCGGATGCGAAGCGGAACGCGGGCGCACCTTCTGCGGCTGAGGTCTCGATGCGTGCAAGCATCAGCCCCGGGGTGTGACCTTCACTCCAAGCGCTTGTCACGCCTTCAAACATAGGACCGGGCGTCTCCACGATGCGCAGCAGGGGGCTGTGCTGCAGCAGCGCCTGCAGCGACGGCAGGAACGATGCGCGGTCCCGACGGTGAGGGTGTTGCGCGCGCTCCCAGGCAGGCCTGCTGACCCAGATGCGCGCCTGCGGAAAAGCAAGGGCCGGTGGCGCATCTTTGTCGAACGGCGCGAGCAAACCGCCTGCGTGGTCGAAATGGAGGTGCGAGAGCACGATATCATCGATGGTCTCGGGCAAAACGCCAAAGCCCTCTAGCTCCCGAAGCAAACGATGCCCCCCCGCCTCGATGGCGTAGCGTTCGCGCAAAGCTTCTGGAAAACAGGCGCCCGGGCCCGTCTCGAAGAGCACCCGGCGTCCCCCTTCGTATTCGGCAAGCAGGCATCGACAGGCAAGATCGATCGTGCCGCGCGCATCCGGGGCATGCCATTTCGCCCAGAGCGCCCTCGGCACGTGCCCAAACATCGCCCCTCCGTCGAGACGTTGCCTGTTGCTTTCGACGGACCTCAGCCGCAGCAGACGTGACATGGGTTTAGGGTAGACCCGTCGCGCGCAGGCGTCACGCCCCGCACGTCGCGGGCGCCTCGCAACGCGTTCCTGGCCCAAGCGCAGCAGCGACAGTAGGCCGACCTCGCCGTGGAGACCTCCATGACACGCGGGCTCACCGGCGCCGTTCCGGACACTCCGGACCCCAAGGGGACCGCGCGGAGCGTTCCATTGCGGCGCATTATCCGTGGTCGGCGCACCGTCGGGGCGCTTTGCTCGCCCAGCGTTCAGGGCACAACCCTTGCAAAACACTGCCCGAACATGAGGACAGCCGGCGTGACCGCACACGATCTTGGGAGTAGGTCGTGATCGAAAGCGGGGCAAAGTCGGCGGAGCTAGTTTGCGCAGCGCTCTGCGTGGGGGACGCTTCAGCATGCCGTGGGGGACAGAACGTTGAGTGAGAATGCGCAAGCACCGCGAGTGAGTAGTGCCCCGGGACCGCTCGGGGCCGAAGGACACGCGACCCCTTGGCCCAAGCGCTTCGCGAAGCCGCGGTCCCTCGGAGGTAGCGCCATCGCGTTTACCGCGGAGCTTGTCGTCGGTGCAGACAGCGCGTGCGCGCGCATCCTGACGGTGCCCTGCGCTCACTTCGAGTCGCTCTACGCCACGCTTCATACGCTGCGCGCTCATGCCGCTTTTCTTCCATGCTGGGAAGTCGTTGACCTCGGCGACCACACCCTACTTGTGTTTCCCGCCGCCTCCGCCGACCAAAGCGATGCGCGCCTCGACGCCTCGGGTGTACCCAAGCGCACTGGACGCTTTCAACGGCCCACACTGAGAGAGCCCCGCGCGGACATTGAGTCCAGACTAGCGGCGGGCATTTCGCTGCTGTGTAGCGCGCGGTTAAGTGCGCTCTGCGCGGCGCTCTTTGAACGCAACGCCCTCGTCACCTACCGGGGCCAAGCGCTCATCGATACCTTCGTCCTGCTCGAAGCGAGCCTTCAGCCTGAGACGCTGGCGTCGCTCCGCTGGAACAAGCCGCACCTTCAGGGGCTTCTGCGTTTCGCGAAGGACCCGGTAGCCCATGCAAACGAAGTTGCCGGACTTGTCGCACGCATACTGGACGCGGCCTCTCCCGAACCCAGAGATCGACAAGCGCCCTACCCTTTGACCCCCGGCGCAGCACCCGCGAGGCCCGAGAGCCTCGACGCCGCGGTGGACACAGTGGACACAGTGGACAC
>SLEO01000153.1 GCA_007124745.1 Myxococcales bacterium
CGCGCCGCTGCGAAACAAGATGAGCGATGGCCATGCACGCGAGCGCAAGCCCGCTCCTCACCACGCCCGCGTCGTCGTGAACGCGGCCAAGACCGTTTCAGCGTTCCTCGTCGAGTCCTATGCCTACCAGATCGGCAAGGGCCTGATTCAGGACGTGTCGGCCAAGGAGGTTTCCGCATGAGTGCCAGATGGGACCAGCGGCTCGCCATTCTGCGACGCGATGCCGAGAGCAAGCTGCTAGAGCCGCTGCGCACTCACGGCTGGACTGTCGCCATCGAGAGGGAAGTCGAGCACGGCGAGTACCTCGTCATCACGGCCGCGCGAGGCGGTCACGGGCATCGCATCGCAATCATGTATACGTCTGCGACGGAGAACGCCGTCTACAAGGCCCTGGCCACGCAGGTCGAGCACATTTTCATCAAGGGCGAGTTGTACGAACTCGAATCGTACGCCTATGGGATCGCGACACCGGTTACCAGTGCCGGTGACTTCCACAATCTCCCCGTCGAGTGGAACGATGCGAGCTCGGAGGGGAAGTTCGCACCAGAGATTCCGCTCGGGGAGCACACCGCGCGTCCACCGAAGCATCGAACACTTCTCTCTGAGACTCCGATCGAAGCGATCTGGCTGCGTTTGCGCCAGCTGTCGAGCGTTACACTGGCGCGAAAGCTGGTCTTAGCTCGGGCTCGCGAAGCCGATGTAGTTTTCGATGCAGACACCCTCGACACCAAGGCTCAGGGAGTGGCTTTCGCCCTGCGGAACGCGATCGACTACTTTCAGCTTCGAGACAGCCAGAACGTCAGCCAGCGGGTGCTGAACCTCTACTACGGGAGCCTGTCCTTTGCGTTCGCTGAGATGCTGGCTGCGCCGTCCGGGCCCGCAACCCTTGCGGATATCGAGGCTAGTACCAAGCAAGGCCACGGCCTTTGCACGCTCGACGGCGAAGAGGAAGGCCTTGAGAAACTCGTAGTCGGCGTGATCGCCAGCGGCTTCTTCCCGACCTGGGTGAAGTTCTTGGGCGTGCCAACGGCGGACTTCCCGAGCCGCAAACCTAGAGTCTATGACGACCTGAAGAAGCAGCCTGCTGATACCTGGGTCACGATCGAAGGCTTGTTCGCGCGGATACCTGAGGTCGCCGACCTCTTCACGGACATTTTCGACGGTAAACCCGGGTGGGTCACACCGATCTACGACCAGAAAGCGAACCAGGGGCCTTCACTGTTCAGGAAGACGGAACGACCGACGACCACATACGCAATCCTCCTCGATGATTCATCCCGCCTGACCAAGGAGGACATCACCGAGTTTCCAGGGCCGGTCAGCCAAATAGCGGAAGTCGCCTCCGCCGAGCCGGGAAAGCATTTCCGCGTGGCCGTCGATTGGACTGGGAAAGAGATCTGGTGGGACGCGCTTTCGCTCCACCACAGCCCGTTTGAGCGCACCGCGCTCATCAAGCCGCTGTTTGGAAATGTGGGACAGTATCGAGCGATCTGCATCGCATTGCTCTACGCGCTCTCGATCGTCGTGCGCTATCGACCGAGCGTATGGCGGCGAGTGCAGGAGGGAGATCTCGACCACCTTCGGGTGCTGACGGAAGCGTTCCTCGCAGTGGTTGAGCGCGTGTTGCCTGAGCAGTTTCTGGAGCAGGTGACAGGCCAGCGGATCTTTGCCAAGCAGCCCGGAGCACTGTGGTGAAGGGGGGACGAAGACCAATGACCGACCAACCCACCATCTGCTCTGTGCCTCTCCTTTACGCCGACGAGGACGTGTGGCTCACGCACAAGAAGGTGTTCTCGGACGGCGAGCTCGAGGAGGAGGCGGAAGTTATCCGAGATTTTCGGATTACTGCTGCCGATAGTCGCGCACCTGCTGGTGCCGTGCGGGGAGGGCCATGATGGCCCCCAAGAAATTCGATTCGAGAGCGCTCATGGAGCTGGCAGTCCAGGTCATGAACGACTCGCTGGCGGAGAGGCGCGGAGACGGGAAGACCAGCCCCCTGGTCGGTGCCGTCTTGTGGAAGACCGATGGCACCACCGGGACGGCGTGCCGGGGCGAGCTCCGCGATGGTGATCACGCCCAGTTCACGTTGCTTGAACGCAAGAACCGCAGCGAGAAGCTCGACGACGCGGAGTTGTTCGGTACCCTCGAACCCTGCGCACCTGGCGCACGTCGCAAGCCCAAGTTGAGCTGCGCGGAGCGCATCCTGTTGGCCCGCATCAAGGAGGTCTGGGTCGGCGTGGAGGATCCCGATCCGACGGTGGACCGCAAGGGCATAACGGCGTGCCCCAACCCGCGGGGCAGGTCTGCAAAAGCTCACAAAGGGATAGGGTGGCGCAATGACCGCCCAGAAAGGCTAAGGCCGCCTCCCGAAGGACGACGGCCTCGTTACTCCTTCCACACCTGGCGGACGAGCTGTCGATCAGCGTAGCGCCGAAGGGCGCATTCGTCATCGGTCTAGCTGGCGCTTCTCTGGTGCTTCGTTCCACGTTTGTCCGCTGCGCCCCTCGCTAGCTAACTGGAAACCATCATGAGATTCGCGCTGGTTCGGGCGTGTCGCTGGCGTAGAATGATTTAGCCGCCGGAAGGTGGCTGATGGTGTTGGGCAGTGCCCTGCATTGCGCCGCTCTGAGGGGTGCTACGAGATGAGCAAGAAAATCAGCAAGCGAGCCCACCGGGCCATGCCAGCGCGTGTGGAGTATCTGCGCGTCGAAAACTACCGGGCGCTGCGGAAAGTGGAACTCAGGGATGTCACGCCGCTGACGGTGCTCCTCGGCCCAAATGGTAGCGGCAAGTCGACGGTTTTTGACGTCTTCAACTTCTTGGCGGAGTGCTTTCAGTACGGGCTGCGGCACGCGTGGGACCGGCGTGGACGCGCCAAAGAGCTGCGCACCCGCGGTCAGGACGGGCCCATTGTTATCGAGCTGAAGTACCGGGAGAAACCCAACCAGCCGATCATCACTTACCACCTCGCCATCGAC
>SLEO01000204.1 GCA_007124745.1 Myxococcales bacterium
AGCAGCGATACGTTTCCGCAGTCCTCAACCCGGATGCCGCGCCGGCCGACCTTGTCTTCGTAGGCCGGGCCGATGCCGCGTTTTGTGGTGCCTATTGCCGCGAACTGGGCCTCGCGGGCCGCATCGATGGCTTTGTGATGCGGCAGAACAACATGCGCTTTGTTCGAGACGTAAAGGCGCGGCAGCACTTCCACGCCGCGACTCTCAAGCAGGTCGATTTCTTCGAGCAAGACACTCAAATCCAGGACCATCCCCTGGGCGAGGATGCACTCGGTTTTCGGGTGGAGGACTCCAGATGGCAGCAAGTGCACGACGAAGGTTTCATCGCCCACCCGCAGCGTGTGACCGGCGTTGGCGCCGCCACCGTGACGCACCACCGTGTCCGCGGCTTCGGCAAAAAGGTCGATGACCTTGCCCTTGCCCTCGTCACCCCACTGCAACCCAACTACTGCGACTACCGGCATGCTGTTTCCTTTGCATCGCGGCTTTGGGCGATGACTGCTTGAAGCGTGAGCACGTCGTCGGTTGAGACGACAAAAACCTCCGCACTCTCCGAGGCGCGCAGCCTCAGCGAGGTGCCGGACTGATCGAGAAGCCAGGCGTCCTCGGCGCTCGGCGCGGCGTGACTCCCGCCTGGGGAGGTGATGCCGGCCTCATCGAAGTGCTGCGTCACCCGCAGGCCAGCATCACGAAGCTGGCGCAACACGTCCTGTTCGACGCTGGCGCTTGCGATGATGTGTGGCCGCGCCTCTACCTGGACTTGCGCCCCGGCACTGAGCAACGCTTCGACGTTAAAGGCAAAGCCCACGGCGGGCTCATCGAAAGCGCTCTCGTAGACGCCACCGCGGCCGACGGGCAGCGCCGAGCTGCCCGCGTAAGCGTGAAACGTCGGACCGTTGTAGATGCCGAGGCCGAAGGTCTGCGCGAGGTCGATAAGCGTGACGTCGCATACAGCGGCGGGGAGCTGGTCGAGAAACGCGTCGAGTTCCGGCGCGTCGACGCCCTTGGCTTGCGGGGATGCGCGCCAGCTTCCGGCGCGTACCGGCGCCGCGCCCCACTCGGCGAGTTTCGTGAGTTCCGGCCGAATGGCGATAAGTTCCTCAAGGCGGGCACTATCGCGCCGTGTGAGCGCGTCCACGCAAGCCTGACGCAGTCGCTGAGCCGCGGGTTCACCGTCCTGAAATGACTTTAAACTGCGGGTAAGTAGTGCATCACAAAGGGAGGGCAGCCCGACTTCGAGGCGAATCGGCGTGACCGAGAGCCGCGCGAGGGCGTCGTGCACCAGCGTCAGCACCTCGACCCAGGCACCCACCTGGCGTGGGCCAAAATATTCGAAACCCACCTGCAGGGTCTGACGGGCGTGGCGCGCGCGCTCATGGGGGCGGCGGAAAAGGGTCCCCTCATACGCCAAGCGCAAGGGCCTTGGCGAAGCGCTGAGCTGGGTAGCGGCGAGCCGCGCGAGCTGCGGCGTCACGTCCGGCCGCAACACCGCGATGCGGCCGCTGTCGGGCTCCACGAAACGCACCGGAGAGCCACCGACTTCCGGACTAACGCCCGCCCCGAGGATCCACTCGTACTCGAAGAGGGGCGTACCGACGGCTTCGTAGCCGTAGCTTGCGATGCGTTGATGCAGCTCTCCGCATACCGCGAGGCGTCTCGCTTGCTCCGCGGGCCCAAAGTCTCGCGTGCCTTCCGGCGAGAAACGGTCTTGTGGTCGGGGTTGCATCGCGTTCGTCGCGCTAGGCTTCATCGACAAGCGCAATGGCGCTCACCGCATCCACGTGCGGCAGCCCGCGAATCGCTTCAAGCGTGGCGCTCGGGATAGCGCCGTCGATGTTCCAGAATGCAATGGCTTGCTTGGTTTTCGGGTCGAGGCCGACCTGCATGCGCGAGACGTTGATGTTCTGCTGACCGAGCACCGAGCCCACGGCGCCGATGACACCAGGTTGGTCGAGGTTACGCAAAAACATGACGTGGCCATCGAGAAGGGCGTCCACATCAAAGGCGTCAAGGGTCGTGAGTCGCGGCTCCCCCTCGTGGTCGAGGCTGCCGATAGCCCGGCGCTTGTTGCCCGAGAACTCGATTTCTACGACCAAGGCATTGGTGAAACGCTTGGGGGCTTGGTCCGCCACTTCGAGGACTTCGATGCCACGCTCTTTCGCTTCGTAAGGCGCGCGGACCGCATTCACTTTGCCGTCGGCGTGGACGCTCAGGAAACCTGCCAAAGCTTCATAGGTGAGCGAGCGCGCGTTGCCGCTGGGAAGCTCTCCCCGGCACACCACACGGAAGACCGAGGGGTGCTTGACCTCCAGTTGAGCGAGCAGGGAGCCCAGGCGCCGGGCAAGGCGGGCGTAGGGCGCAATCTTGCCGGCGGCTTCCGGCGAGACCGACGGCAGGTTAACGGCATTCAAGACCGTCCCCTCGCGCAGGAATGCGAGGGTTTGCTCGGCGATTTCGACGGCGACTCGTTCCTGCGCTTCGGCGGTGGACGCTCCGAGGTGGGGGGTGCACACGATGTTCGGGTGTGCGAGCAACGGATGGTCCGCGGGGACCGGCTCGGTCTCGAAGACATCAAGGCCTGCGCCTGCAACGCGGCCGCTTTCCAAGGCCCGGAGCAGCGCCGCCTCATCGACGATGCCGCCGCGGGCGGCGTTGACCAACAGCAGCCCAGGTTTCACCTGCTCGAAGGCCGCGTCGTTGAAAAGATGATGCGTAGAGGCCACCAGCGGCGTGTGAATCGAAATGATGTCCGCGCGCTTGAGCAGCGTGCCGAACTCGACCAGCTCGATGCCGAGTTTGCGTGCTGCCTCTTCCGTCAACATCGGATCCGACGCGATGACCTTCATGCGCAAGCCTTGAGCGCGCGCTGCCACGATGCGTCCAATATTGCCAAGGCCGACGAGCCCAAGGATCTTCTCGCTCAGTTCTCGACCCTGAAACTTCGACTTCTCCCACTTGCCCGCCTTCATCGACGCTGTGGCCTGCGGAATATTGCGCGCGAGCGAACAGACTAAAGAAATGGCGTGCTCGGCAGCGGTGACCGCGTTGCCATGCGGCGTGTTCATCACGACAATGCCCTGGCGGGATGCGGCCGCGACATCGACGTTATCCACACCAATGCCCGCGCGGCCGATAAGGCGCAGGCGAGGTGCCGCTTCAAGGAGATCGCGGTCGGCGGTAGTCGCGCTTCGAATGATGAGCGCGTCGGCCTTCTGGATAGCGGCCTTGAGCGCAGCGGGGTCGAGCCCGGGGGCGTAGTTGACCTCTACACCCTCTGCGTCTCTCAGGACCTTGAGGCCGTTTTCGCTTAGCTTATCCGAAACTAAAATGTGATGCGTCACTATTTGACCTGCCAATTCAGCCCAACCCAACTTCGAACCAGCCCAGCTCGATCAAGCAAAGGACTCTGGTCTGCACACCTCGGAGCCCAACTCGCGCGTCGCCGCGGGCCCCTGCTCCTGAGCGCGGCCTCCCCCCGTAGCCGGGGCTCCGGCCGGCGGTTCGGCAGCGCTTCAGCCGCCTATCGGGCTGGAGGCATACCAAACTTATCGGGGAATGCGAGCGGCTAGGCCTTCGGGCGGAGGAGGTCGAGGGTGTCTAGAAAGGCGAGCCACCAGGGGTCCATGGCAGCCTTGCGCTTGCTTGTGCGGGCTTGGGCCTCAAGTGAGCCACTCGCGACGGCGAGGGCGCGAAGCGTCGTGCGCAGACCCGAAGGCATGCGCCCGAGCAGATCGTCCCGAAGCAGGTTTGGGAGCGGTGCCCGCAGCGCAGTCGGTGATTGTGCTGGTCTACCCGCCGCTTTCGCTGAGGACTCGGCGTCGCCCGAGGTCTCGCCGAGATGCCCGGCGTTAAGCTCTGAGCGGTAGAGCTGCTCGATGAGATACCAAGGGGATAGGCGCAAAGGGAGTTCGCCCTCGTCGAGTAGGCCGTCTTCTTCGAAGGAAACCTCAAGATCCGGCCAGCGCGCGGCGTCAAGCACGCGCGTCGCTGCGATGGCCCAGGCGGCTTGCAGCAGCGTCTCGGGTGGCGTGAGCGCGCTTGATTCGATAGCGCGACTCACCATGCCCCCGTACGCCGGCGCGAGCTTCCAGGCCGAGTCTATCGCCGCGTGGTCCAGCTTGCGCGAGGTCACGAGTGCTTCCGCAAGGCGAAGCTGTCCTGAGGGCTCCAGATAGCCGGTGATCACGCCGCGACCGAGCTTAAGCGAGACAAACGTTTTCGCCTGCTGCGACGCGAGATGAACGACGCCGGGCACGGCGCTCACCGTGAGCTGTGCCAGTGCGTGTGCCAAGCTCAGCCCGGGACGGCTGCGCTTGCGCAGCCGTTGCTTGCGACCCTCAAGGGCGCTTGCTGGCGAGAGGAACATCACCCGCAGTTCGGGTAGGTCGCTGGCGGGCACCTGTTGACCATCGGGACCCCGAACCCAGTGTTCAGCCGAGATGCTGCCCTGAGCAACACCGTCTACAAGGTCATAAAAGCTGACCGCCGTCAGCGCACTAGGCGTGTCCGGTGGCGCCACCGCATAGGTATGGCCCAGGACACGCACCTGGTGCGTGTCCGCGAGCTGCGAATCGATGAGGGCGGGGGTGCCCCGCGCGTGCGCTTCGGGCGTCCTGCGAGGCTGGCGCACCGGATGCCTCCGGGACCTTGCGCGCGCGCGAATGAGCGCCGCTTCAGCGGCGTCGATGGGCGCCTCGGGCAGCGCCGCAGCCAGCGCGTCGAGTAGCGCCTTGCCATCCGCAGGCCGCGCCGCAGGGTCCGCATCAAGCGCCCCGAGCAGCACTTCGGCGACGCGCGGACCTAGATACTTGAGCGCGCGGCGCCGCAGCTCCGCGCTCGGGCCGTCCTGCGTCTTGAGCAGGATGGCTAGCGGTGACCCGCTGAGGTCCTCCAAACGCCAGAAGGTTCGGAGCAGCGAGGAAGCCACCGCGAAGACGTCGGTGGCGAGGGTCAGCGGCTCGCCCCGCGCTTCCTCGGGCGACAGCACCGTCAGCGTCGGGCGAGGGGCGCCCCGCGCCTGCCACGGTCGCGCATCATCGTTGAGACGCAGCCCCTCCGGCACGGCGAGCCCCAGATCGCAGAACACGACCCTGCCACGCACAGAGAGCAGCATGTTGGCGGCGCTGAGATCTCGGTGCACCCAGGCGCGGGTCGGGGCCGCGCTATGCAGTCGCGCAAAGGCCTGGAGTGCCGCGTGGGTCACACGCCAACGATGCTTCGACGCGAGGAGCGAATCTTCGAGCGCTTGCGCGACCTCGCCGAGATTCAGACCTCGAATATAGCTTGTGCAGAGGTAAGCCAAGGGACCTTGCGGGCGGGCATCGACGAAGCGTGCGAGCGCGGGATGGTCCAGCTGACGGGTGAGGTGGCACTCATGGGCGAAGAGTTCGCCGAGGGTCGGATCCGACTTGAGGTGCGGAAGGGGCGTTTTGAGGCACACGACGCGCGCCTCCCCGGCGCTGCTCGGGCAGAGTGCCTTAAACACCTGCGCGTGCCCGCCCACATGGATGCGCTCAATGAGCGTGTAGGGGCCCATGCGGCCGTGTCCCTTGAACCAAGGCGGGTGCCACTGCGGGTCTGAATTCACCGATAACTACACTACTTCGCCAAGGCCGGCTTCGTAAACGCAAGAGTTCTCCTGCTCATCTAGGGACCGATGGCAGCGTCGTCGTTGAGGTGCCCCCGTTCCGCCACGCGCTGTGATGCGCAGCTGTCCTAGCCTCATTGACTCGCAGGCCACTCCAGCCCTAAGCGCTTGGGTGCTGCGCGGAAAGAAAGGCTGGGTCTGGCTCCGACAAGGCGTGTCTGGCGTCGGACGCGGCAGCTTTAATGTCTTGCCCGCAGCGCGAATAGCGATAAACATGCGGCGCCCGGCGTCGTCTGGGCTAGTCCTCGTCGCTGGCGTCAGACCTGGCCCTAGTCAGGTTCAGCGCGGCTCCCCCGGCCCTTCAGGCTGGCGATAGCGTAAACGCTGAGTGAAACGACGGCGTTCAACGCAACGAGGACGCGGCAAGCGGTGGCTCGGCACCGTGGTCAGGTCAGAGTGAGGCGGTCGGCGCGGAACGCCAGCGCTCGAGGTCGGCGCAGAAGCCAAGGTTGCAGATGCAAATATTTCCACGCGAAATCAACTTATTAGGAAAAGTCCTCGCCACCACGGCCTTTCTTGGGTTGGTAGCCACGGTCTTCGTCTTTTGGTACTACTTTTCGCCGAAGAACCTGCAGGTCGGTTACGCGCCCAAGCAACCTGTGCCCTATAGCCACCGGCTGCATGCGGGCGAACTCGGGATCGACTGTCGCTACTGCCATTCGAACGTCGAGGAGGCCGCTCACGCCGTCATTCCACCGACGCAGACGTGCATGGGCTGCCACGCGGTCATCAAGACCGAATCGAAACGGCTCGAGCCCGTGCGGGCGAGTTGGGAATCGGGTGATCCGATCCGCTGGGTAAGAGTCCACCGGCTGCCCGATCACTCTTACTTCAACCATGCGTCGCACGTGAATGTCGGCGTCGGGTGTGTCTCGTGTCACGGCCGCATCGACAAGATGGAGGTCGTTTACCAAGCCGAGCCCGTAGGCATGGGTTGGTGTCTCGACTGCCACCGGAACCCGGAGCCCAATCTGCGGCCGGTTGCTGAAGTTACTAACATGGAGTGGGTACGGCCTGCGGACTGGTCTCCGGATCTCAGCGCCGTCAACCCCCCAGAGCATTGTTCGGGGTGTCACCGATGAGTCGCCGTAAGCCTTCCGTATTGCCGACAAGCCCCGTAGAGGGTCCCAAGGTATGGCGTTCTCTCGATGAGAAGCGTCTTTCTGCTGCGGAGCGCGCCGATGAGGCTGCCACCGAGCAGGCCGTGCTGCTTGACCCCGCAGACCTCACCAAGGGGTCATCGGCGGCTGCCGCAACGCTCTCACGCAGGAACTTTCTTTTTACCGGCGGCGCAACGGGTGCGGCGGTGAGTCTCGGCGCGTGCATTAGGCGTCCCGAGGCCTACTTCGCGCCCTACGCTCAGGCGCCCGAGCAGCTTACGCCAGGCACGCCCCTGCGTTTCGCTACAGTGCTTGACCGAAACGGTGATGTGTTCCCGGTGGAGGTCGAGACGCACGGTGCGCGGCCGACGAAGGTGGAGGGTAACGCGGCCCATCCGTGGAGCCTTGGCGCCACCAATCTTTACGCCCAAGGCGCCGTCCTCGACCTCTACGACCCGGACCGCTTGCAGGCTGTCCGGTCGTCGAAGGGTGGCGCTGGCGAAAAGGACGCTGGTGACAAGGGTGCTGGCGCCGCCGATAAGGCGCGTGAGCTACTGAAGACCTGGGGCAACGAAGCGCGGCGCACGCAGGGCCGCGGTCTTGGAATCATGCTGCCGCCAGTGACATCGCCCACGGTGGTATCGCTGATCAAGCGCCTAAAATCGTCGCTGCCGCAAGCGCTCGTGGTGCGCTTTGCGGCCTTGCACGATGAGTCGGTGCTTGAGGGCACGAAGGTCGCGTTTGGCACGCGTCGGCGTCCGGTGTACTCCCTCGACGAGGCTCGCGTTCTCGTGAGTTTTGGCGCGGACCTAGTAGGTGACGAATGGGCGGGTGTTCGCTCGACGAAAGGCATCGCTCAATCGCGTCGGCTTGGCTCCGCCAAGGATACCCCGCCGCGTATCTATGTCGTTGAGTCTGACTTCTCGCTCACGGGGGCCTACGCAGACCACCGGCTAGCGCGCACAGATACGAGTGCGCTCTCATTGCTCCTCGGCCTTGCAGGCGCCCTAGAGCGGCATCTCGATGTGGACCTCGGCCTCCCTAAAGTGCCACAGCTTCCCGCCCTCGACGACGAAGCTAAAGCCTGGGTTCCCCTGCTCGCGGAGGACCTTGCGGCGCACAAGGGGCGCACGTTGGTTGCGACGGGCCGCAGGCTTCCTGCCTGGGCCCACGCGCTCTCGGCGCGGATCAATGAAGCCCTTGGCAATATCGGCAAGGTGGTGTCCTATCTCGAGGCTACAGGGATTGAGGCGCTTGAAGAAGTCGCCACCACGGCCACCGTCGGCAAGTCGGACATCGAAGCCGTGCAGCGTTGGGTGTTTCTCGACGTGGACCCGCTGGCTTCCTCGGCTGCCGGGCCTTCGCTCGCGCAGGCCTTGGATGCTTCGGGCGTCGAAGCTCTCGCGTTGAGTTTCCATGTCACCGCGACCAGTGAAAAGTGCGATTGGGCGGTGCCGCTTTCGCACGATTTTGAGGCCTGGGGCGACGCGCTCTTACCGGACGGTGCCTACGCGGTGCGGCAGCCGTTGATCGAGCCACTGTGGCCGTCGCTCTCGCTCGTCGAGGGCCTAGCGGCGCTGGCGGGAGAGACGGAGCACCCACGGAACATCGTCTGGGCGGAAACGCAGCGGTTGCTGCAGGCGCCTTTGGGCGGAGACGCGCTCTGGAAGAAGCTGCTCGCCCGAGGCATCGTTCATATCCCGATGGTCAAGCCTGCGGCCGCAGTCGATGCGGCGGCGGTGACCCAATCGGTAGCCGCCGGGCTCACCAAGATCGCAGGCCGTGAAGCCAACGGAAGTCTAGATGCGGTGTTTGTCGCGGACCCGCGGATGATCTCGGCGCAGTCGGCGAACAACCCTTGGTTGCTCGAGCTGCCGCATCCGATGACCAAGGTCTCGTGGTGTAATCCTGTGTCCGTGGGAGTCGCTGACGCGCAGCGTCTGGGGCTGACGGATGGCGATATCGTTAAGGTGACCCGCGGTGCCGTCAGCGTTGAGGCAGCCGTCGCGGTGTGCCCGGGCGTAGCGGCGGGAACCGTTGCCCTTGCGATGGGTTGGGGTCTCGCTCCCCAAGGTCGCTATGGCGCTGGCAAGGGCTTCAACTTTACCCCGCTCCGGGAGAGTGACCTGAGCTGGTGCGCGCGGGTAGTGCTTGAACCGACAGGGCGTCGCAAAAAGCTCGCGCGCACTCAGACGCAGAACACGATGGAAGGTCGTCCCATCGCTATCGACGCGACCCTTGACGAATACCGCAAGACGCCAAACTTCCCGGCGTGGCGTGCGGTGGAGTTCAGCACGGGCCCGCTCTGGAAAGAGATTGAATACAAAGGCCATCGCTGGGGCATGGTCATTGACCTGAACGCCTGCACCGGCTGCAACACCTGCACCGTTGCGTGTCAGGCCGAAAACAATATTCCCGTCGTGGGCGAGAAGGAAATCGCTCGTGGGCGTGACATGTCCTGGATTCGCATCGACCGCTATTTTGTCGGTGATGACGAAAACCAGCCCGGCGTGGCGGTGCAACCTGTTGGCTGCCAGCACTGCGAAATCGCACCGTGCGAGAACGTGTGCCCGGTCAATGCCACCGTGCATAGCCCGGAAGGTACCAACGACATGGCGTACAACCGCTGTATCGGTACGCGTTACTGCATGAACAACTGCCCCTACAAGGTGCGGCGCTTCAACTACCTCGACTGGCACGGTCGAGACGCGGGCAACGACGGCGTGCCCGAAACCAAGAAGATGCAGTTCAATCCCGACGTGACCGTGCGCATGCGCGGCGTGATGGAAAAGTGCTCTTACTGTATCCAGCGTGTTGAAGCAGGAAAGAAGCGGGCGAAGCTCGACAAGCGACCGCTTGCTGACGGCGATATCACGCCGGCATGCGCTCAAGCATGCCCCGCCGAAGCGATTGTCTTCGGCGACTTGAACGACCCCAAGAGCCGGGTTGCGCGGCAGGCGTCCGTCGACCGTCGCTACAAGCTCCTCGCGGAGCTTGGGACGAATCCACGGACTTCATACCTAGGCCGCATCCGCCACGTTAACCCGGCGCTGGTCAAGTCGAAGTCCCAGGAAGCTGCACACACATCGCGGGGTCTCATCACGCCGCAAGCACTGAAGCGAAAGCAAGAGGGAAGAGCCTAATGGGCGCGAGCTACGTCAATGCTGCAGCGGGTGAAACCGAGCTGCTACCGGATGTATCCAGCATCAACCAGGTGACCGAATCCGTGTGTCGCGTCACGGAGCAGCCAGCGCCCAAGGGGTGGTGGATGTTGTTCATTCCCTCACTTGCGCTGCTGGGTCTACTCGTCGCGTGCATCGGTTACCTGGTCACCGTCGGGACAGGTACTTGGGGCAACAACAGCCCTGTTGCGTGGGCATGGGATATCACCAACTTCGTGTGGTGGATTGGTATCGGTCACGCAGGCACGCTGATTTCGGCGGTGCTCTTTCTATTCCGGCAGAAGTGGCGTACGAGCATCAACCGCTTTGCAGAGGCGATGACCATCTTTGCGGTCATGTGCGCGGGTATTTACCCTGCGCTGCACACGGGCCGTCCCTGGTTCGACTACTACATGTTTCCTCTGCCGAACCAGATGCAGATGTGGCCCAACTTCAAGAGCCCTCTGATGTGGGACATCTTCGCGGTCTCGACCTACTTCACCATCTCGCTGCTCTTTTGGTACACGGGCCTTATCCCGGACCTTGCGACCCTTCGCGACCGCTCAAAGAATACGTTCCGGCGCGCAGTATACGGCTTTTTTGCACTTGGCTGGCGTGGGTCCAACCGACACTGGCAGCACTACGAGCGCGCCTACCTCATCTTGGCGGCCATCTCGACACCCTTGGTGCTTTCGGTGCACTCGATCGTGTCCTTCGACTTCGCCACTTCCGTGATCTACGGCTGGCATACAACCATTTTCCCGCCGTACTTCGTCGCGGGTGCAGTGTTCTCGGGCTTTGCTCTCGTGATGACGTTGCTGCTAGTTACGCGTAGCGTCTTCAAGCTCTACGACCTTGTGACCCTCAAGCACCTCGAGCTGATGAATAAGTTCATCCTCGGAACGGCGTGGTTGGTGGGTTACGCCTATGCGATGGAGTTCTTCGTTGCCTGGTACAGCGGTAACGAATACGAGCAGTTCGTCTTCCTCAACAACAGGCTCAATCCCTTTGAGGCTCCCTATTGGTGGTCCTACTGGGCGATGGTGATCTGTAACGTGATTATCCCGCAGGTTTACTGGTGGAAGCGCATGCGCACGAGCATTCCTGTCATGTTTGTGGTGTCGATTTTTGTAAACATCGGCATGTGGTTCGAGCGCTTTGTCATCATCGTGACGTCGCTTCACCGCGACTTCCTGCCCTCGGCTTGGGGTGTCTTTCACCCAACCTGGGTAGACATCTGCATGTACCTGGGCACGTTCGGGCTCTTCATGTCGGCATTCCTACTCTTCATTCGCTGGATTCCGATGATCGCGATTGCAGAGGTGAAAATGGTCCTTCCCTTCGCTCAGCCGCATCACGCGCCGGCTGTAGCGCTCTCTGAGGATCTGCAGGCAACCCCGGTTCAAGAGGGTGCACTCGCTGCGGGTTGAGCCGCCGGTTCCTTTCTGGAGTTCATGTCATGAGTGAAAAGACACACACAGCCGGGTCGGGCATTGCTGAGCGCTTAAGCTTAGTGCTCGCGGAGTTTGCCAGCCCCGATGCGCTTGTGGCGGCAGCGACAAAAGTTCGCAACGCTGGCATTAAGTGCTGGGATGTGCATACGCCGTACCCCGTTCACGGCCTCGATGGCGCCATGGGACTGAAACCTACGCGACTTGGCGTATTTTCGTTTATGGCCGCCTGCATCGGCTTCGTCGGCTCGGTGACGATGATCCAGTGGATGAACGGCTACGACTACCCACTGGTAGTGGGAGGCAAGCCGCCTGACGCGTACACGGCGATGGTGCCCATTGTCTTCGAAGTGAGCGTGCTGCTGACGGGCTTAACAACGGTGTTTGGCTTGTTTGTCATCTGCGGTTTGCCCCGCCATCATCATCCGCTTTTCGAGTCGGATCGCTTTGCTCGCGTGACTGACGATGCCTTCTTTATCTCCGTCGAGCCACAGACGGAGGACGAGAAGCATCGCGTCTCCGAGCTTCTCGAAGCGTGCGGGGCCAGCCATATCGAACACCTCTCTGACCATGGGGGCACGCTGTGAAACATGCTGCGAAATATGCTGCGAAATATGCTGCGAAACATGCTGCGAAATGGATGACAGAAAGCCATAACCTCCCCAGCCGAACGGAAGACGCCGGCGGTGCTTTTGGACCAGTGGCATCGGCGGTTTCACTGGTGCTTATGGCCTGCGCCGCTCAGGGGCTGTTGGGATGTCGTGGGCAGCAATCCGAGCAGACGCCTATCGTGCCGATACGTAACATGCACGCCCAGCCGCGCTACAGCGGTCAGTCTGTCAGCGAATTCTTTGAGGATGGTCGGGAATTGCGGCCGCCCGTCGCTGGGACAGTCGCGACGACCCACGAGGTCGATGATCTGGTGCTGACCGGCGAGGGTCCTAACGGTTGGGTGAGCGAGATTCCGACGAAGGTCGTGGCCCGCAATAGCGGCCTGACTGCGCTGGCCGAGCGCGGTGAGACGCGCTTCAATATTTACTGCGCCCCCTGTCACGGTTACGCAGGGGACGGTGCCGGGTCGGTCAATAGGAAGGCAAAGGTTGGTGCCTTTGCCGCGCCCTCGCTCCAAGACGAGCGCATCCGGCACATTCCCGACGGTCAGCTCTACGCGACGATAGCCAACGGTATCCGGTCCATGCCTGGCCAGGGGCACACGTTGAAAGTGGATGACCGATGGGCCGTGGTGGCCTACGTCCGTGCGCTACAGCTTCAGCAGCACCTCGTCGCTCAGGATTGAGAGTCGCTCAGGATTGAGAAGAGTCACCCAAGATTAGAGACAAGATGAGTACCATGAGTGACAAGCAGTCGGTCGTCAGTCGCGACCAACTTACGCCCGGCGCCCGAGCGGCTAAGTTTGCGAGCATTGCGTTTATTGTCGGTGGGCTCGGTGTGCTCGGCTCGGTCATCGCGCACCAAGTGGATGCGGTGCGTTTCTCCTTCTCGTACCTGTTCGCGTTCGCACTAGCGAGTTCCGTGGTGCTGGGTGCACTTTTTTTCGTGTTGATCCAGCATCTCTCTGCGGCGGGCTGGAGCGTGACGGTGCGACGAGTGGCCGAACTCTTCGCCGCCGGGGCCCCCGCGCTACTGGTTTTGGTGCTGCCGCTGCTCGTCTTGCAACCCAACATTTACCACTGGTACGGCGACCACGGCGACGGCCATAGCCCCGCAGGTGATGTCCACGGGGCAGACCACCAAGGACATGCAAGTGCGAAAGATGCCAGCGCGCACGCCGGAGAGGACCACGGGCACGACCCGGAGCATGCACTGCACGAGGCCTTGCTCGAGAGCAAAGCCAGCTACCTCAACCGGACGGGCTTCACGATTCGCGCGGTAGTGTACGTCGCGTTTTGGGCGTGGCTTGGTGTCTTTCTGCTGCGCACGTCGCGTAGGCAGGATCATGACCGCGACGCACGGACGACGGCGAGGCTCCAGAGGTTGTCGGCCCCGCTGCTGATTTTCTTCGGTCTGACGCTAACGTTTGCTGCGTTCGACTGGCTCATGGCCCTTGAGCCGACGTGGTACTCGACGATTTTTGGTGTCTATTTCTTCGCCGGGGCCGCGATGGCCATTCATGCCCTACTCATCGTAAGCACGCTTTCCCTGAAGCGCTTTGGCTTTCTGGGTGAGGCCGTGAACGTCGAGCACTACCATGACCTTGGCAAGCTCATGTTCGCTTTCATGTGCTTCTGGACTTACGCCGCGTTCTCTCAGCTTATGCTGATGTGGTACGCGTCGATTCCTGAGGAGCTTACGTATTACGCGTTGCGCTGGCGTGGGACGAAGTGGTCGTTTCTTTCCATGTTGCTTATCGGTGGGCACTTCGCCGCACCCTTCATTTTACTGATGAGCCGCGTCGTGAAGCGCAAGCTAGTCTTTCTTGGCATCGGCGCAGCCTGGCTCCTGGTGATGCACGTTGCAGATATGTACTGGTTTGTGATGCCGCACGCTTCGGCTTGGCAGTCGGTGTCTTGGATCGACCTCGTTGCGCTGATGGCAGTGCTAGGCCTCTACCTTGGGGTGGTTGGCTTGTGGGCCGCGCGCACGCTACTTGTCCCCGTCGGAGACCCGCGTTTGTCGCGGTCTCTTGGCTTTGAAAATCTCTGAACGTAACGAAGGCCATCTATGTCCGCCGTCCATCCCAGTGACTATGACCGCAGCCAACCGCGCGTCGGCATCATTCTCGCGACAACACTAGTGACTGTGTTCGCGCTCGTCGTGTTCAAGTTACTCTTCGACTCCTACTTCGACTCAGTCGTCAACGAAGAGAAGCTTGTGAAGACCGACACGAAGTTTCTACGCGACATGCAGTCCCATCGCGCAGAGGCGCGGGCCAAGGTTAACGAGGCAAGCGTCCCTATCAGTGATACGTTTAGGCGCATCGAGGTAGAGGGGCGCGCTCAGCAGACTGCGATCGTGCCGAAAGAGAGTTCCGACGATGGCGCGCGGCTTGGCTGGGCGCATCGCAAAGCTGGACCCTGGGAGTTGGGACGCGTTACCGCGGCGGAGGACGCGTCCGGCCATGAGGCCGAGCAAGGTGCGGGCTCCGGGGAAGGCGACAAGGAAGAAGGCGCTGCTAGGAACGAAGCAACGTCTTCGAAGGCGTCCGGAACAGACGCCGAAGACGATACGAGCGCGACCGAGAAGGCGGCTAAGACGGCCGAGGACGCATAGCGCTTTGGGCGGACAGCGATGTGCGCATCGCGCGCTTCTCGCGCATCTGGGTGCGCATCTGGGGGCGCGCGGTCGCTCGAGTGCGCCGCGGCAGACGTTGAAGAGCGTGTTCGGGTGGCGCTCAGTCGTAGGGCTCGGCGCGGGTCCGCAGGTAGGTATGCGGGCTGACCTGCAGTGGGGGTGGACCTATCTCCGATAGAGGGAGGCCTTCATGGCGGTGCCGCACCGACCTGGCGTCGGTCCTTCTGTAACGCAGACGGCAGTCGGAGCTTGGGTGCGCCGGCCGTAGAAAGCTCGGACGTGTCATTGTTAGCCATACTTATTTCAAGCCTAGGGGCGTTGGCCATGGCTCGTCAGCGCGCCGGGGCACTCGGCTGTTGTATTGCATTCGCGTTAGGGGCGGGATGTGCGCCCTCAAGCATCAGCGAGTCGAGACGGTCCATTGATTCGCCGCCGCGGCTTGAGGAAGTGGACGTCGTCGAGAATCTCGAGGCGGAACTGCCCTTCGAGCTCAGGTTTAAGGACCAAGACGGCAAGGAAGTACGGCTCGGTGACCTGGTGCAGGGCAAACCCACCGTGCTCACCTTGGCCTACTATTCGTGCCCGATGCTCTGTGGTCTCGTACTCTCTGCGCTGGCAGATGTCGTGAAGGACACACCGGGTGTGCGCTTGGGCACAGATTTTAACTTGGTCACGGTCTCGTTTGATCCGAGAGACTCTGCGGAAACGGCGACGAAGCGCAGAGAAACGGCGTTCGAAGACATGGGTCGCGCGAAGAGCGATCACGGTTGGGCGTTCCTGCACGGCAATGTTCTGGGGGCGAAGACGCTCGCTGAAGTTGTGGGGTACCACTACTTTTTTGACGAAAAGCAGCAGGAGTTCGCGCATCCTGCGGCGCTCATCTTCGTTGACGGCTCCGGGCGAGTGAAGCGCTACCTCTACGGACTCAAGTTTTCGCCCGCGGATTTCAAGCTAGCGGTCTTGGAAACCAAGGCGGGTAACGCTAAATCAACTCTCGACAAGGTTCTGCTCTATTGTTACCGCTATGACCCGGAAGCGGGTTCCTACGTGTTGGTGGCTGAGCAGGTGATGCGCCTGAGCGGAGCGCTTGTCCTCTGTTGCATTCTCTTCGCTTTGGGGCTCTTTTGGATGCGCGAGCGCCGGAGGGGCGGTCGGGGGGGAGTGGCAGGTGAAGCGGCGACGTAGAAGCACTCGCCGTGATGCGCGAGGCTCCGTACGCTCAAAGGCAGTGGCCGAGTCGAGAGGAGCACCGGGCGAGTGAAAGTCATCTGCGCGTGACAGCTTGAGCCCAAAGGCCTCGGAAGAATCCGGAATGCAGGAGTTGGAACGATGAAAACGAAGGCGCGTTCAGGCGTTTGCGTTAAACTCGGCGCCGGCGCCTAAGGGCAAGGGGGCGCAAGCGCCCGCTTGGACAGGACGCGTCGGACAACAGGACGTCAGATGGAACTAAGCACTTATCAACTGCCAGCTCAACTTTCGACCTATGCGGCTGAAGTCGACTGGTTGTACTACGTCATCTTCTGGATCAGCGTGGCGTTCTTCGTCGGCATCGTCGGCGTGATGGGTTACTTTGTGGTGCGCTACCGCAGCAAACCCGGTGTGCGTGCCAAGAAGACCGGCCACAGCAACACGCTTGAAGTTGCCTGGACGGTGCTACCGTTGATTCTCCTCATCGTGCTCTTTCACTGGGGCTTTCAGAGCTACGTCCGTGGCTCGGTGGCACCGAGCTCGTCTCTCGATATTCGCGTACGCGGTGCCCAGTGGCTCTGGGAGTTCAGGCATCCCAACGGCATGGAGGAGCTGAACGAGGTGACGTTGCCGGTCGGGACGCCGATTCGCTTTATCATGAGTTCCGGCGACGTCCTTCACTCCTTTTTCGTCCCCGACTTCCGCGTGAAGCAGGACGTCGTTCCCGGGCGCTACTCGACCCTCTGGTTCGAGGCGACAAAGACCGGCAAGGTCCAAGCGTACTGCACGGAATACTGTGGCGCCCCTGAGGGCGCGACGGGCAACGTCGGTCACTCCGCCATGTTGGCTACCTTGAATATCGTAGATGAAGAGACCTACGAGAAGTTCCTAGAGAAGGGGCCCGCAGCGCCGGAGGGCCTGTCGGAAGCCGAGTGGGGTAAGGAACTCGTCGAAAAGAGCGGCTGCCGTACGTGTCATGGCGTCGACGGGGCCTCTCAGATGCCTGCGCCCAACTTTAAGGGGCTCTACATGCGCGAGGAGAAGATGACGAGCGGTAAGACCATCGTGGCCGATGAGAACTACATTCGCGAGTCCATTCTCCAGCCCCAGGCAAAGATTGTATCGGGCTACGAGAACCTGCTGATGCCTCCCTACAAGTTCGGTGAAGCACAACTCGACGCCATCATCGCGTACATCAAAGAGCTAAGTCAGGAATAGGACGAAGATCATGAGCACTCACGCGGAAAGCATTGGACTCGCCGACGGTACAGCAGCCGACGGCGCGGTCCATGAAGAGAACTACCTCAGCGCTAAGGGCATCGCGAGCTGGCTGACCACGGTCGACCACAAACGCATCGGAATCATGTACCTCATTGCGGTACTGCTTTCCTTCTTTGCGGGCGGCGTATTCGCGCTTTTGATTCGTACGGAACTTCTCTTTCCCGGTCAGACCATCATGACCGCGGACCAATACAATCAGGCGTTCACCCTCCATGGCGCCATCATGGTGTTTCTATTCATCATTCCGTCGATCCCCGCGGCCCTCGGCAACTTCTTTTTGCCCATCATGATTGGCGCGAAGGACGTGGCCTTTCCGAGGCTCAACCTCGCCAGTCTTTACATCTGGTGCATCGGCGCGGTCTTTTCACTCGTAGCCATCATCTCTGGTTCCGTCGACACGGGCTGGACGTTCTACACACCCTACAGCTCACGGGCGAGCGGCGCGGTGCTTTGGATGGCCATGGGTATCTTCATCCTTGGCTTTTCGTCGATTCTCACCGGTGTGAACTTCGTGACGACTGTGCACAAGATGCGCGCCAAGGGCCTGCATTGGAGCCGCCTGCCGCTCTTCGTGTGGGGCATGTACGCCACCGCCGTCATCCAGGTGCTCGCGACGCCCGTCCTTGCGATTACCCTGCTACTGCTTCTGGTGGAGAAGACCACGGGCCTAGGTATTTTCGACCCGGCTTTGGGGGGTGACCCGGTGCTCTTCCAGCACTTCTTCTGGTTCTACTCTCACCCCGCCGTTTACATTATGATCTTGCCGGGCATGGCGATTGTGAGCGAGATCATCGCTGCATTTTCACGGCGCAAACCCTTCGGCTACACCTACATCGCGCTCTCGTCAGTCGCGATTGCGCTGCTTGGTTTCCTCGTGTGGGGTCACCACATGTTCACGGCGGGTATGTCCGAATACGCCGTGATGGTGTTTTCAGGCCTGACGATGCTGGTAGCCATTCCTTCCGGCGTGAAGGTATTCAACTGGATTGCGACGCTCTACAAAGGCTCGATAACGCTCACGACACCGATGCTGTATGCGCTTTCGTTCATCGCGCTCTTCTCGATCGGCGGGCTCACGGGTATTTTCCTCGGTACGCTCTCCGTCGATATTTTCCTCCACGACACCTACTTTGTCGTCGCGCACTTTCACTACGTGATGGTGGGCGGTACGGTCATCGCCTTTATTGGCGGGCTCCACTACTGGTGGTCCAAAATGACGGGCAAGGTGTACAGCGAGCGCTACGCGAAGGTGGCTTGGGCGCTCATCTTTGTGGGCTTCAACGTCACCTTCCTCTCGCAGTTTGTGCTCGGTTCACGCGGCATGGCCCGGCGCTATTTCGACTACCTTGACCACTTCCACACGCTTCACGGCTTTTCGTCCATAGGGTCCTACATCCTCGGACTTGGTTTTGTGGTGCTGTTTTTCGTGCTGCTTCACTCTCTTGTGAAGGGCGAGAAGGCAGGCCCGAACCCTTGGAACCTTGCTGGGTACGAGTGGCTCACAACGTCTCCGCCCGACGCCCACAACTTCGCGACGGAGTTTGTGGCGGAGCGAGGCCCCTACGACTACCACCTGCTGGACGAAAACATTGACGAGGCGGCTGCAAAAGCCTAAACGTGCCCGCCGAGTAGGCACGCTGGAGTGCTGGCCGAGGCGCTGCCTCGGCCGGCCGCGGCGCTAGAGTTTGTAGAACGAGTAAGAGGTCGACGGTGGAGTCATCCAGTTCGAAGGAACGTTCCTGGTTTCAGCATCATTTTGCTTCGCCAGGTCAGCAGCTGAGTGCCGCTAAGCTGGGCATGTGGCTGTTTTTGGCCCAGGAGGTGCTTTTCTTCAGCGGTATTTTTGTCGCCTATGGCATCTACCGGACACATCATCCTGAGGCGTTCAGCATTGGGTCTCACCTGCTTGATTGGAAGCTTGGTGGTCTCAATACGGTGGTGCTGCTGTTCTCGAGCTTAACCGCAGCGCTCGCCGTGCGGTCTTCTCGCATCGGCGATACGCGGGCTACCAGCCGCTACCTGCTCCTCACCATCATCTGCGCCTGCATCTTCCTGGTAGTCAAATACTTCGAGTATTCTGCCAAATTCTCGCACGGGCTGCTGCCGGGCAAGTTCTTTGACCCGCACGACGCTGGCGACCTCCCGTATCACGTACGGTCGTTCTTCGGCATTTACTTCGTAGCCACCGGCGTTCACGGCCTCCATGTCCTGATCGGCATTGGCTACTTTATCTTCTTGCTGGTCCGCAATAATCAGGGTCGGTTCTCACCGGCGTACAACACGCCCATCGACATGGGCGCGCTCTACTGGCACCTTGTCGACCTGATTTGGATTTACCTCTTCCCACTCCTCTACTTGATTGACTAATTAGGCCGCCCTTCCGCGGGTAGCACGCGGAGGAGGGTGAGTAGGGCGGCTCGGCTTCGACAAGGTATCTGTGCCCGGAGACTAGAGATTCATGGCTCACGAAGAAGTATCGGTCCGAAACTACGTGGTGGTCTTTTCTGTGCTGTTGGTGCTGACGGCACTTACTGTCGCGGTGTACCAGGTGCATCTCGGTGCATGGAACCTTGTGGTCGCTGTCATCATCGCGACCATGAAGGCCGCGCTCGTGGTGGTGGTATTCATGCACATGGCCCACGAGGCGCGCTTTAATGCCCTCGTGTTTTTGGGCTCATTGCTCTTTGCCGGCATCTTTCTCGCTTACACACTGAACGATACGGAACGCCGTATGGAAGTAGACGAGTACCACGGCGCGCTGGTGGACCCCGAGACGGGAGACTGGGCATACGGCGTTGCGGAGCAACTGTCGGCGATAGCTGACCGCGAATCGGGAGCGCGCACGGAAGAAGCGCGCGAGGCGGATTTGGAGACGCTTGAAGGGGCGGCTCCCGCCGCGGGCGGGGCGGAAGAGTTGGGCGCTGATGAAGAGCGGGCCGACGATGAAGAAGCCGATGCGGAAGAGGCGTCTGACGAACGAGACGACAAAGAGGAGTGAACGCGCCTCGAACCGGGGTTAGAGCGTGGCCGGGATGAAAGCCATCATCTAGGGTGACGTGGGTGCCTCCTCGGGGATCACCGAGTCAACGCTAGGTAGACGGTGGCCTCGCCGCGCAGAGTAAGGAGATGGGCGTCCTCACTACGTTCCGGCTTTTCGGGGTCCGGGAAGAGTGTACCCTGCCAGGCGAGTAGCTCAAGGGTGCCGAGGGTGAGCGTTTCTCCCGGGGACACTTCGACGCGCGCCACTTGATATCCGTCGGGGACCGCTATGAGTACCCAGCTGTTATGGCTGAAGCGTATCCAGGTTTGCGCTTCGCCTTGTGCTAGCGACAGCGTGTGGCTCACCGGCGAAGCCGGAAGTGCGTAGCCGCGGAGATGGGCGGCATTCGCATAGATGGCCGCTGCCCCGGCGTTGTGTTCCAGTGTCAAGGTGCTGCCGCGGTAGGCAACATCGATCGGTGGCTCGACGCTCAGAAAGCCCTCAAGGGCGCCGTCACTCAGGCTCAGAGTCGGTGCGCCTTTGCGATACAGCATGTTCGGGCGCAGGGCACACTCCTGAGTGAGCAGCAGTGCACCCGCCGTAGCGTGCTCGAGCGTCAGCGCGAGATGACTCGCACTGGCTGCATCTGATCGCTGGCTCGCTGCGGTCATGTCGGTGGAAAGGCTTGTCCGCTGTGCGCGGATAGCGGGCGTGTCGGGAGCCGGCGCCGCCCCAGCACCGCTTTGGTCAGCCTCTTGGAGGGGGGCGTCCGGAGCCACGCGCTGCTTCAGCCAGCGATGGAGCTGCCCGAGACCGGTGTGATCGAGGACGTTGGCACTCAGAGATAGAAGGGTAGGCGGGACCGTATAGCCGGAGCGATGCGCTTTAAAGCTTTCGCGGTCACCCAGGATTGCGCTGAGCGCCACGATGTCCGCCGCATCCTCGGGGAGGAGCGCCCCCCGATGCTCGAGCTGGAGCAACAGCCGATGCATCATGCCCAAGTTACCGACGTCGCAGGCCAGGCGCGCGGCGCGTCGCACGAGTTCGGGTGCAACGTCCGCATGCAGCAGGAAGCGCGCCAGCGCTGCTTGCGCTTGATCAGGCTGCGCTTGTGCCAGGTCCTCAACCTGTTCCAGCAGCGCCTCGTGTTGCTGCTGGCGCTCTGGGGCGAGAGAGAACTGCAGTCGCGGGCTTGGTCCCTCCGATTCCACACTTAGCAGGGTATCCCAGCCCGTGGCCGATCCGCCAGACAAGTGAGCATGCGCCACGTCGCGCTTGCGCATGCTATGTGGGCGACGGAGGCCGCTTACGTGAAACAGATTCCCAATCTGCTGACTCTGCTTCGTGTGCTGCTGATCCCGGCGGTCATCGTGCTGCTTGTTCAGCAGACACCTCGGAGCTGCTTCGGCGCAGCGGCGGTCTACATGCTGCTTGCCATTACGGACGCCCTCGACGGTTGGCTCGCGCGCAAGTTCGATGTGCAGTCGCTTATCGGTAAGTTTCTCGACCCGCTGGCGGATAAGGTGCTTGTCGCGGCGCTTCTGATTTATCTCGTCTGGTTGGGATGGGTGCCCCCCTGGTTGGCGTGCTTGACCTTAGCGCGGGAACTGGCGGTGACGTCGCTGCGGGCGCTCGCATCGTCGGAGGGCCTGGTACTGGCGGCCCTGCGGGGGGGCAAGGAAAAGACGGCGTTGCAGATGGTTGCGCTGCTGATGTTGATTTTGCACTTCGAGTACGTGGTCAACTTCGGCTTTATCTCGCTTCGGGCAAGCTTCCACGACGTCGGCTTGGGTTTGCTGCTGGTCGCGCTTTTCTTCGCGCTCACCAGTGCAGCGGAATACGTCGTGCACGTGGCGCGCTTCGAATACCGAAAGCGGGACCTAGGCGCGCCTTGATTCCGGGCGCGCTGTCAGGATGTTACCCTGAGCGAGGGGTCGCATTCCGGTGAGTGCGTAGTAGGCTTGCGGCGCTGTGCTTGCCCATCATTTGCGCGTCCGTCGATTGGTGCTTCGGGACGTTGAATCGCTGCGTGCCTGGTTGCTATCTAACGCTGAAGGCGTGGCCCCTGCCGACGTGCTGCAGGCTCACGGCGAGATTTACGGACTGTTGCCCGCGCCCTCCGGCGGTACGCTGCGTCTCGAAGCGCGCCAGCTCACCGCGCGTTGGACACTGGCGCAGCTTCAAGTCGTGACGACGTCCGGCGAGGATTGGACGCTGCGGGCTATCGCTCGCTGTGAGCGAGAACCGGGTCTTGGTGCGCAGGTGCTCGACCTCGTCGACTGTGCGTGTGATGTGCTCGAAGTCCTTGTGGGGGTCTCCGAGGCGGAACTCTTCGCAAGCCTTCGGGAGGAAGGCGCTACGGCGCCCGCACGCGAGGCGGTATCGCCCTCGGCAATGCCTCCAGCCTCTCGCGGACCGTCCGCAGAGCCGGGCCCACGCGTGCCGGACGCACGAGCAGGCGCTTCCGGTCGCCGTCCTGCGGCCTCGGCGGCCGGTATTGATGTCAAACCCTCCGGTGCCGCGGCGGGTAGCAACCTCTGGCTCGAAGCGGCCATGGTCTCGCAAGCGCATGCGGTGGACCCCGCGCCGGAGCGGCCCGCTTCGCAGGCGCCGCCCCCGCGAACGCTAGATCGTGCTCCGTCTGCCGCTACACTTGGAGCGCCTCCCCTCGGCGTTGCGGGGCCGGGCGGGCGTGCTGTTCCAGCCGCCGGTGTGCCGTCGGTGGCCGCCTCCACCGCATCAAGCGATGCGCCAAGACCCGCCGCAGGCGACTACGTTCACCATCGCAAGTTTGGCATTTGCCGAGTGGATCAGGTGCGCGAAGGGGATACGGTCGTGCTGCGCACTCACGAAGGGCCGCGAAAAACCGTTAAGCTTTCGCTCTTTCGTATTGAGTCACCGATACCCTATCAAGGGCGCCGCCTGTATAAGCTCGCCAAAGCAGGCGAAGCCTAAGGCAAGCCACCGCTAGGCGCTGCTAGGCGCTGCTAGGCGCTGCGGGGCTCGCGCTTGCGGCGGAAAAAGCCGCTATCGGCGCGCGCTTCCTGGGGTGCTGCGGGAGCAGCCAGTCCTGCTTTGGTTTCCAGCTTGGCGATGCGTATGCGCACCGCCTCCGCGTCGGCCGTGAGTCCCCGTTCTCTTTGGCACTCCGCCAGCTCTCGGAGGGTATCGAGGGCGTCGCGATAGCGCCGCGAGCGCCAGAAGCGTCCCGCTGCACTTTGGTAGTAGTGCACCAGATCGTCCCAAGCGGCCGCCGGAGATTCCGAGCGCGGTGCTTCAGGAATGTCACTCGCGCGCCGACGGGGCTCGGCCGGTTCGGCGGCGTGCGCGGCGTCCACAAGCGACTGCCGCAGCGCCCGCGCTTCGATCAGGCGGATGTGGGCGTGCACAATCGGCGTGCGCAGGTGAACGAGCTGCTCGCGCAGCACGGCAAGCGCCTCGTTGACGGACCAAGGCTCGTTGCGCTTCAGCGCACGGTAAGCCCGTCCCAACCACACCTCCGCCAAGAGCAGCGTATTGCCTAGTTCCGCCGCAATCCGTTCTGCGCTGTCGAAAACAGCTTCCAGGCCCTGCGCCGCGGGGGTCAGGCTAAGAATCCGCGCCTGAAGCAGTAGGCTACGGCATTCGAGGTAGCGATCCGGTGCATCGCGCGCGGCGCTGAGCAGAAGCTCGGCTTGCTTCTCGGCGCGAGCGAAGTCGCCCTGCTGCAGGTAGGCCTCCGCCAACGTTTCCGCGGCCAGCGCGAGTAGGTGCATCTGCGAGCCATCGCTCCACAGTTCACGCAAGGCGTTGAGCTGCGCGATAGCGAGCGGCGCTTTGGGGTCTTCGTGCAAGCTGCGGCGCGCCTGCCACAGCTTGAGCAATGCGCGGCACGTAATGGAGGTGTTGGCTTCCTCGCTCACCTGATCGTCGGCCTCAACGGGGTAGGGCAGCCCTTGCTCGAGACATGCTAGATGCTGAAGCGTGCGTGCGAGCACCTGCATCTCCTGGTGTCCCCGGACCAGTCCCAGGCTCCCTAGTGATTCCAGGTAGCTGAAGCTTTCCTCGACTTCCCCCGCGCGGTAGGTGATCGCCGCGAGCCGTTCGAGACTCTCGGCGACCAGACGGTCGGCATCCAGGCGCCACGCAATGGCGTACGCGTCGAGAGCCGCCTCCCTCGCCTTCTCGAGCTGCCCGAGCTGCATGAGCTTTTGGGCGTAGGCGAGCAGGGCCGGTAGACGCACCTGCACGGACTCCGGGCGGCTCAGCGAAATCGCGCGCTCGAGATATTGCAGGGCGAGACGCGGATTGCGCGCCTCGCTGCGGTCACGTGCACACTCGAAGTACGCAGCGCTCGCCTCCTTCGAGCGGCGGCCGCGGTCGAGGTGCAGCGCCACCAAGAGTTTACGGTTGGGAATGGTGCCCGAGGCATGGCCTTGTGCCCAGTCTGCGACGACGCGGTGGCGCGTCGTGCGCATTTCCTCTGGTTGCTGCTGGTAGAGAAGCTGCCGCACGCGGCGCTCTCTAAAGCGGTAGACGCGTTCGGACCGGTCCATCACCTCACCTAGCACCCGCTCGCTGATGTCTTCGATCAGCTGCTGGTGCTCGAGCTCCCCTAGGACGCGGCGAATACGCCCGTCTTCGTCCCGCGCCCGCCTGAGAAGTTCGGTGGCCGGTGTGATAGTCTGGCTCTCCGAGCGCTGCTGGGCGAGCAGGCTGCTCAGGAAGAAATGGCGCCCCACCACGGAGGCGCGCTCCAGCGTCCTGAGGGCATAAGCATTCAGGCGGCTGAGGTGAGAGCGCCGAGAAGCGTCGAGATCGAGCGAAGTCAGCCCCGCTTCAATCTTGGCGAAATCCACATCCACGGTCCCGTTGCCCGTGTGTTGAATCACGCCAACGGTCCGTAGCTCCTCGAGCAGCGCGACAAGTGCTCCCGGCCGGCCACCGGACTGATGATGAACCGCGTCAAGAAGCCGCGGTGGAAGCGGCTGCGCCACATTCAGATAACCATGGGTCAGCGCCGCCGACTCCCGCGCCGTCAACGTCTCAAGGGTGAGCTGGGTGAAATCCTCGGGCCAGCCACCAGCGCTCGCGGTGGCTTCCTTAATGGTGAGTAGCACCACGATGGGCAGCGGCTCCTTAAGCACCTCGAGCAGCGCCGTGCGCGCATCGGAGCTCAGGGTGTCTGCATCGTCGATGAGTAGCAGGTAGGGGTCAACGCGATGGCGCCGTTGCAGGAGACCGAGCACATGCCTTAGCAGCGGAGAGCCGCGTTCCGCGTTGACCGGGGCAGGGAGGGGCAGCTCGTCGATGAGCGCGCTTAGGTGAGAGTCTTCCGGATTCCAGGCGTTTTGCGGGGCTGGAGCTGGCAGGCCTGCGTTGCGCAGATGGCCCGACGTGCCTTCGAAGAAGTCGATATCCTGAAAACCGAAACGCTTGCGGGCCAGTTTCGCGACTTCGTACAGCATGCGGCTGCGCCCACTGCCAGGAGGACCCACCAGCGTGAGCAGCCCTGGTCGCTGGGCTTGAACCGCGCGCTCCACGACTTTGAGCACCTCGCGCAGCGAGCCTTCAAGGCCGATCGTTGGGCCCTGATGAAGGGCCGCTCTCGCGGCGTGATCGGCGGCCGCGCCGGCGGCCTGTGCGTCATCACCGGGATGCAGCGCACCATCGTAGCTGTCTTCCGAGGCGTCACTCACCTGCGCGGCAGTCCCAAGGGCCGCGCCAGCAGTCCCAAGGGCCGCGCCAACCTCCCGGGACACGTCCTGGGACACGTCAACGTGTGTGTCTGTGTGCGCGCTGAAGGATTCTGTCACACACGCCTCCTGTGCAACTTCGGTGCCGCCACTAGGGCATGTGGCCCCCACTCCCGGGTTTCGTGTTCCGCATGTCCATGTAAGGAATAGAAAAAAACTCTAGTGTCGCAGCCGAGTTTTCGTGGTCGCGCGCGCACAGTAGCGCGCCGACTGCTCTCGCAGGACGGCTTGTCGCGCTTCCAGGAGAGTGGGGTCAACTGCGGCGGCCATACCCTCGGGTCGACCCGACGACGGTGAAACGAAAAACAGGGCCGGGTCGTCAACGATGTCGAAGAGTTCTTCGTTGCGCGCCAGGAGCTCACAGTTCCTGTTGGCAATATCCGCGACGATGAGCGGCACCGCAGCGACGCTCCAGGCGTGAATGTCGTGTAGGAGGATAATGCCGCCCGCGGATCCTTCGCGGGCTTCGCGGTCAAGCACCTGGCGCCAGGTCCTGAGCACTGCATGCGGATCCCGAACCTGAACATCGCCCGTGCCGAGATTCCAAAGCATCTGGGTGTATCCGAGGTCCGCGAGCAGTCCGTCCGTCCGCGCGGAGCGTGCGCCACCCGGGGGGCGGAAAATGAGCGGCCGTTTGCCTGTAATCGCATGGATAAGCACTTGAGCGCGTTCGACTTCTGCGGTCGCTTCGCGATTATTGAGGAGGGGGAGCTGCCGATGCGCCTGGCTGTGGTTGCCGATGATGTGCCCTCGCTGGGCTGCCCGGCGCACGATGTCTCGGTGACGCGTGTACCAGAGGTCCTCGCCGTCCAAGCGCTCGCCCACCACGAAGAACACCGCCCGGATTCCCAAGCGTTCAAGGATGTCGAGCAGTTTCGGTGTGTGGACTGCGTCGGGGCCGTCATCAAAGGTAAAGAGGAGCAGGCGATGGGGCGTGCGCCCCAGTACCACGTCACTGCCCTTGAGCGACTCGCCGAAGCTTTCTTCAGGCACGCGCAGCGCGCTCCAACTCCTGAGCTCGACGCGGCGACGGAGCGGCATGTCACGTACCGGGCGGAAGTAGCCCTCCAGCTCTGAGTTGACCGAGGGCATGTCGGGAGTTGCCGCGTATTTCGAAGCTGCAGCTCGGGCAAGCGTTGTCATTTCCCAAGGCAGCCCGCCCTGATGTAGGAACGCCAACCCAGCGCCGAGGCCCAGCCCCATGCCCACCAAAACTATACAGCAGAGTCCGGTGTAGACTCGGCTTGCGGGCCGGCACCGACCGCCTCCGGACAGAGTACGCCGGTCGTGCCCTCCGCCGACACACCCGGGCGTGCTCGAGAGCTGTGTGCTTGAGGAAAAATAAGTCATGCGCCGGCGGCTCGGCTCCCGCGAGATGACGTTATCACGCGCGCATTCGCGCCGGAAATTTCGAGCCAAAGAGGTGGGTGCTCAGGCACGCGCCGCGTCCCGATCGGGACCGTTTATCGAGGACTGGGGTCAGGGTGTCGCTTCCCGCGGATAGACGTAGCGGCATTGACCCGCCGGGCGCTGCTGTGGCGAACCGCCGTTTTCGCTGCGAATCCAACAAACATCGTCCCCGCTGGCGCCAAACACGAAGGTGTCGAGGAGGTCTCCGCCACGTTCCATCACCAACAGCGAACCACCTGTGTTGACCAGCCCCCGGTGGGAGATGCTGCCTTCGAGGTAGAGCGTTGCCTGCACGTCGGGCCGAAAGCGCAGCAGTGTCGGGTCAAAGCCCGTGGGGACCAGCGCTGCTGCAGCGCCAGGAAGCAGAAGGTAGCTCTGGCCGAGGCTGGGCACTTCACGGGTCGGGGTGTCCGTGAGGTACAGCGTCTGAAGGTCGACGGGCACCTTCCCGAAGTTCTTGAGTATGACAAATTCGCCGAGGGCATCGTCGCCTGCGGGGTTAGCCATGATTTCAACAACTTGCACCGAAGAGGGTGCGCGGGTATTCTCAAAGGTGAAATCGTGGACCGCCGGCGGGAAGTTGAGTGAGTGTAGCGTCACCCGCCCGGAATGGCGCTGAGCGCGCCCCCGTGTTTCGTCGTCGATAGGTGTATCGGCGCTGAGCGTGAGATGCCCCGCCGCCGATATCGCCCAGAGTGCGGGCGCACCCCGAGGGATCTCAAGATGGGCGAGGACGGGCTCGAGCGTCCGGGCTCGGAGCTCCAAGCGACCGGAGCCTGGCCGCAAGCATAGCGGCCCCACGCGAACCTCATTAACGCTGCAGCGCATCGTCTCATCGAACAGACGACGACCGGGCAGCATGCCGGTGCTCGGGGCGTCATTCTCAGAAGTGCCCGCTTCGTCTTCCGCTGGCGCCAGCCCGTCCACCGCCGAGTCTCCCGTAGCGAAGGCGGGCGCATGCCAGGTGGAAAATGCTTGGACCGTAGTCTCCGCGGCCTCGAAGCGGTAGCGTCCAAGACGCATCGGTGACGGTAGGGCGCAGGACCTAGCATGGCCCTCGAGAGGCTGATCACCTCCGATACGCGCCGCGCCGCGGAAGGGGTTTTTGGGATCGTCGAAAAGTGTGCAGACAAAGGGGCTTGGTGCATCGGGACTCCACACCCTCAACGCATCTGGAACATCCGCTTCCGCCCGAAACAAGAAGTGTTGCACCTCCGTATGGAGGGGAACGCCGTGGGCTTCATGCGGCGGCCAAGCCGCGATAGGCTGCGACGGTGGCGGCGAGATGCGCAGAATGCGCCGCACTTGAGGCTGACTTGTGTCGGCCCGTTCGGGAAACAGGAACGTATAGTGCTGCCCGCGGTCAAGCGCAGCAAAAGGCCGAAACCCGTTGCGGTCGCCGGCGATGATTCGGTGCAAGGCGACGCTTGCCTGCCGGTGTCGCGCGCTAAGCCCACCCCGGGCTAGGTCTTCCAGCAGGTCTAGCCCCAGCTGGCCCTCGAGCAGCAACGGCCGGCTCTGAGCGCTCGCGGGCGTGACCCAGAACTCGGGATTGGGCTCACAATGCCAGTCGACGCCGTCGCTATGCGCGCTCTGCGCGGCGTCCGAAGCGTGGCGATACGCCGTGCAGGACGAGACGACTTCGGACGGTGGCCGAAAAAGTTCCGTGGCGTTGGGGGTGCCTGGAAGCTCAGCGCAGGCATAAGTGAGTGCCGTGCACGCCAGCCAGAAGGTCAGGCCTCCCGCGCGACGGACACTTAATAGGGGTCGCGCCGACAAGGAAATGGGCGCGAGCCCTTTCCGCGTCACGTCCGCGATAGCAGGGCCCATCCGCGCCCGGTCACACGCCACCCGCGCAGGCATCCCAGGGTGAAGGCCGGATGCTTTGACTACGGCAAGGTAAGCGCGTCGCCAACGTAGAGGGCTAAGGTCTCTGTGCGAAATGTCGCCTCGGGGCATCATGTGCCTCATCGGCCATGACGGGCTTGCGTTGCGAAGGGGGCGCGCGTTGGCCGGAAGCTGGCGTATCCAGGCGTTGTGCTTTGGCTTGCCAACGCGTCCGTCGCCCGTGCGCTCCCGAATCCACGTTGTGCGCAGGACGTCTCGCCGAAGCCGTGTGCTAGTGTGCGCGCCGTGAGTGGTCACCAGCGTAGGGATGAGGGCAGCGAAATAACCGCTGTATGGGGTGCAAAGGGCGGTGCGGGGGCTTCCACCGTGTCACTGAATCTGGCGTCTTATCTCGCATCGCTTGGGCGCTCGGTGTTGTTACTTGATGCCGACCTCAACGGCGGCGGACTGCCCTTGCTTGCTGGGTGCGTTGAGCCCGTCCCCGTTGCCATCGACTCGGAGCTGGCTGTTGCGGAGCTGTCCGAGGCGCTGCTGCGCCTGCGAAGCGCAGACAGCCAACTCAAAGGGGGAGGTAGCGCTCTCGGGCTTCGATCGCGCAGCGCGTCGCCTGCGACCACGACAACCGCCTCCTCATCTCCCCCTGCTTCCGCAGATCTCTTGTCCGCAGCTTCGATGCCGTACAACCAGCGGCCTGATGCCCACCGCTTCGGTGGGGCGCGTTCTTCCCAACACGCGGACACGGGGACCGCTAAGCACGGCAAGGCTTCGGATGCGGCGTCCGCTGCGCTCGTCGCAGATGTAGCGCCTGGGCTTTACATGGCGCGGGCGTTGGTGCCGACGGATACGATACTGCAGCCAAGCGAGCTGGAGCTGCCGGCGGCCTGCCATGGGAGCTTGTTGCACACCCTTCCCGTTGACCACGTAGTCGTAGACCTCGGCTCCTACCTCAGCGCGCCGCAGCGCACGCTGATCCTCGGCGCCGACCGGACCTTGGCGGTGTTGACACCCGAACCACTGGCTGTGAGCCGGCTTTTCAAGCAACTGCGCACGCTCACGCAGCTCGATGCGCTTTCCCTGTGTGAGTCCGACGCCGAACGTGCCGCTTTACGTCGCCTCGATGCGACCACGGAGGGACCGCGTCACTGGTACGCCCGCCTTGCGAGCCGCGACGGGCGCTTGGCGCACGCGTTGCGTCACCGCGCCGAAGACCGCGCCTGGCTCTGCGTTCTCAACATGACCCGCGCGCGGGCGGAGATGGATGTGGGCCCGCACATTGTGAGCGTCGCTCGGGCGGCACTCGGTCTGCGTCTTGCCTGCGTAGGCGCCCTCGATTTCGATGATGTTGTCCGCAACGGGGCCATCACGCGCCGTCCTCTGCTGCTTCATAACCCCGTCGCCCGAGCGGCCAAGCTCTTTGAGCGTGTGGCGCGTGTCGCGCTCACCGCTGCGAGCGGAGAATCCCGTCTCCTAACATTGCCTCCGCCGCCGGCGCTCGATCGCACGCGGGAATCGCTTTACGACGTCCTTGAGCTTAGTTTCGAGGCGAGCGAAGAGGAGATCAGAAGGGGGCACCGCCGCTTGCGTCAGGCCTTTGCCGACGAAAGTATCGCAGGGGCAGGGGCCTGGAGCAGTGGCGAGCGCTCAGCGGCGTTGCTCAAGCTAGATGAAGCGCTGAAGGTGTTGACCAATCCCGCGCTGCGAGAGGCTTACGACCTGTCCGTCAGCCCTCCGTCGCGCCGGATCTCGCTTGCTCCTAGGGCGTCCGTGCAGCCTGAAGCCTTGGTCGCGGCGCAGGCGCTTGTTGACGCGCTCTCGCCGGAAACCATTGATGGGCCAACGCTGCGTCAGGTGCGCGAGGCCCGCGGCTTATCGCTTCAGGAAATCGCCGAACAAACGCGCATCCGCAGCCTATTTCTCACAGCGATCGAGGAGGAGAGCGTAGCGGCTCTGCCCGCCCGGGTCTACGTCGCTGGCTTCGTACGCCAGTACCTCAGCCGCCTCGGGATTGACGAGCCGTGGGCTGAAGGCGCCCTGCTCAATCGCCTCTGCCCGCAAGACGGGCCAAAGCCCTCGCACCGTCTCGGCGCTTCCCATTCCGGCGCACCGTAGCTGCGGAAGGAGAGCTGTTCCC
>SLEO01000124.1 GCA_007124745.1 Myxococcales bacterium
GGCACGCTTGCGAAGACGGACGCCATCGATGCGCACATGCTGAGCGCGTATGGGCGCGCCATGCAGCCGCGCCGCTACGAGGCGCGCTCCGAGGCCAGCGAGGCTGTCAAAGCGCTTGTTGTCAGGCGGGCGCAACTTATCAAACTGCAGACGATGGAAGTCAATCGGCTCAAGCAGAGTCAGGACGAGACGATTCGCGCCAGCATCAAGGCCTTGCTTGAGACCCTGAAGATCCAAATCAACGCGCTGGACAAGCGCATTGCCGAGGCAACCGCGCAAACACATCTTGGCCCCCAGCTGGATGAACTCAAGGCCGTGCCCGGCGTAGGCCCCAAAACCTTGGCCGGATTAGCTGCCCATCTTCCGGAGCTCGGCAAGCTTACACGCCGCCAGATTGCCTCATTGGCGGGCCTTGCTCCCTACAATCGAGACAGCGGCGCTAGCCGCGGTAAGCGCAGCTGCTGGGGCGGGCGCGCTGACGTCCGCAACGCCCTCTACATGGCGACTGTCGCGGCGATACGCTTCAATCCCACCCTGCGCGCCTTCAATCAACGTCTGAAGCAGGCGGGAAAGCCGCCCATGGTCGCGCTCATCGCCTGCATGCGGAAACTACTCATCATCCTCAACGCCATGGTCCGCGATAAGGTGCCCTACAGGCTCCTTGCTGAGGCGCCAGGCTCCGCATGATTGTGGCCGCGAGGCGACTTTTTCACTTGCGCCTTAACACCGCTGCTAGGAGAGGCCCCCTAAGGTGCGGCGGTCTTGGATATCGCGACGGTGGCTGTACTTGAGGTCCGTCAGCTTCTCGATAAGGCCGCGGTCGATTGCGAGCTCGGTCATCGCTAAGCGCATCGTACCCGTTTAGGAGGCTTCTGGTGTGATTTACACAAACCTCCGCTTGTGCGTCTCACTAAGCCCGGGCGCGCCACCTTCTCACAGCCTGGAAAATACAGACGCACGCTATCGAAGCCCCTGGGCAGTGCCGGCCACGCAGACACAAGTTGCCGGACCGTGCTTTGCGGTTGAACCGCGCTGTTTGAATGGAATAGCTTAACAGACGCAATCCTTATGTGGCCCTTCGCCTAAGGAACAGCCGCGTTGTTTCGCGGTCCACCGGGGATGAGCCATCAACCAAAGCTTCTTAGGGGTAACATGCTCGCTGCTGCGACTCGCCGTCTTTTCCTTGTACTCGCCGGCTTATGCGGTGCGTGCGGCGCCTCAGATGGCGCTACTTCGGGTGAACCACCTGTGACGCCGGTGGCGCCTGAATGCGATGAGGGTCAAACGCGCTGCGACGAGGCGTGCGTGTGGCTGACGAGCGATCCGCAGCACTGTGGCGCGTGCGCGTCGCCTTGCCCCGCGGTTCCCGGCGCTGTCCCTACCTGTCAGGAGGATGTTTGCGGCTTTGCTTGCTTGGACGGGTTTGCAGATTGCAATGGCGAACGGGAGGATGGCTGCGAAGTAGACACGCGCTCCTCGGCGTCTCACTGCGGCGGCTGTGACCAGGCATGTGAAGCGAGCGCAACGGATATGTCTGCGACATGCAGCGAAAGTGTATGCGAGCGAACATGCGCGTCTGGCTGGGTCGAGTGCGACGAATCGGACGCATGTATATGCGTCGAGTGTGAATGGACCTCGATGGCAACCATCACTGGTTTTACGGGGGCTCAGAGCATGGATTGGCTCGACATCAACGCCGATGGCGTGCCGGAGGTGGCGATTGGAGACGATGGTCCCGCGCAGGTATTCAGGTACGCTGACGGAGCGTTCTCAAGTATCTGGACTGAGCCCACTCCCGGAGCATGTACGTCGGTGGGCTGGGCCTTTGTCAACGGTGAAAGCTACCCCGACCTTGGTGTTGCGCATTGCACCGGTGGCCCGGCACGGGTGTTTCTCGGCAGCGCCACCGGTTTAGCGGCGACGGCTGGCTGGACTGCGCCACAGAACCAGTGGACCATCGCGCTGTCGTGGGGTGACTTGAACGGCGACGGCGCGCCGGACTTGCTCCTGCCCAACTTGAGCAACCTCGGCCCTGCGAGTCGCATCTACCTTGGTGGCGATGGGACGCTCGCTGACACGCATGCGTGGGAGGATCCGCTCAGCCTTCGGGGCGCATGCGCGGCATGGGCGGACATTGACGGCGATGGTGACGATGACCTTGCGCTAAGCGCGGCGCTTAAATTAGGCGGCACAGGCGACGGGGGCATCCATGTGTGGCGCAACGACGCTGGAACGCCCACGCACATCTGGTCTGATACCAGTCAGCAAGGCCTGGAACCCCGTTGCCCAGCGTGGGTGGACTTCGACGGTGACGGAGAACTAGACCTATTTCACGCAGTCGCCGAAGGAGAGTCTCGCATCTACGCGCTGAAAGATGGCGAGCCCTCAGATACCATTTTGTGGCGAGGGCCCGCCGCAACTCACGGTGCGTGGGCGGATGCGGATGGCGACGGCCGGAAAGATCTTGCCCTGGCGTTCGCAAACGCACCCAACCGAATCCTCAAGAACACGGGTGGCACGCTAGTACCGCTCTGGGATTCATCCGAGTCAGAGGACTCACGACGGGTAACCTTTGTGCCTTGGAGTGGTCAGCCGGGCCCTAACCTTGCGGTGCTCAGCCGCGAGAGCGTTCGTGTCTATGCCTGCCGGTAAGGTGCTGTCGGTAGAAAACGTTCTTGGGCGCGTCTCAGGAGGAAGGGTTCCGAGTGCTGCGGGCAGGTATTCCCCGGCCGTTTTCCGGATCGCTCCCTGGGAAGTCTTCTACGAATCTTGAAGCAGCCGTTGTGATGGCCTCAGGTTCCGCGGTACGATACCAGCGAAAACGTGCGAATCTTAGGACAAGCCCTGGCGTTGTCAGCTACCGACCTGGCGAACCACCTAGGATGCAGGCATCTCACAATGCTGAATCTGCAGGCCGTGCACGGGCGGCTTTCGCCCCCCACGTTTCAGGACCCACTGCTCGCGGTGCTCCA
>SLEO01000182.1 GCA_007124745.1 Myxococcales bacterium
CGCGCGCCCGGGCCACTCGGGACGCTCCTGCCCCCGGCACCCTCTCGCCCAGGCTCGGCCGCGATCGATGCAGGCTCGAGGCATCTCTTCATCGCATTAGAGTGGCTTTCTTTACGCGGCGGGTGCTTTGGGCCAGACTTTCGCCAGATGCGCCGCGCCTGCCTTAGGCGCCTTGGGGTTGCGAGTGAATAAGCAAAGCACGACCAAGCATAGCGAGCGGGGTAAGGGCTGGGCGCTCTGCTTCGTGTGTCTAGGGGCGGCGCTTGGCGCGTGCGAAAACGAAGCGGCAGCGGGCGCGGCACACCCGGTTTTCATCGGCGGGGTCGAGCACGCACCGCTGACCTCCGCCGAGGGGGCGCTCAAGCGCTTGCGCGGGGACTTTGCCGCCCGGCCGTTTGTGCTCGAGCTAGAGAGCGAGCCGCGTGCGTTCACGATGCGCCAGATTGGTGTGAGCCTGGACGAAACGCGACTACGCGAATGGCTTGAGGACGAAGCGCTCGTCCCGGCAGGGCTCGCGGGACGTCTGACGGCGCTCGGCCTCGGAGGAGGCGATGGTCTCATGCTTGATGTGCCCGTCAAGATCGACATGCGGGCGATGACCGAGGCGTTGCTCGCCCTGAAAGACGATATCGACCAGCCGCGCCGTCGCCTCCGCTACGACTGGCAGCAAGGCGCATTCCGCCCAGCAACTTCAGGCAAAGCGCTCCACGTTGGAGCAACGCTGGCGGCGATTGGGCGCGCCGTCTACGCCGGTGAGCGGAGCGCGCGTGCCGTGGTGCAGGCGGAGGCTGCGGCGAGTAGTGAGACACTTGCCGCGTTGGCGTCCGTCGCAGAGGAGCTTAGCTACTTCGAGACGCGCTATGACACGTCCGAACGTGCACGAAGCCGCACGGACAACCTTCGCCTGGCTGCGGCCCGACTGGACGGCTACGTGATTGGCCCCGGCGAAGCCTTCGATTTCAATAAGGTCGTAGGAGAACGTACCGCCGCTAGCGGGTTTCAGGCGGCACCGGTCATTGTCGCCGGCGAGCTCGAAGATGGGCTGGGCGGCGGCACCTGCCAGGTTGCGGGCACGCTGCACGGAGCCGCCTTCTTTGCAGGCTTGCCCATCACCGAGCGTCATCCTCATTCACGACCGAGCACCTACATCAAGCTAGGCCTCGACGCTGTCGTCTCTTTTCCGAAGCTCAACCTCCGCTTCGTCAACGACTACCCCTACCCCCTCACCCTGCGCTTCAACGTCGAAAAGGGCCTGGCGCGCGCATCGTTTCACGGTCCCAAAAAGCTGCGTGAGGTCGAGCTTGTTCGGGTGATTCGCAGCGTCGATGCGTTCGATGAGCGCGAGGAAGATACGCCTGAGATTCCCTCCGGAGCCTATCGCCTCAAGCAGCGCGGGATCCCCGGCTTCGGCATCAAAGTCTGGCGCACCATTCACGATGACTTGTCCAAGCAGGGCACGCGCACGCTGACGGAGCTGCGCTACCCGCCCACGACGCAGATCTGGCTGAAGGGCACGGGCGAGACGGCGTCGCAAGAGGAAGCGCAGGCCTACACGCCGCCGAAGCCGCCTCCGGAGTACGTCGCGGATGCCTACCTGCACATGCAGCTCAGCTTAAATAAGGCTACCTTCCAGGAATGGACGCGAGCCGGCAACACCGGGGTTTACGGGTGGATGGAGCAAGCCGGGATGCCATCGGTGACGCTGCCCCCGTCCCAACGCTAAACGCGCCGCGCGCCCCCAGGCTCGTCCTCGGCGTGTGCGGCAGCACGGCGGCCTTCAAGGCAGCGGCGCTCGCCAGCAAGCTGACCGCCGCAGGCGTCGAGGTGCGCTGCGTCCTGACGGATGCCGGTGCCCAGTTTATCACGCCCTTAACCCTGACCGCCGTCACGGGGCAGCCCGTAGAGCGTGATTTCTGGTCGCAAGAGGCCACGGGTGAAATACATGTCGAGCTAGCCAACTGGGCGGATCAAATGCTCGTCTACCCCGCATCGCAACACACGCTAGCGAAGCTTGCGAGCGGCCTCTGCGACAACCTGCTCACGGGCTGCCTCAGCGTGTTCAGCGGACCGCGCTGGCTGGCGCCGGCAATGCACGAGACGATGTGGAGCCAACCGTCCACCGCACGCAATGTGGCGCTGCTAGTTGAGGATGGCTGGCGGCTCCTAGGCCCGGATCACGGCAGACTTGCGGATGGCAGCGAGGGCCGCGGCCGCCTGGTGGACGTCAACCCAACCGCCGAGCTGATGCTGCACGCGCTGCGCAACCCGCAGCAGGACCTGGCGGGAACCCACGTCATCGTCACCGCCGGGCCTACCATCGAGCCGATCGACCCCGTGCGGGTGCTGGCGAATCGGTCCTCCGGTCGCACGGGCTACGCCCTTGCCTCTGCCGCCCGGGCCCGAGGCGCGCGGGTGACGTTGATTACCGGGCCCACGCGTCTCGAAGCGCCCTTTGGCGTTGAGGTAGAGCCTGTCGAAAGTGCGCAGTCGATGCAGGAAGCTCTGGAGCGCGCCTACGAGACGGCGGATGTCCTCATCATGGCGGCTGCCGTCGCTGACTTCCGCGCCAAGCACGGTGCCACCCGCAAACTCAAGCGCGAAGCTACGCTCTCGCTTGAACTCACCGGCAACCCGGACCTGCTCGCGGGGCTGGCGCTAGCAGATGAACGTTCGGGCCGTAGGCCCCTGCGCGTCGGGTTTGCCCTCGAAGACGAAGACCTGCTGGCGCGGGCGCGCGCGAAGATGGCGCGAAAGCGTCTCGACATTATCGTCGCCAACACGCCGGAGAGTCTGGATGGCGACCTAACCTGCACCCATATCCTTAGTGCGGACAGCGCCTGCGCACGCGGACCGGAGAGCAAAGCCGATTTCGCGCACGCACTCCTTGACCTTGTCTGTGCCCAGCTAGCGGAGCGCGCTTGAATCTCTGCGTCCTCAACAGAGGACCTGTGCGCGAGCGCCCAGCGCCC
>SLEO01000125.1 GCA_007124745.1 Myxococcales bacterium
CCGGTTAAGGGCCTGAGCCGGCTTACGTCCTCGCCAAAAATCCTCACGAACCTTAAGTTCGCTGCGGTTTTTGGCTGTGGGCGCGCTCGCCTCAGACCCTCAACCGGACACGCAGCTCGCTCAACCGATCACGCATGCTCCGCAAGGGCCCGCGCTCGCCGCGCGCGGCCCGCTCCCGGCACCAGCGCATGGGTAGCTGCGCCTTATGCACATGGGTGTGGGCGCCTCCCGGGAATGTGACACTATAGTGATAGCCCTGCTTACGAGGTAACGACTTGGACCGCGCCCACATCCGCAACTTCTCGATCATCGCTCACATCGACCACGGCAAAAGCACGCTGGCAGATAGGCTCCTGGAAACTACGGGCACCCTCGCCGCACGCGACCAGACAGCGCAGTTCCTCGACAACATGGACCTTGAACGCGAGCGAGGCATCACCATCAAGGCCCAGGCGGTGACCCTCGCCTACAAAGCCCAAGATGGCGTCACCTATCAGCTCAATCTCATCGACACGCCTGGTCACGTGGACTTCAGCTACGAGGTATCGCGGTCGTTGTCCGCCTGCGAAGGAGCCTTGCTGGTCGTCGACGCCACCCAAGGCGTCGAAGCGCAAACCCTTGCTAACGTCTATCTGGCCCTCGAAAACGACCTGGAAATCATCCCCGTGCTCAACAAGGTCGACCTTCCTAGCGCCGACCCCGAAAAGGTGGCTCGGGAGGTCGAAGACCTCATTGGCCTCGACTGCAGTGACCCGCTCATAGTCAGCGGGAAGACGGGGCAGGGGGTGGACGTGCTCCTCGAAGCCCTCGTCAAGCGCGTACCGCCGCCCAAAGGCGACCCCAACGCGCCGCCCCGCGCGCTCATCTTCGATAGCTGGTACGACGCCTACCGCGGCGTGGTGTGTTTGGTGCGCGTCGTCGACGGCCGGCTTTCCAAGGGCGATAAGATCAAGATGATGTCCTCGGGCATGACCTTCGACCTCACCGAGCTTGGGGTCAACGCGCCCAAGCCCCTGGCGCGCAAAGCGCTCGAGTGTGGCGAGGTGGGCTTTGTTTCCGCCGCTATCAAGAACATCGCCGATGCGAAGGTAGGCGATACCATCACCGTTGCGCAGCACGGAGCTAGCGAGCCGCTACCCGGTTTTGCCGAAAGCAAACCAATGGTGTTCTGTGGCATCTTCCCGACCGAACACGAACAGTTCGAGGAGATGCGCGACGCACTCCAGCGCCTCAACCTCAACGACAGTGCCTTCCACTTCGAGCCTGAGACTTCCGACGCCTTGGGCTTTGGATTTCGGTGTGGATTTCTGGGCCTCCTCCACATGGAAATCGTCCAGGAACGCCTTGAGCGCGAACATGGACTTTCCATTGTCACGACGGCGCCAAGCGTGGTGTACCACGTCCACACCCATGCCGGCGAAGTCGTAGAGGTGGAGAACCCGTCACGACTTCCAAGCCCTACAGATATCAAGGCTATTGAGGAGCCTTACTACAAGGTCTCGATTCACGTGCCTACGGAGTATGTCGGCGCCGTCATGAAGCTGTGCCAAGAACGACGCGGCGTTCAGCAGGAGCTCAAGTATTCCACGCAAAATCGCGTGGTCGTGGTCTACGACCTGCCCCTCGCAGAAGTACTCTACGACTTCTTTGACAAGCTGAAATCCAGCACCAAGGGCTACGCGTCAATGGACTATGAACTCGCCTCGTACAGAGCAAACCCGCTGGTGCGTATTGATCTGCTGATCAATGGCGACAAGGTCGACGCGCTTAGTGCGGTAGTCCACCGAGACAAAGCCGCGACAATGGGCCGTCAACTTGCGCTGAAGCTGAAAGAAATCGTGCCGCAACAGCAGTACGAAGTAGCCATCCAGGCGGCTATCGGCGCCAAAATTATTGCGCGAGAAAGCGTTCGAGCGCTCCGCAAAGATGTCACCGCCAAGTGCTACGGTGGTGACATCTCGAGAAAGCGCAAACTCCTGGAAAAACAGAAGGAGGGAAAGAAGCGCATGAAGTCCGTAGGACGCGTGGATATCCCTCAAGAAGCCTTCCACGCCATCCTGCGCATCGACAACTAGCGCGGCACTAACCGTTCAGGGGGCATTTTAGTAAAATGCCCCAGAGTTTTCGGGAGTAAATCCCGCACCCTCTGCCCCTAAGGCGGCCTAAAGCCGGCAAGTGAGGCCCCAGCGCCCACGCGGCTCTTTCCCGCTGCGCTTTTGCTATTTGGACCCTGAGCGCTCCCCCATGAACTCGAGACGCAGAGAATCGCGGGGGATCGCCAGTCTTTGCTCGACTTTAGGCGTGGGGCGGCTAGCATCGCTGCTAGGAACTTTGCTCTTGGGTCTTGAACTTGCTCGCCGGTAGGCCAAAGTCTATCCTTCGCGATGCCTGTCTTCTGGTAGGCACGGGCTCGCTTGTCGCCGCTGCCGTCAACTATGGTCTGTCGCAACGAGCTTCAAGCCGAGCAAGTCGCGCCCTAGGGCGAGATGCGATACACTGTCGGCCAAGCCCCAACAGCGCGCCCGCACCCATCGTCGACTTCCACGCCACCAAGGCTCTCGACGCGCTGTGGGTAGACACGCGCTCACTTGACGAGTTTTCACGCTGGCATATGCCTCGAGCCCTGCACCTCACCGCGTCGGATGACGGCGTACCCGCCGCTGAAGCCTTGCGACTACTCGACGCAGCGGCGCAGCAAAATGTCAGCGCCCTTCTGCTCTACGGCCGGGGCCCACAGGATGTCGCACGGCTCCAGGGCATCGCAGCGGGCCTAACGCGCTGTGGCATCCGGCAACCGCTCATTCTTCAAGATGATGCCGAGCGCGCTGAAAAGACAGCAGCGCGACAAGAGGAGGCTCCGCAGTGAGGTTCCTACGAAGCATCGGCCGCTTGTTTCGGAAACGAGGCGAGACGCACCGCCGGGTGGCGGGCATCGTGCTCGCCGCACTGCTGGCGCGTCACGCCG
>SLEO01000202.1 GCA_007124745.1 Myxococcales bacterium
CATCCGCGCGCAGACCGAAACGCGTCAGCGCGAGGGCCGTCTTCGGCCCCACACACGCCAGTGTGACCTGAGCCAGTGCCCGGGCATCCAGCCCTTGGGCTTCGAGGCCCGCCATGAACGCGTCTACCGCGTTTGCGCTCGTGAAGAGCAGCAGGTTCACCTGCGCAAGGCGCCCAAGCGCTGCCTCAAGCGCTGGGTTGGGCTGAATCGCGTGGGTTTCTATGGTGGGGGCACAGAGCACGTCGGCCCCAAAGCGCGCCAACTCCGTTCGCAGGGTCTGACTCTGCTTCTCGGGCCGCGTTGAGAGAATGCGCTTGCCGAATAAGGGGTGCATATCAAACCAGCGCAAACGCTGCCTCAGCCCGACCACCTCGCCCACCACAATGAGGGCCGGCGCGCGGATGCGGGCCTCGGTGGCCCGCGCCGCCAGGGTTTCGAGCGTGCCGACCACCGTCCTCTGGGTTGGCAGCGACGCTTCTTGAATCACCGCGGCCGGGGTCGCCGCCGGCCGACCATGGTGCACCAAGAGGTCGCAGAGCTCGCCGAGGCGCCGCACGCCCATAAAAACTACCAGACAGTCCGTCGCGGTGGCGAGCCGCGACCAGTCATGGGCTGAACGCGTTTTGCCCGGGGCTTCGGTGGCCGTCACGTACGCCACGCTCGACGACAGCCGACGGTGGGTGAGGGAGATGCCCGCGTAGGCCGTCGCAGCAACCGGCGAGGGTACCCCCGGAACCACTTCGAAGGGGATGCCGCAAGCGGAGAGTATCTCGGCCTCCTCCGACCCGCGCCCAAACAGATACGGGTCACCACCCTTGAGGCGCACCACCTTCTGGCCGCTCAGGGCCCGGCTCACGAGGAGCGCGTTGATGCTGCACTGCTGGTTCTCATGGGAGCCACCGCGTTTGCCGACGAAGCATCGTTCCGTCTCAGCGGGCGCAAGGGCTAGGAGCTGGGGATGCGCGAGGGCATCGTAGAGGAGAACGTCCGCCTCCTCGATGAGCGCTTTGCCCCGGAGCGTCATCAAGCCAGGGTCGCCGGGCCCCGCCCCGACCAAGGCGACGAAGCCGATCTTGCGATCGTGATTCTGAATCTGCTCTCCCATGGCGTGCCCGTCGCAACCTAACCCCAAGTAGGCGCGCCGCTAATCGGCGGCGCCTGTTTTGGCCGGGGTTGCAGGTACGCCAATTGCTGACACGATCAAGGTCATGGCGAACAGCGGTCTCGATCGTCGGTTGAGACAACTTCAGCGCCGGGCAGAGCAGTTCTTGGCGGGCCAAGGCCGCCTGCACGACGCCGAGGAAGTCCTCCTGGAACTTGCAAAACTTGCCCCCCGGGGTGAGGGCGTCTGGGCGTTTGCGTTACGCCACCTCGCGGAGCTCCAGCTTGAGGCGCACCCTTGGCGCGCATCGCTCCACCTGCGGGAGCTGCGCCTTGCAGGCTGGGAAACCAGCGAGACCGCGGCGATTTTCGGTCTAGCGCAGGCCATGCTCGGCAACTTCGACGCCGCTTCCCAAGCGTACCGGCGTGCCGTCCATCAGGAACCCAAAAACCCCTGGTACCGCCATAACTTGGGACACATTCTCGACGAAGCGCTGGGCTTGCCCGCCCAAGCGTGGCCGCACCTCAAGGCGGCCGCCGACCTGCTGCCGGATGAGCCGGAGGTCCAAGACTCCCTTGAACACTGCACTAAGCGTCTTGAACGCCGCAATGAGCGTATCAAGCGAGCGATATCGCGGCAGAAACGGGACGTCGCGTCGAGCTTGCGCGGCGAGTTCCGCGCTGGATCTTCGCTAGGCGGTGACGCGGAATGCACCGAGGAAAAACCGCGTGCGTTGATGTTGGTCGACGCCACTGCACCGCCTCCGCCTAGGCTAACGAGCAACCTGCTTGGGCCGCGTGTCGAAGCCTTTGTCCCGCAGCCCCCCAAAGCCCGAAAGGTCGGTAGCCAAGGGGTGCGCTCCGCGGAAGTTCAGTTGCGCGAACTGTTGCCTTCGGCGGGGCAGCGCCGGGCCGTGCGCCTTCTTTGCGGGCGCTGGCTCGTGGCTCAAGGCCAGATACGCAGCGGCGTTAAACTCGACAGGCCCTTCGAAAACGATGTGGCGCCATCGATCCTGGCTGCCGCGGTCTACCTCACCGTTGCCGAGGGTAAACAGAGCTGCGTGACCCAGTCCGCCTTAGCGAAGTGGCAGGGCCTCTCCCCTTCGACCGTCTCGAAAGCCGTCGGTGACGTCCGAAGGCTCCTAGAGCGCAGCTAGGCTTCGAGACGCGGGTAGGCGGAAGCGGTGCCAAGCATGCCGGCACCTCCCGAGATCCTTGCGCGAGAGGCGTCCACCGAGCCCACGCGCGGCGGTCAGCCGAGCGCGCGAGCGTCGGGAGCACGTCCAGCCTCTGGTCAGGCGGCGCATACGCGCTAGATCCGGGGCATGAAACTCGAAGTCGGCACGAAAGCTCCAGACTTTTCTGTTACGGACGGAAACGGCAAGGGCGTCAGCCTTGCGGATATCCTCAAGGACGACCAGGGCAAGCCGCGCGGCGCCGTGCTTTACTTCTACCCGAAGGATATGACGCCGGGCTGCACCACGCAGGCCCGGGACTTTCAGGCGTCGCTCGCTGAGTTCGCGAAGCTTGGCCTGGGCGTCTACGGCGTGAGCCGCGATTCGGCCGCCAGCCATCAGAAGTTCTGTAGCCAGGAATCCCTCACTTTTCCGCTGCTCTCGGACCCCGAACTCACTCTGCACAAGGCCTATGGCGCCTGGGGTACCAAGAGCATGTACGGCAAAGTCTCGGAGGGCGTGCTCCGCTCGACGTTCGTCATCGGACCCGACGGCATCCTCAAGCACGCGGCCTACAACGTGAAGGCGACAGGTCACGTGGCGAGCCTTCTCGGCAAGCTCGCCTAAGTCACCTAGTGAGCACGGCCGGAGGGCGTGCTCAGCCCATCAAGCCCTTCAGGG
>SLEO01000071.1 GCA_007124745.1 Myxococcales bacterium
GACGGCGCGTTGTTTCTCGAGGTGACCTCGCCCCGGCGCAGTGGGATTGTGCCAACGGCATTTGTGGGTCCCGTGCTCGGGGCAAGCCTTCCCGGCGCACAGGTCGTGGTGACGCTAGACGGTGTGGAACTCGACTCCGTCGAAACGGACGCATCGGGACGTTTCACGCTCCCGCTCGCCGATCCCCTTGGGGATGGCGCGCACGTCATCGAGGTCGCGGCCAGCCGCGACGGATTCGGTCCAGTACGCGCGACACGCGAGTTGACCGTCAAGTCATCGGTGTTCGTGGAGGTCACGGCACCTACCGCGGGTGAACAGCTCTTCGACGGCGACTTCGAAGTTGCTGGACGCGGTGACGCGGGAGCAACCGTTTCTTTATTTATAGACGACCTACCGGTTGCGCTCGCGACGGTGTCAGCGGACGGCGATTGGCGCGCTACGCTTCCCATTGACCGCGCCGATGGCGAAGTGGTCCTGCTAGCCGTACTCCGCGACCAAGTCGGCAATGTTGCGGAAGCTCGTACCAACGTGGTCTTCGCTCGCTCGTCGCCGCTGGCGGATTCTGACGGGGATGGCATTCCCAACTCCGAGGAACGGCCCCTGGGTATCGCGCGCGACCTAGATGGGGATGGTCGGACGGACGAACTCGACCCGGATGACGATGGAGACGGCATCGCGACGCTCATCGAGCGTCAAGATGGCGAGATATTTGGCAACGATGTCGATGGTGATGGTGTTCCCAACTGGTACGACGAGGACTCGGATGGGGATGGCATCCCCGACGCTGTCGAAGGTCGAGGTGACCGCGACGGCGACGGCATCCCGAACTACCTCGACCCGACGGACCTGCCGCAGCAGGGTGGCCTCTCAGGTGGTGGCGGCGCCTGTGCGTTGTCCGGTGAGACCTCTCCGTTCAGCGGGGCGTTCGGCCTCGTGTTGCTTGCGCTATGGCTAGGGCGAAGGCGCCGGCGTAGTCTGGGGCAAGGACTCTCATGATGATAACGAGGCTCACACGTCGCGGGGGCTTAGGCCTGCTGTTGGCGTTGGCGTTGCCTGTCGGAGCCCTCTTGGCCCCAAACGCGGGGTGCGGCGGAAGTGGGTCCGGTGTGCCTAAACCCATGCCTATGCCTCCGGGGGCGCGCTTCGAGGGCGTGTGGTACTCGCCCACGTTTGGCGAGCTCCACATCGTCGAAAACGGCCCGAGTGTCGCTGGGGTATACGCCAAAGACGAACGACGCGGCGAAGTCGAAGGTCAAGCCGTCGGCAACCTCCTCCGCTATCGTTGGACCGAAAAGCGAGAACTGGTAGAGGGCCGTCCGGTTGTGCTTAAGGGACGCGGTTACTTTCAGTTCACGGTGGGTGGAGACGGCCGCGATTACCTTCTCGGCGAGTGGGGTGACGACCGTGCTGAGACGGGGGGTGGCATCTGGCGCGCCTACCGATTGAAAGACCGCAAGCCTGACCTGCGGGCATTCTCACGCGAGTACGATAGTCACGAATACGGTGATGCCGTTGACTCGGATGTCTCTTTTTCTGAGGGCGATTTAGTCGTCGATGACTACGTTCAAGAGTGACGCCCTCGCGGTCCCTACCGCGGTGAGGTAGGTCAGGTCAGGGGACCGTCTTTGGGGGGTGAGCAGGCGTTCGGCCCTTTGCTCAAGGGCGTGACCGCCGTCGGACACGGGTGTTCGCTCTTGCTATGCGCTAGTCCGATTACTTAGCGCTGTTGTTTGGCTTCGAGGGTCGAGAGCCGGCTCTCGAGGGCGTCACGGTCTGAGCCCGTCGGGCGCGTGGCGTCAATGTGAGCGCGCAGCCAGCGTGTGGCCTTGGCATTATCCCCGAGCGCTTCGTAGCAGAGGGCGAGCTCGTAGCGGGTCTGCGGCTTGAAATCGGGTAGCGTCAGCGCGCGTTCAAAGGCTTTCGCGGCTTTGGCATAGTCGCGCATCGCGCGGTGGGCGACCCCGAGGTTTTCCCAGATGTAGGCCTCTTTCGGGCGCTGCTTGAGGGCGCCTTCGAGCAGGGTCACCGCATTCTCTGGTGCGCCGGATTTGCGGTAGGCAACGGCGAGGTTGTTGAGCAGGAGCGGCTGAAAGGGCGCCTTCTTCAAGCCCGTTTCATAGACTTGAATGGCTTCCGCGAGGCGGCCCAGTCGCGAGAGCGCTGCCCCAAGGTTGGAGATGCTCACCACGTCTCTGGGATTTTTAGCGAGGGCCGCACGCAAGGGTGCGATGGCTTCCGCGTCGCGTCCGAGACGAATCAAGGCCGCGCCTAGGGCGGCTTGGTAGCGGTCATCTTCGGGCTTAAGCTTCACTGCCTGCTCGAAGTTTTCGAGGGCTTCCTCGATATTATCGAGCCGTCGCTGCAGTCCGCCAGCGACGTAGTAGGCTTCGCCGTGTTGTGGGGCCTGGCTTTTGGCCTTTTCAGCCTCCGCCAGCGCTTCCGCAAACTTTCCCTGCCGCTTCAGTTGCAGCGCGAGGTGCAGCTCCGTGGGCTCGCGTTGAGCGAGACTCACGCCAGGCGCTGCGACATGCGCAAGGCCGCCAGCAACGACCGTGAGCATCAGGGCCTTGGCCACGGTCTGAATAGCCATGGTCCTAGCGGATGCTGCCAAGGCGGGTGCGCAGAGGCATTGTGAGTTGAGGCCTTGTGATATCAAGGCCTTCGGCAGCGGGGCGCTACAGGTTTGGGGCGGCGACGGGTGCAGATACATCGTTCGGTTCCTTTATGACGTGAGACTTGCGGTCCGGGGCGTACTCGTCTCGCACAAAGCGCCAAAGGCTAACGAGAAAAGCTGTGAGCGGGATCCCGAGCATCATGCCGAGGATGCCGTTGAGTGCCGTGCCCCAGAATACCACCGCAATAATGATTACGACGGGGTGAAGGCCGGTTTCCTTCTCCATAATCCGCGGCGCGAGCACATAACTTTCAATGAGCTGCCCGGTCGTCAGCACGCCAAGCGCGTAGAGCACCATAGGCAAGCCTCCCTCCGATTGGAAATAGCCCAGCGGTATTAGGATAAGTATGCCAAATATCGTGCCTAAATATGGAATTAAGTTGAAGACGCCCAAGAGGAGTCCCACCAAAACGCCTAGCTGAAGACCTATGATGTAAAACCCAAGCGCAAGGATCAGGCCGGTCATCAGGCCCACGAGAAGTTGGCCGCGGAAAAAGGCCACCATGATGTTGACGAAGTCGTCGACGATTCGAAGGAAATACAGGTGGGAGTCGCGCGGTAAAAAGCGTAGCTGTTCTTGAAGGTCTTCCCGAATATTGCGCTTCAGTAGCAGGAAGTACGTCAGGTAGACCGGAATGAGGCATATCCCTGTGAAGATAACCACAATGTCCATGACGTGTTTCCCCGCGTCGAGAAGCCGCGAGCTGCTCGAGGCTAGCCAGGCGATCGAGGACTCGAGGCCCCCGCGCAGCGCGTCGGCGTAGCCCGCGGCCTCAAGGTTGGCCATCCACATGGGAACTTTGGGAAAGTGGCCGCGAACCCACGCTTCGATACGCGCGATGACGGTACCGAGCGTATCCGAAAAGGCCACTACTTCCTGAATGAGCCCGGGCAAAATCAGGCTCACAAAGGCTGCAATCAGACCCACCGTCAGCAAGTAGAGGAGCCCGACGGCCACGCCTCTGGGCATGCGGAGCTTGCGTTCGGCGAGCGAGACGATGGGGTGCAGGGTGAGCGCGAGTAGCCCCGCGACGGCGATGGGCCAAAGCACGGCGCTAAAGGTCGATAGAAAGCGGCCTAGGACCACAATCGCCAACGCGAGGCCCGCGAGTAACGCAAAGACAGCCACCATCGTGATGGCCGTGGCAAGAATCCGGCTTTGGCCCGGCCCGAGAAGGGTGTTGCGGACGCCGCTATTGCTTGGCGCGTTCCGGTTGCCCGTCGGGGGCGACGCACTGACGTCACCGTGGGGCCCAACGGCAGAAGGCGCGCCTTGCGCTGCGGTGGCAGCGTGAGCCGCGGGCTCTTGGGTTGGGAGCGCGCCGCCACTAGACATGGTAGCGCCTCGCGGCGACACGATAGATGCGTCGGGTTGGCGTGAAGGCGGGCGCGTCGCCTCGGCGGGGCCTTCGGCGCCCTGTGTCGCCGCCGTATCTGCATCGCGCTGCGCTGGTGGCGTGTTCTCGGGCGGTGCGGAGGTAGGCGGTGTCGTCATGGGTGGTGCTCTTGTGCTGCGCTGGGGTCCGTGTCGCGCTGCGCTCCGGGCATCTCGCGTGCAACGTGCTGCGCGCTGAGATGCTCCGCTAGGTGTTCGATGCGTAGAGTTTCTTGGTGCGCGTCCGCGAGGCGTTTGATGACGATGGCACCGTCCGCGGCTTCTGCCTCGAAGGCGAGCAGGGCGTAGGTCGCGCCGAGCTGCTCCGCGCGCCGGATCAGGTTGCCGAGTTTGGCGTGATGCGGGAGCAACTCGCAGGTAAATCCCGCTTCGCGCAGGATGCGTGTCGCTTCCGCCGCCACGCCGAAAGCCATTGGATTCGCCACGCATACTACCAGCGGTACCGGCGAACGGTCGGTATCTGTGGGCGCTTCAAGACGCGGCAACAAGAGCCGACTCAGGCCAATCGACGCGCCAAACCCGGGCATGGCGCGTTTCTGAAAACGCCCCGTTAGATTGTCGTAGCGGCCACCGGAGCAGATGCTGCCTAGCTCCGGGCTGTCGGTGGATACGCACTCGAATACGGTGCCGGTGTAGTAGTCGAGGCCGCGCGCAATCGACAGGTCAAGACCAAAGGCCGATTCGGGCATGCCAAACGCTATCAGTGTCTCGCTCAGGCGCTGGAGGCTCTCCAGTAGGTGCAGTGCCTGCGCCGGTAGCACTTCTCGCAAACGCTCAAGGGAAGGGTTTGTCGCAAGCAGCGCGAGAACTTCATCGGCAGCGGCACCAGATGCAAGCGGGGTCAACTGCGCATGGACAACATCCCCTGGCACCTTTGCAAGGGTATCTAGGATGCGGACGGCGTCGGTGTGCGTGTCAGAGGCGAAGCCGAAGTGCGTGAGCACCGCTTCGATAAGTGGCCGCGAGTTGATACGAAAGCGATGGCGAGGGGTCTCGAGCAGGACGAGTGCATGATGCATCGCCACCAAGACTTCGGCTTCGTAATGGGGTTCCAGTCGCTCGGCTCCAATGACATCCAAGTCGCACTGGTAAAACTCGCGATACCTCCCCTTTTGGGGGCGCTCTCCTCGCCACACCTTTTGAATCTGGTAGCGCTTAAAGGGGAACGTCAGGCGACCTTGGTGCTGCGAGACGTAGCGCGCCAGCGGCACTGTAAGGTCGAAGTGCAGCGCATACTCGGTTTCGTGTCCGTGGTCGTCCGCTCTTAATCGGGCGAGGCGATAAATCTCTTTGTCCGCGACGCCCTTGGCACTGAGCACTTCGACCCGTTCGACACTGGCGGTTTCCAGCGGCACGAAAGCATATCGCCGGAAGAGCGTGCGCAGCGCCTGCAAGCGGTCTTCAAACCATGCTTGCGCGCCGGGAAGAAGTTCAGGAAAGCCGCTAATGCTCTGGGGTTTCACGAGGCTGCTCCCCTCAGGTCGCGATGCTGTTCCTCCCATGCACCTAAACCTTGGCGACGCCGGGGAAGTCGGCAAGCGAAAAGGGCGGAAGCGAGCACGCCTTCTGCCGCGGCAAGGGGGGCCTCGAGGGAGGCTGATGGCTTCGGATCCGGGATTGGGCGGCGTTGCGCTACGCCGCTGGGACCTACAGGTAGGGGGTGAGGAGGCGCGCCACGCCGTTGCGAAGCCGCTGTGGCCGAGGCGTCTCGGCAATGCTTTCGGCGCTTAACGCAAGCGCGTTGGTCCACTTGCGTTCGAAGAGTTCGGTGCATTCCGACGCGAGCGCCGTGTTGATACAGCCCAAGTTGAGTTCGAAGTTAAGGCGCAAAGAGCGCGGGTCGAGGTTGCTTGAACCGATGAGGCTCCAAGCGTCGTCGACCACCGCAAGCTTGGAGTGGTCGAACGTGCCCTGAGTCTCTCGAATCTCGCACCCGTGGCTCGCGAGCGTACCCAGGGTAGGAAAACTTGCCCAGCGGACAAGCGGCACGTTGTTGGCTGCAGGAACAAGGATCTGGACGCGAACGCCGCGCATCGCGGCCACGCATAGCGCCGCTTGCAGGTCGGGGTCGGGCAGGAAATAGGGGGACTGGAGGCGGACGGCGTGTTCCGCACCCGCTACCGCCCCCAGAAGCGCCCAGCGCATCGTATCGAGGTCCTCATCGGGTCCATCGGGAATGCTCTGGATGAAGACATCCCCTTGCGGCACCCCGGGCCTAAACCAGGCCGCCCCGCCGAGTGTCTCTCTCGTAGCAAAGGACCAGTCCTCGGCGAAAAGATGGGACATCTGCTCCACCGCTGGGCCGCGCACTTCGAAGTGAAGGTCTTCGATGCGCTTGCCCGGGCGGTCGTCGGTCAGCGCCTCGTTGATGTTCATGCCGCCTGTGAAGGCGAGTTCACCGTCGATAAGCAGCAGCTTGCGGTGCAGCCTCAGATTCAGATAGGGGATAGCGCGCAATGAGCGCCTCCCGAACCGCGCACAAGGAACCCCCGCCTTGCGCAGATGATACTGAATGCGACTGAAGCCGTAAAGGCTACCAAAACCATCGACCAGCACGCGTACTTGAACGCCGCGTTGGGTCGCGCGGCTGAGGGCGCCAATGAAGCGCTGGCCCAGAGGGCCCGAATGGAAGATGTACGTTTCAAGACCGATGGTCTTGGTCGCTGCCTCAATACCCGCCAGCATCGCTTCACTCGCCGCAGTTCCGGTGACAAGCAGGCGTACATCGTTGCCGGAGGTCATGCGCATGTGGCTCACGCTGCGAATGAGTTTCGCAAGCGGAACCAGCTTCGGGTAGAGCGTGCCGCTGGGTACCGCAGCGCCAAAGAGCGTCTCCCACTGCTTGCGGGTGGCGTCGCAATGGCGCCCAGCTTCCGTCTGCGCCCAGATGCGCCGCAGACGCACGGCTTCCCGCCGGATGCGGTTAATACCGAGCACAATATAAGCAAGCGTCCCGATGAAGGGCACAAACCAGACAAATCCTGTCCAGCCAATCGCCGCTCGTACATCACGCTTGCGCAGCACAATGTGTGCAGTGGCCAGCGCTGAGACCCCAAAACTAATGAAACTTAGCCACGGGACGCCGAGGCTTTCCCAAAAGACGCGCACCGCGGCTTCAAGGGTCAGCATCGCCCTAGCTCAACCACAACGCGGAGAGCCCTGGGAGCTCGATGACATCGCCAGTTGCCGCGTCGCTCCGCCCTGAACGGAGAAGCACCTCGCCGCGTGCGCCCAAGGGCCGCTTAATCTGGACGGTTGAAGTGCTGAGGTTGTGCAAGCACCAAACGCTGTCACCTTCTTCACCACGCCGAATAGCTAGGACAGCCTCGGGCAAGTTCTGCAGCACAACCTGCGGCGCCCCGGGTGCGAAGGCAGCATGCGCCCGGCGCACGGACAGCGCTTCGGTGATCTCTGCTAGCGTAAGCGATGCTCGGCTCTGCGGGTCATCAAGCTGGGCTTCCAGCTCCGCAAGCGGGAACTTGAAACGGTTCAGCGTGCGGTTGTGGCCCGTCACCTTCCAGCCTTCCCGCCAGGACGGCGTGGAAAATAACGAGTGAAAGTACACGCCGGGAACGCCGGAGAGCGCAAAAAGAATACAATGCGCCACCGCCATGCGCGCGACGCCCTCATCCTCGGGCGTATCCGCGTCGTTCAGTAGGTCGTAGAGCGTGCCGTTGATCTCGTAGGGTACGAGCTCACCGCTTTCGCCCTTGCGGTAATTGATCGGCGCACCGCGTCGCTCGGTGGCATCAAGGAGCCGCTGCATTTCGGCTTCGGGCAAGAGGCCCTGTGCCGCACGAACACCCAGCCCGTCATGGCTCGCGATAAAATTAAAGAGCGACACGCTGCCCGCAGGCAGTCGTACCTCCGCGAGCCAGTCCCCGAGCCAGCGTGCGTTCTCTGCGGCGAAGGCGTGAAGGATCAACGGGGGGAGCGTGAAGTTGTAGACAAGCTGTGCTTCGTTGTTCCCGTTGCCAAGGTACGGAAGGTTTTCCTCGTAGGGGCCGTTGATCTCCGGAACGAGCGCCATGTTCGGACAAGCTACGTCGAAGACATCCCGCAACATTTGCACGAAAAGATGGGTTTCCGGCTGGTGAAAACTCCGCGTGCCTAGCTCCTTCCAGAGAAAGCCAATCGCGTCGAGGCGCAGATAGCTCGCACCCCGCTCGGCATAGTCGATGAGCAGGTCTACAATCTCTGCCGCAAGGGACGGATTGGCGTAGTTGAGGTCGATTTGGTCGGCGGAGAAAGTTGTCCACACAAACGCTTGCCCGGACGGGCGCTCGAATGGGGTGAGCAACGGGGTAGCGCGCGGCCTGTAGACGCGAGCCAGCCGTTCGTCAGACGGGTCGGCGGCGATAAACCAGTCTTCGTACTTCTCCTCTCCCTGAAGGTAGCCCTGGAACCAGGCGCTACTTGCGGAGATATGATTGATCACCGCATCAAACATAAGCTCGAAGTCTGTAGCGAATGCGCGGATATCCTCCCAGGTTCCGAGAGCCGGGTCCACCTTGCGGTAGTCGACGACGCTAAAGCCATCATCAGACGTAAAAGGGAAATGCGGAAGGATATGCACGCCACTGAATGCGCGTAGACGCCTGCGCGCGAACGTGTGCAGGGTGCGTAGCCCGGTTTCAGGGCCCGCATGAACGTGGTCGCCGTAGGCGATGAGGAGCGCGTCCCGTTCAGTGAAATGTCGCCGCGGCGTTTGGGGGCTACGGCTAGCGCAGGCCTCTGCCCGCGCCACAACCTCTCGCCCAAGCGCAAGATGTGCGTCGCCGTAGAGCTTTCGCCACTTTGTTAAGAATGCTTCGGTCGCGGTGCGCGGTGCCGCGTCTTTCCCCGTGTGTGTCGCGCCCGCTGTGTCCTTGGCGTCAGCCATGTCTCTCGAACTCCGTTCTGGCGAATGTGCTGTGGGGACCTCGAGGATGCAGGTGTCCTTGCACCTCCCCGCCGACCCTACCGGCGTCGCTGCTGTGACATAGCGCAGCAACGACGTTGCTTCGACTGGGACTCAAGCGGTGACCTGTAAAAAGGACGGTGCAACTTCCTTCGACGTCCGCGCTGTACAGCTCGCGTCGAGGTCACACGCTTGTAACCGTTCAGGGGGGCCAGAATGCGAAAACGCTGTGGGCAGAAGCAAGTGAGCGCCCTGGCCCCGCTTGCCGGCTTTAGGCCACCTTGAAGGCAGAGTGGGGGAGGGTTTGCGGGATTCACTCCCGTAAACCCGGGGGCATTTTGTAAAATGCCCCCCCCTGAACAGTTACACACGCGTTAGTTGATTCCAAGTGGGTCCGTCGCTGAACTGAACTGAATCACTTGGCCAAAAGCCAGGTTAGGCACGGGAACTGGCGTGCCCTCGAGCGGAACGCCCCCGTCCACTCGAATCACCTCTTGATTGATCTGCGGTAGCATGACCGCGAGGCTGACGCCGACGCTGTGATGCCACTGAAGAGGCTCACCATCTCCGAAAAGCGCCCCACTGTCATAGAAAAGCGAGGCGCCGAGGTGCACAAAGCTCCACACCCAGGGCTTCGAACGGAGTTCGGCGTTGAAGAGGACGCGCGAGCCGCCACGAATCCCAAACTCCTGGGATGCGAAGCCTCGCAACCCGGAATCCCCCCCCAGTGTCACCAGCGTATTGTCTTCGTCCCTATGGCGTAGGCTTATCGCGCCCTGAGCCACCGGCCGCACCCATCCGAGCATGGGACCGGCCATGCGATGCACCAGTCCCGCGCGCTGATTGACGACCCCCGCCGGACTGATGCGCGAGCCCGCGCTCACTAGGGTCTGTATCGCACTATCCTCAAAGACCCACTTCCAACCGGCAGAGATATCCTGTTCGAAAGCGTTTTCGAGTGAGCCGAAGGCAACGAGCGGAACGCGCACATGTGCCCTCACGCTTGGGCCGTAGCGCAAGGCCTCGCTGGAGCCGTAGGTGTCCAGATTATGCAGAATCTTGTAGGTCGGTGAAAAGGCTAAGAGTGAGACAGTTGGACCAACTTCACGGCGCTCTCGCGGCAGCACGCTGCGTTCGAACTCCGCTACCGCCTCATCAGAGGCTTCGCCGCGCTGGTAGGTGCTTACGTCGCGCAGCCTTAGGTTGAATCCGGAGTCGGCTTGGAACAGCAAGCGCTTGGGATCACCGTAGCGCCTGCCGCGGGTAATGCTCGCGTTTGCGGAGGTCTGGTTCCAAGCCTCGCCGATGCGGTCGGCAGCGTCGCTGCTCCCAGGAGGCGTGTAGATGCGCAACTGGCCCTGCGTCAGATTGCGGATAACCTCCTGGCGGAAGGAGGTCGTGAGCGCCCAAGCGCGCTTCGCCTTTAAATTGTAGAAGGGACTCGCTACTGACGCTGCGATCCCGGCCCCCTCCAGCGTTCCGGCACCAAAGGCGCTGTCCCGCCGGAAAATGAGGGAGGGGCTTAGCGAGAGCGCGATATCTGCGCGCCGGAGGCGGGGGTTATTGTAGATGAGTGAGGTTTCGAAGACGTCGGGCTTGAGAAGAAAGCCCGCCCCGACGGTTTGCCTGAGACCTAGAAAATTGCGCTCCACCATCCGGAGCAGCAGGCGGTCTAATACCGGCCCGGTGAGCTGAAAGTCCATCTCCAACCGCAAGCTCCAGAGGTCGCGTGTGTACACGAGCAGTCCCGGCGCTTCTTCTGGTGTCTCGCAGTGCGCCACCGGCAAGGCTCTTACGAGCGAGAAGATGCCGAGTCCCCGCAGATTTCGCTCGGTCTCGTCTGCGCGCGCCTGGTCGAATCCGTCGCCTGCTTCGAAGAGAATCTCGCGCGTGACAATCTCGTGCCGCGTTAGGATATGCGGAAAATTAAACCAGCCGGGCAAGACTTCCGCCTCAGGGAAGATGGGATCACGGTAGACGTGGATGAAGGCGATGCGCTCACCATCCGACATCTCGACCGGACAGAAGCCCGCCTCGCGCACCGCGTGGAGCAGGCGCTTAGTTTCATAGACGTCCTGCTCAGCGAGCGCTCTGGCGGCAAAGAGACTCGTGCAGATGACGGTGCAGCCAACGACTGCGAACGCCCAACGCCCACACGAAACCGAGAGGCGCTCGCAACGAACGCCTGAACTCAACCGCTGGCCTGGGGACGCAGGTGAAGAACGCATACTATCACTGCGATGTTATACGCAGAAGCGCCGCCTCTCGCCGGGTTTTCCGCCGCCGCTCACCTCAGCGGTACCCGTTCAGGGGGCATTTTGTACAATGGCCCCCTGAACGGGTACCCGCTCGAAAGGCAAACCTACAATTGAACCGTGGTCTATTTACATTGAAACTTGAATGATGCACTCTCAAGGGTCGGGGTGAGTAGTGGCTTTAAGTCGTTGCTTGCTTCTGCTGACCACAAAAGGGGGATGAATGGCGCGACGACGTTTCGGAAGCTATCTCATTGAAGAAGGCTTGATTTCTGAGACAACGCTTTGCGATGCACTTGAGCATCAGCGTCTGAGCAGAGGCACGACGTTTGATGATGGACTGCTGTCCTTGGGATTGTTATCCCCGCCTGGTCTAGAAAAGTGGCGCGCGCGACATCTCGCCTCGCTCTCTGCCCACGGAAGCGGCCGCTTCGACTTTGCGCACTACCTGGTGGAGGAGGGTGTGCTTACACGGCAGGAGGTCCTTCGCGTGCGCCGTATCGTATCCGAAGCCCAGCACCGCCGGATCGGTGAGGTGCTTGTTCACCAGGGCGCCATCACGCAACGACAGCTCGAAGATATCGTCTCAAGGCGACTTGGAGAACTCGTGGCACTAGCCCTCTAAGGCACGTTTATCGCGCATTGAGCAGTGTCGCGCATCTCTACTTTTCCAAGACCGTGGCTCGGACAATGTAGTCGAGTTTAGGAAAGTCTGACTGAAGGTAGACGTTGCCTCGCTCCTGCATCGCGCGCTGGTCTGGTCCGTTGCCTGTTGGCGCGCCTTCGCCATAGCCCGAGTAGATTGAGTCAATCACCTGCATGTCTTCGATCTCACCAATAGGGGCGAAGCCCATCGCGTCGAGGTTGGTATTGTCCGCAAAGTTGATGAATAGCTGCGTGGTGCGGGTGTTGGGTCCCGCTGTTGCGAACACGACCGTTCCACGCCGGTTCTCATGCTTTACGGGGTCATCGCTGATGGTATGATTCCGCCAAAGGCTGGCGGTCTCCGGATTTCCGTGGATGCCGAACTGTGCGACAAAACCTGGAATCACTCTAAAGAGTGCCACGCTCTCGAAGAAGCCTGCGTTCACCAATGTGTAGAAGCGGTCAACGCCCTTAGGCGCCCACGCGCGATTCAGACGCATGTGCACGGTTCCTTTGGTCGTTTCCAGCTTCACCCTAAACGTGTCCGGAGCTTTCTCATCGGCCTCTGGAGGTGTAATGAGACGGGCGGCGGCGAGGGCCGTTCCACCGCTCGCTGCGGGGCTCGGTGGTACTGCGGCGGCGTTCTCGCTCCGCGCCGCATCCGCTGATTTCTTCTGCTTGTCGCAAGAGGTAACGAGAAACAGCCCAGTGATGAACATCGCAGCAATCGCCGACCGTGCGAGCCCCTTCCGCGCAGAACACGGCATCTTGATGGACGCAGCGCTAGCGACGCGGATCTCAGCCGAAGTCTCCGCCCGGCGACGGCACTGCCACTCTATAAGAACATCACGCATGGAACCTTAGTACCACTACCGCCGTGCCCTCAGCAAGGTCCGGGTTGTCCAATGGGGCTCCAGTGCGGTGAATTGCTGGCGACCGAAAAGTCGGGCGCGGCGCTAAGGCATGTCCTGTTTGGGGAGCTGGTGAGGACGAAGTTTTTTGATCACGGCGACGGTGGTGCCGTCACCGGTCTGGAGGGGGGGGAGCGCGATGACAAAGAAGGAGTGACCGCCTTCATGCGCCACGAGCAGACTGCCGTCCGTTGACGTCCGCGTCGCTGCGACATCTACACCGATGCGCGTGAGCCGACCCGCGTAATCGCGCAGCGTAGACGCTGGATCCGCTTCGGTTGAGAAAATGGTAAGCGCGTCGGGGGCTCCAACTTCGGCGAAGGTCGCAAGGTGTTGGGCTCTGCTTGGTCGAAAGCGCTCATCCAGAAGCATGCCCGGGGCGTCGCTCCGACCTTCCGACGTTAAAGACGGCGCCTTCGGCTCTAGTCCGGCCAGCGAGAAGCCCGGCCCACTCGAAAACTCAGCGTAGAACGCGCGGTTGTTTCCCTCAGATGCGCTTGGGGACCCTGGCTTGATCGCGAAGTGCCAGCCTCCAAGCTCGCTGATGTCGCCCGAAGAGACAGCGTTCGTCAGGCGTTCCCACAGTTCTCCGACGTCCGCGATGCCCTGCTGAAGCTCAATACAACCGCCATGGTGCTCACCGCGAAATCGCAGCGCCTGACTTAGCCCGACAAGTGCCTTGGCCATAGCCTCACCACCCCAATGGTTACGCGTCAATCGCCTCAAGATTGCTTCGTTGTCAGCATCACAGCGCGCAGCGAATGCATCCAGAAAATCACCGTCTTCGCGGTCACGAACGACAGTCTTTAGAAAAAGAGGCATTCCGTTGATCAAAAGGGTTCTTTGGCGAGGTTCGCCGACCGCGAGCTCCGCGGCAGCCATTGCAACGCCCATACGCAGCCCCTGCCCCGTCAGTCGCGCCGCTTTGCGATGTGCCCATCCTGAAAAGATAAGTCCGAGCACGACAAGCGAGGCAGACACCATCAGGGGTGTGCGCCATGCGCGACCCTTCCCACCGGCATCCTTCGGGAGAAGCAACGTCGGTTCCTCGGAGATAAGGTCTGGTTGATTCGCATCGCGTGCGGTAGAGGTAGCGGGATTGGGTTTAGGCATGCGCGGCTCGTGAGGGATGGTGAGTGTCGTAGAGAGAGGCGGGGGCGTCGACGCCGTGGGAGTCAACGGGCTTGCCTTCCCGCGTCTTAGCCAAGGTCAGACATCCGGGAGGTCGGTTAGGGAAAACGCAGGGGAGGGGGGCGGATAACACCGCCATCGAAAGGATTGAGCTCCCCCGGCGCAGTCCAGGTGGTCCGAACGGCGTCGTCTACTGTTGGAGTGGGTTCAAGCTCAATATTGCAGGGAATGGAAAGCCCAAACGCAACGCGACGTACGGAGTTTTTCTGCAGGTAGTCGGGGGCACTAACTTCGCCCCGTTGGATAGTGCTGAACGCCGTCTGAGGAACGTCTGGCCAGGCAAAAAGACGGGCGAGGGCGGGCGGTGTCGTCTCTAGCCAAGACATTGCAGCGCGCATGGGGCTTCCCCGACGCCCCGGGCTGATGGAATCGGTGCGTGTGTTATTCCCGCCGCCGCCACCACGACACGCCCCGTAGGCATGCGTCCAGGTCTCAGCACGTGCGACTGCGGCGAGGCCGACATGCCGAGAGTACGAGCGGTATATGTAGAGTGTGGTACCGAAAAACGCGATCAGCGTGGGGATGACAAGAATCGCTTCCATCATTGCCGTGCCTGCTTGTGTTCTGCTGCGTCGCATCTAGTGCACCATTATCCCGGCGATGTCATCAATCTGAAGTAGGACGCCACACTGGCCCGCAGCGGACTGGTTGCACGCGCGGTTGAGCTCCACCGGCGTGTTGTTGTCGAGGCGGAAGCGGCGGAGTCGCGCCAGCCAGCGCGCCTCCCAGAGCAACTCCTCCAGCTCAAGCCGCCCCTCGCCATCGAAATAAAACTCGCTTTGTGCTGTGCCGAGCCTCGAAAAGGTCTCCAGTCGCTGTCGCGCAACGCTGCCTGTTGGTGTGTCCCGACTCCAGCGGGCGAGCGTCATGCCTTCCCGGTACGAGTCGAAGGGCGGTGTGCCTAAAACCCCAGATCTGACCTGGTAGTCCTCGCCGCCCATGTTCGCATCGTCTTCCAGTTGATAAAGTGTTAGGTCGTTGTTGCACAGCCGAGGAAGTTCACTGTTCAACTCGAATGCATAGGCCCCTTCGGCGATATTCTTGTAATAGCGATTCCCGTCAAAATCGAGCGCGGTAGGTCTTCCGTACTCGCTTGCTGGTGTTCGCAGTCTGCGTTCACAGAGGTGGGTGTCGGCGTTCCGTACTGGGAGGCGCTCCGTCGTCGGAGCGACAAATCCGGTATCGATCGAATCTGTCGGCTTTGCGCGCATGAGCTGCTGAGCATACTCGCCGCTGATTTCCGAAGCGTGGTCCACCAAGTAGTTGCCTATACGCCGTGCGTCGCGCAGCAGTCGTCCCGCCGGGATCTCAACCTGTCGCACGCGACCATCCGCTTCCTGCCGCTTGTCTCCCCAATACCTTTGGCATCGTTCCTCATCGCGTGTCGCTGACACGCACGCGTCATAGGCCTGAGGAAAGGTGATCTCACGAATAGATCGAGACATCGCGATTGGCGCGGCAACACCGGACATAAACACGTTCAGCATGGCAAGCGTGTTCATGCTCTGTGCCTTGAGTACAGACGCACTGAATGCGATAGAATCCGCGGAGTTCTGGGAGCGTTCCCGATAAAGGATGGTCTGACCAACCCCCGATATGTAATACAGAAGTCCGAGTAGCATGGCAGACATGAAGACCGCCATCATCAGTATCGCGCCGCGTTCATCTCTGACGAGCCGCGTCATGTTCGTTTGGGTGTCCGTCCCGAAGCTCACAGTAGATGCATGTGAGGTGCAAACGGACAGGGCTGCGCACCATGCGTGATCGGTTAAGCGAGCTGCGTGTTTGGGTGAGGGTCTGAGGCGAGCGCGCCCACAGCCAAAAACCGCAGCGAACTTAGGGTCCGTGAGTATTCTTGGCGATGACGTAAGCCGGCTCAGGCCCTTAACCGGACACGCATGGGCGGCGCAGTCGGCCTGATCCGCGCCTAGTTGCGTACGTGGATCAATAGTCATAGCGCGCCCCTTGCATGGGAAACTGTGCTTCTGAGCGGAGCAGGTAGAAGCGGTGATTTTCTAGGGCGCCACCTTGGGGAGGCCTAAATGTCGATGCCAGCTCGCCCATACTGCCGCCTTGTTCACTCGCGCGTCGTTCACGCAGCGTCCGCACCGCGTTCGTCTCTCTGAGGCGTTCGAGCGCCTGTGCGCTTCCGGCCCTAAGTTCTGAAGGCTTTGAACACATGAGGCGACTCACGATGGGCACACCGCAGTGCATCAAGAATGAAACACGGGCTGTGAGCAGGTCGTTGGGTCCGAACCTTTGTCGAAACTGCTGGCTCCCGGGCGCAACCGGGAAGTTTAACGCGACCGAGGACTCGACAAAACGTATCGCACCAGCGTTGAGTCGCTCATCCATCAGGCCACCGACCGCGCGTTCGACTCGATTTTGCTCACTCAATCCGTCGAGAGACGGTGCCAGGCCGACAAGAGCGAGTCCCGCGGCACTGCGAGCTGCCGCCAATCTACTGCCGCCTGCGGATCTTCGAACTGCATTGCCGCTCGCGAAACGTCCGATGCCGTCGAGTTCCCCGCCATCGCGCCCCCCGCGCCCCGCACCGCTCTCGAATACCCTTGCCCCGCTGTAGTGAGCGGGGTCGTCTGGCAAAATAACGGCTGCTGCTCGAACCGCTGCATTCGCGGAGTGCTGCACCATCAGCTCCCCGGTATAGAGCATGCCCATCTGAAGACACGCGAGAAACAACATGAATATCGGGAGAAAAGCTAGCAGAAACTCAACCTGAACAACACCAAGTGTGTCCCGCATGAGTGAGACACACGCGCTATGACCTGCACGCTCAGGTGCATTCGAGTTATTCCTGTTAGAAGAGTCCATGAATAGCTCTAGTTTGGTGTTCTTGAGGGCGAACACGCTACGCGGTGGCCTCAAGAAGTGCCGTCGCGAGGCTTGCAAACGTGCCTAGAAAGATGGCGGGGCCAATACGGAGTTCGAGCGAAGTCGAAGAGGCAGCCACTCGCTCCCGCGCTTTTCGCGAAAACGGAGCAGCGAAGAGCTGCAGTGTCCGTAGGAGACTACCGAGAAACTCCCGGCGCCGGATCAAAAGCAGCATCCCAAATGATGCGGCAAAAAGCATGGAATAGAATTGAAGTTCAACGCCCATATAAAAGCCAAGCCATGCCCCGAGGCCCGCAAATAACTTAACGTCTCCGCCGTGCATGCCACCTCTGGTGAAGAGAAAATATGGAACGAGGCTGCATCCGAACAGTCCGAGGAGCGAGCCCACAAGTCCATTGACACCTCCTGTAAACATATGAAACGCAGGTCCCGACAGAATGAGGCTGAACGTCATCCAGTTATGAATGTGTCCGGTGCGGAGGTCCGTGAAAGCGGCGTAAGCACATGCGGCAAGGGCTACGCAAGCGGGTATAAGTGTCCAGATGGATCCACTTTGTATATAGCTAGATAAATGTTGCATGTGAGGTTGAAGGTCCAGGACACAAAAGCCCTGACATTATGGTTTAGTGTTGGTCAAGGTAACCGTTCAGGGTGGGCAGAGCGGCCACTTGCTTCTTCCAGCAGCGTGTTCACGTTCTAGACCCCCTGAACGGTTACCTCAGGACTAGGGAGCAGTGGCGCCTTGCATACCTTGAATGGCGCCTGTGTTCGCGGTGATACGTTCGTTCACCTGTTCACCGAATGACGACCATACGGTAATGCCGAATACGACAACTACGCCCAAGATAACGCAGTACTCTACGGTAGTCATGCCTCGGGAGTCCTTGGCGAGTGAGCGACTGTGTCCCGCGAGTCGTGATGTGATACGTCGAATGTGGTTCATAGATGTGCCTCTTTGTCTTTCTATCTGTGGTTCAGTGGTGTGCATAGTGGTTGGTTCAGTTGTACGATTATGGGTGTGCGGAGCCTAAGGTACGGGAGCAGCGACAAGTGACTGTGTAAGGGCAAAAGATTCCCAGAAGGGTATTCCGATGCCAACAAGTGCCATTCCTGCCATCGTAGTGACAACGGTGAGTAAGATGATGTACTCAGTGATAACAAGGCCGCTTGTGTCATCAATGAGGTCTTGTAGCGGTCGTTCATTGTGCATCGCTATGAGCCCCACACGGTAGGCATGAAAAAGAACGGAGTCTGAAGCCAGTTTCCGAGTGCAACTGCGAGCCAGTCTCCAAAAAGAAACCATAAGAAGTAGGAGCCTACAGGGACCATGACAAGAAGAATGGTGTACTCGGTCTGAACAAGACCCATTGAGTCGTGCACGACTGAGTCATGGAGAACGGAGTCATTTAGGGCTTGCTCCTGCAGAGCTGATCCCTGGCGGGGTGACGCCTGCAGGAGAGCGTCAGATTCGCAACGCAACGATAGTCGTGGCGTGCTCTGCTCGTACTCGGTGCTGGTCGCGGGTGCCGTTGTTGCGCTCACGTCTCAGTACAACGCATCAATCATGCCACGAAGCGTATGGCGTGCGTGGATCTGTAACACGCTAAAAGGTATGGACTATTTCCTGCGTCCCGTAGAGGGTGACGCGAGGCATCGCGCTCAATATGGGAGCGTCGCGTGCGTCCGGAGCCTCCTGGGTTCTGCCTCCGGCCACGACTCTTTGTTGCTGACGGCGGGACGTGCCTTTGGCTATCCTGGCAACATGCAGAGGCGAGTCAGTGCGGCAAGCGCGCGTCTAGGAGCAGGAGATGTTGCGGTGTCTGCCTTGTACTTGCCGTCAAGGCGGTACCTCCGGAACGAGGTCGCGTTGGGCAACGCGGGAACGTCTAGGGGGTGTGCGTGAACCGAGTGGCGTTGCTCTTAGCGCTCGTGTTGGGTGGAACGGGTGCCTTTCTCTTGATGCTCTACAAGAACCGATTCGAGAGGGAGGTGTCCGGCGGGCAACCCATCCAAGTGTTGGTCGCCCGTGATGCCATTCCACTCGGAAGCGTTGTGACTCAGGAGAACTTGACGGTTAGGCGTATACCGGAAGCCTATATCGAGGACCGGCATGTCCGCATCGAGGACGCTGAGCGCGTCGTATCTTTGAGGGTATCGATGCCTATTCGCCCGAATCAGGCGCTGTTGTGGTCAGATCTAGTCGCAGCCACCGAGCATCGACGTAATCTGTCGGCGCTTATCCCTGCCGGACAGCGGGCGGTACGCATTCGCATTGAGGATACGTCATCCTTTGAAGGGTTGCTTCGGCCGGGTGACAGGGTCGACGTTCTCTACACGCCGACTTCGGAGATGGAGACGAAGAACAAGTTTACTGTGCTTATTCTCCAGAATGTCTTGGTGCTTGCGGTGGGCGCGGACACGGGTGGGGAGTTTGCGGGAACGGACCGACAGGCAAGGGCATATAACCAGGCCACTCTTGGAGTCTCGGTCAAAGACGCTGCCATTTTGACTCACGCGGCGAATACCGGCGTCTTGTCGCTGACATTGCGTAATCCAGACGACATCGCGGTGAGCGATGAGCCTGACCGTGCGACGCATGAAGAAGTGCTTCGGCGCGTTGAAGAAGTCAGCAAAAAGCGCCGTACGCTTCCCAAGGAGTCTGGTCCTGTACCGATTAACTGAGATGCAGATGGAATCTGAACACAACTCATGGACGTACGCGTGTCTGCGTACGTGGCGCGTATGGGTCGGTTGCGTGTGGGCAACACTGCTTTGTGTGCCCTCTTTCGCGAGCGCGCGCGATAAGTGCGACCAGATGCTCGAAATGACGGTGGGGGAGCAGACTCGAGTCCCTGCCTCGGAGGTTCAGAGTTATTCCGAAGGGGTACAGGGCATTGTAGATGTAAGGCTAACGCCTCGTGGAGATAGTTTTGTGCTCGTTGCCCAAAAGTCAGGGTTAACGACACTGCTTTTGATTTACAAGGATGGCCGCCAGTGTCAGTTTCGTGTGCGGGTACGTTCGCTTTATGAGTCACCGGACGGTGTTCAAAAGGCGGATAACGTTCGCCTTGATTTTTACTTTGTCCAACTTTCGCGTTCCTATAACCATAATCTTGGCGTGGGGTGGCCATCTCGTATTGGGGGCACTGACGTAGCAGGTTTGAACATGACCTTGGATATGCGAAATCCAGGAGTCACCAGTGCAACCGCTGTGGTCTCAGACCAAGCGCTGCCTCAGATTGACCTCTTACAGGTCACAGGCTGGGCAAAAATCTCACGCCAGGGCGCGCTCATCGCGGTCAACGGCGAGAGCGCGACGTATCGGAGCGGCGGAGAGCTTAACGTCATTGTGACGACGGATATAGTTGCGGGTCTGCAGCGGGTTCGCTTTGGGTCTGAGATTACCGTGCTCCCCAACTATGACGAAAAAACCGGGAGAATCGAGCTCGCTGTGCAGGCGGAGTTCGCTGAGCTCGATGACGACCGTGGTACGGGTGTTCCGAGTCGAGTCGTCTCCGAGGTAGTCACGAAGGTAAACCTAGAAAAGGGTCAGGCGATCATGCTTGCGGGGCTCAATTCGGAGGTGAAACGCAATTCAAAAATTGGGCTACCAGGGCTCAGTCAGATTCCAGTGATTGGCGCGCTTTTTGGAACTCGTGGGTCGCAGCGCGAAGAGGTTCAGAACGTCATATTTATCGTGCCGACCATTTTGACAAACCTTCCGACAAAGGTTCGTCAGCAGATCGAAGACACCTACGAGGTGTATCGGAAGTACTCGGGAGATTTCGATGGTGTGCAAGTATTGAGTGCTCCGAAGGGAGTCCCCTCGTTTGTCGAGCCGAAAGCGCAGCCGGTGCGCGTCGAGTCCGGGGGTGCACGTGAGTGAGGAAGCTCTGACGCTTCGCTTTTCCGTTCGATCAGGTGAGGGAGGTGAGAGCACCGAGCTCGATATTGTGATTGCGGACGCTCTGCAGGCAGTGCTTATCGGGCGTGAGGGCACGTGTAACCTAGTGCTGCCTTCACCAGCAGTGTCGCGAAAGCACGCGACGGTTCTGCTTCGCGGGAACGAACTCGTGCTTCGCGATCATTCCGCAAACGGGTGTATTCTTGCCTCGGGCGCGCGTCTGCGCGACGCTGAGGCCCCGCTTGCGCTTGGGGATGTCTTTCGGGTCGGGCCCTATGACGTTGCGGTGATGAGCTTTCGCTTCGCGCCGATAGAGGGCACGCTTTCCATGGACCTAGCCGAGGCGCTAGGGTCGCTTTACGTGCCACCGCAGGTGGCCATCGCAGCACCCCAGAGCCAAGCAACGCCGAACGCGTCGGCGGACAACAAGCCACCCTACGCCACGGCTCAAGGCAACCAGTCGGTGTCGCCTGAAGGTGGCGCGAAGAGCAAGGACGTTGGGTCTTCGCAGCGAAACGCTGAAGACGTCGGCGGCAGGGTATCGCTGCGGTCACCCGTGGTTCCTCCCTCTATTGCGGCGTCGATTCCCGCATCGCCGCGCGTGCTAGCGCGCGATAGACCTAACGACAGCAAGCTTCCGTCGGTACCGTCCCTTTCATCGTCACTGCAATCGAAGTACGCAACACTCGACGTTCCTGCGGATTTGCGGAGGCAAATCAGGCGCCAGTTGCTCGACCGTCTAGACCTTGTGCGCCTCGACCGGAACGCGCTTCAAAGCGACGAGGCGCGTCCTCAGGTGCGTGAGGCGTTGGGGTTGATCCTGCGGGACGTGCGAAAGAGTCTGCCGAAGGGCCTCGATATAGAGGTGTTTCTCAAGGAGCTCGCGGATGAGGTGCTCGGTCTTGGGCCCCTTGAGGTGCTGCTAGGTGATCCAGAGGTCTCTGAGATTATGGTCGTGGACCATGAGACCATCTTCGCTGAAATTCGTGGGCGTTTAGTACAGACGCGTCTCCGCTTTACCGATGAAGAGGCCACCCGTGCGGTGATTGAGCGCATCGTGACACCGATGGGCCGTCGCATCGATGAGTCAACACCGCTGGTCGATGCCAGACTCAAGGATGGCAGTCGCGTGAATGCAGTGATTCGTCCGCTGGCTCTTCGGGGTCCGTGCATCACGATCCGTAAGTTTAGTTCGACACCGTTGCTGCTCTCTGATCTCATCGACTTTGGCACGATGAGCTCGGAAATGGGCAGGTTTTTGACGCGTTCGGTCGTGGTTCGCAAAAACATTCTCGTCTGCGGCGGAACCGGGTCCGGGAAAACAACGCTTCTCAATGTGCTGTCTGCCGCGATTCCCGAACACGAGCGAGTGGTTACGGTGGAGGATGCGGCGGAGCTCAGGCTGTCGCAAACGCACGTCGTGTCGCTTGAGACGCGACCACCCAACATGGAAGGCAAGGGCGCGGTGTCCATCCGCGACCTGGTGCGCAATGCGCTGCGTATGCGACCCGACCGGATCATTGTGGGAGAGTGTCGTGGCGGCGAAGCCATCGATATGTTGCAGGCCATGAATACGGGGCACGAGGGCTCGATGACGACGGTCCACGCCAACAGTCCTAACGAGGCTCTGGCGCGCCTTGAGACGCTCGCACTCATGTCGGGACTTGACCTTCCGGCGCGTTCGATCCGCGAGCAAATTGCCCAGAGCATCCACTTAATCGTGTATCAGGCGCGACTCTCGGACGGGGCGCGGAAGGTGACGGCTATCGCCGAGGTTGTTGGCATCGACGATGACCGGCTTGTCACAGCGCCAATATTTGAGTTCGTGCGCACGGGAACGGGAAGCAGAGGGCGCGTTGCTGGGGAGTTTCGTACCACAGGCTACCTCCCGTCTTATCTGGGAGATTTCATTCGCCACGGATTGATAGAAGATGGCCAGTTCTTTTGAGGCAACGCGTGACGCGCTCTCTACCTTGGGTACGGGCGGCGTAATGCTCGTAAGCGTGAGCATCGGCGCTGTTGTTTACATCAGTGCTGCGTCGGAAAACTCCCGTCCAGCGCGCATGTTGGCGGAATATGAGAAGGGGCTTCAGCGCTATTTGACATTTTTGTGGATCTCCATGTCAGCGCGGAAGCTTATCGTGTACCAGGCAGTGGCTTTCGTCGCTTCACTTATCGTCGCTGCCCTGGCCAACCGATCATCGTTCTTGCTGCTGTCCGCTTTCATTGCCCTCGCCCCCAGCTTGGACCTGCGTCAGCGCGTCAAAAAGCGGGTGGCTTTGTTGGAAGCACAGCTCGACAACTGGTTACTGGCCTTTGCAAACTCGCTGCGTGCCACCGCGTCCATCGGTGAGGCGATTGGAACGACGGCTTCGATTCTGCGCGCGCCTATCGCGCAGGAGCTCGACCTCGTGCTCAAGGAACTCCGTCTGGGGGCCTCCGTCGATGAAGCGCTGCTGTCGATGTCGCGGCGAATCGGAAGCCCTCCAGTTTCCGGTGCCCTTTCCGCCATCATTATCGGTCGCAATACGGGTGGAGACATGCCCAAGATGCTTGAGACTACCGCCGCTGCGTTGCGCGAGAGCCAGCGCCTTGACGGCGTTCTCCGCACCAAGACAGCCGAGGGGCGGGCGCAATCGGTTGTTCTCAGCATCATGCCCTTTGCCATGGTAGGTGCCATTTATCTCCTGAGTCCTGAGTGGCTTAACCCTTTGGTCGAGACGCTTTGGGGGGGGATCATTATCGCCGTTGCGCTTACCCTCTGGCTGGGTGCTTTTCTGATGGCACGCAAAATTCTTGCGGTGGACATGTGAAGGAGTGCTTCCTGGCATGGATACCACGCAAATTATTGGATACTCTGCCGTTGCGGTTGTCGGCCTAGCGCTCGGCACACTAGCGTTTCTTTTTGTACGTCGTCCGCTTCCTGAACGCGGACGCCTCGGCCGCCGCGGTCTCGAACGCAAACGAGCGCTTGAGTCCAACGCGCTGTTCGAAGTGTGTGAGCCAACCATCCGGTTTTTCGCGTCTTGGCTCGCTTATCTTGGGTCGGAGCGTGGGGCGCGCGCGACAGAGAAAAAGCTCGTTTATGCCGGTGATTGGCTCGGTCTTACGGCTGACGAGTTCCGAGGCATGACCCTGCTTGCGGCGCTCGCGGGCGCGTTGGGTGGGTGGCTCGGTGCAACCAAGGTCGAGGCGGCTTCGGTGTTTCCGTTTGTCCTGATTGGGCTCGTGCTCGGGGGCGCAATTCCTATTTCCCGACTCAATGCGCTGGTGGTGGAACGCCAGCGCACTATCGGTCGCTCGCTTGTGGGAGCGATTGATCTCATTGCGTTGTGTATGGGAGCAGGCTTGGACTTCCCGGGCGCATTGCGCAACTACGTCAAGACGTCGGGTGTAGCGAACGACCCTCTGGTTGCAGAGCTACGCTGGATTCTCTACCTGTTGGATCTCGGTCACGCGCGGCGTGAAGCCCTTCTCGCCTTCGCGGACCGCGTGCCGACGGAGGCGGTGAAAGACTTCGTGGCCTCAGTCGTTCAGGCGGAGGAACAAGGCACGCCGCTTAGTGAGGTCTTGCAGATTCAGGCGACCATGTTGCGCACGCGGCGCACGATAGCTGCGGAGGAGGCTGCGGCGAAGGCGGGTGTTAAGATGCTGCTCCCGATGGTGATGATGTTCTTCGCCATCATTCTGATCATCATGGGCCCTTTTGTTCTATCGTTGATGGGTTCGGGCATTTAGCGGATGACTAGTCACTTCAGCGAGTGTGTTCAAGACTCCAGCCGCCCGAAGCGCGTGCGAGGCGACCGATGACCGGATTCGTCATGGTTGAGGGCCCTGACTTCAAGGCGCAGGTATTTCCCCTCGAAGGCGAATCCCTCACGATCGGGCGCTCACCCCTGGCACAGGTTGCGATGGTGAATGCGGATGTATTGGAGCTCGAGCATTTCCTCGTCGCGCCAGAGGAGGACGGCTGCAGGATTTCCACCGCGCAGGTAACACGGCATGCGACGCGTTTTCGCGGTCAAGACTTTGTCAGAGGCAAGTTGCCCTGGGGCGCTGTCCTCGAGATCGCAGGCTGGCGCTTTCGTTTCGAAAAAGACCGACGCAAACTCGGGCCCCAAGCGGGGACACGGAGGCGTCTGTTGTTCGCAGCAGCGGTCATCCTCGCCGTGTGTATTGCGGTAATGGCCGGTCGGAAACGTTCTCAGCAGGGTGTGCAGGGTGCTGTCCCTGAGCTTCCTGCAGAGCTTGTGCGTGGCCAGTCGTGCGCCCTACGGGGGCCCGACGCGACGGCTCGGGCACACGAGCTTGCTCGGCAAGGTAGCTCACGCTGGGAACGCAAGCCGTACGACGTCGCAGACGGTGTCGCTGCGGTCGAGCTTTATCTCGAGGCTTCGAGCTGCTTCGCTGCAGGGGGCGATGCACGCAAGTCCCAGGAGTATGCACTCCTCGCGGACCGACTTGGCACTGTACTCGCCGAGGATGCTCAACTGCTGCGGGTATCGTTGCTGAGGGCGCTTGAGCAGAATAACCGCGACGCCTTGCTACACGCCGCAAAGAGGCTTCAGCCGTACGTTGCTAAATACCCCGATGATCTGAGCCGTTGGCTCGGGAGTCTGGTGCGTCAGCTTCAGGCTGAACGCCAGGCAGAAAAAACTCGTCAATAGGCCTAGAGGCGAAGCCTCGGACGATCAGTCTGCCTAGGTTGCGTAAGCGTAACCGTTCAGGGGGTCTAGAAAGCGAAAACGCTGCGGCAAGAAGCAAGTGGGCGCCCTGGCCCCGCGCACGCAAGGCCCATTTCCTCGCAGTCTTTCGTCCCGCCGGCGCTTTGAGGGAATGGTTCTGGGCGCCTAGCCACCCTGCGGACTTCAATTAGGCGGGGTCCCTGGAATGCTCGCTGCTATTGATCTGTAGTCCCGGCATCACTTGGCGTAGTCTAAGGTGGTGTGGCACTTCCGCGGCTTCGAACCATCGATGCGCCCGCTTAGAAAAGAGGTGCGCTTGCAGCAGTTGCCCGGCCTGGGCTTTTCGATGTTCCGGACGACGCTCACACGACTTGGTGCCGTGCATGCCTTGCTGATGGTGGCCTGCGGACCTGCGCTGGGTACCCAGCCTGCTGAAGTGCAGCAGCTTTCCATGGACGGCGAGAAGCTGTTTGCCGAGGGCCGCGCTGCGGATGAAGCGGGTGACCTCGTCCGGGCGCAGCAGTACTACGTCGCTGCGTTGCGTGCGGGATATCCGGATGCCGAAGTGACTCCTCAGCTTGTTGCGGTGTGTCTGAAGGCGGGCAGAGTGCGAGCCGCTCTCCAATATGCCGAGGATTCGCTGCACCGGCAGCCGAAGAACTGGTCGCTTCGTTTTCTGGTCGGCAACCTGCAAGAGGCCCTCGGGAACCTCGTCCAGGCCGAGTCAACGTATCGCGAGCTTACCGAGCTAGCGCCGAACTTTGCCGGGCCATTTCTGGCGCTCGCTCGCGTACGCGTGCAGCAACAGGTGCCCGACTGGAGTACCATAGAGCCGCTCCTGGCAAGGTTCCTGGAGCTCAACGGGGATTCCTCAGCGCGGCAAAGCGTCGAGGAGCTTCGCCGCGAGCGCGTGCGTCAGGAGCCGTCTGTCGCTGCTGAGCACAAAAGGCCCGAACGCGATGCGGTCGACTGGAAGCCGATAGTCGACAAATCGCCAGCTGCGACAGGACCCGGGGCCGGGATTGCCGCTCCCGCCCAGCAGGAAACGCAGATGCCCCCAGTAGAGTCCCGCAGCGAACGTTTTCGCAAGGAAAGATAGCGCATGATTCCCAAAGAAGTCTTTGAGCAGTCGTTGCTAGGCCTCTTCGAGCCGATTAGGCCATATCTCGAAGACGCAAGCGTAAGCGAGGTCATGATCAACGGCCCCAGCCTTATCTACGTTGAACGTGCGGGAAAGATCGAACGTGTCCCCGCAGCCTTTGCCGGGGAATACGAACTCATGTCTGCGATCCGAAACCTGGCGCAGTTCGTGGGACGTCAAGTCGATGCGGAGCAGCCCATTTTGGAGGCAAGACTTCCGGACGGTTCACGCGTCGAAGCGGTGCTGCCGCCAGCAGCCCCGGGTGGTCCCTTCGTCGCTATCAGACGATTCTTCAAGGAAAGGCTGACTGTCGCCCGTTTGCTTGAGTTTGGCTCCTTCCCCTCCAATGTAGCCCAGGTGCTCGAAGCCACGGTCGCCGCGAAACGCAATGTTGTGGTCGCGGGTGGTACCGGCTCTGGGAAAACGTCGCTGCTGAACGTGCTTTCATCCTTCATCCGGGATGGTGAACGTATCGTCGTGATCGAGGATACGCGGGAGCTTCAGTTGCAGAAAGAGCACGTTCTCCAGATGGAGGTGCGGCACCCTGATGCCAAGGGACGCGGTGGGGTGTCGGTGCGTGACCTTTTCCGCGCGACACTTCGCATGCGTCCCGACCGCATTGTTGTTGGCGAGATCCGCGGAGGTGAGGCGTTGGATCTCATCCAGGCGATGACGTCGGGTCACGGTGGTTGCCTTACGACGGTCCACGCTACCTATCCAAAAGATACGCTGACGCGTCTTGAAACCATGGCGATGATGAGTGACCTCGACATGCCGCTGCAGGCCATGCGCGCGCAGATTGGGTCCGCCGTTGACCTGATCGTCCAGACGTCAAGGGTTCGGGATGGTTCGCGCTGTGTCACGCACCTGAGTGAGGTCACGGGATACAGCGAGCAAGGAGGGTACGATTTGCGAGACATTTACTGTCGCAAGCCCGACACATCCGGGCAGAGCCCCTCGGGCTTGACCGAGCTTTCGCCCACAGGAACCCTGCCAAGCTTTATCGATGATTTGTGCGCAACTGCGCTGCCCTTGCCTCCAGAGATGCGGGCGCAGCGCTAAATCAGAGTGAACCCTGGTTCAGGGGACGGTATTCTCCGGAAGGCCTTCCCGTGGGCCTGCGCGCAATCAAGTACGCGTTAGTCCTTGACCGCATACTTCGGCTGCGCCAGTCCCTCGCCGACGGGTCTAGTCTTAGGGGGGCGGCGCGGATAGGGCTTCTTCGACGATCTCCCGACGGGGCGCTTAATCAATGTGGATTCTTGTATGCGGTTCGGATGCTGTGCTTGCCAAGGAAGGCAGCGTTCCTCAGGTCTTAGGCGAGCTCGGCTGTGCCACCCAAACCTGTGATATTTGGGACGAGGTCGAAGAGTCCGCTTTCCAACAGCGACCACCTACGGCGATTATTGTGGATGCGGGTCGCGCGGCTGATGCGGCCCGCGCTGCCCTTGAGCGCTTGCGACTGGTGAAAGCCCTCCGGGAAGTTCCGGCGCTCGTGGCTGTAGAGATCAACGCGCTCCAGCGCCTTGATGCAGCAGACGGCTTCGATGATTTTGTCCTGACGCCCATCGTTCCCGCAGAACTCTACCTGCGGATCCGTCGGGTTGAGTGGCGTCGCTCCGAGTTTCTTTCGCAAGAACGCATCAAGTTCGGTCCTTTGTGCATTGACCTCGCGGCGCACGAGGCGCAGCTGGATGGACGGGCCCTTGCCTTAACCCATCAGGAGTTTCGTCTGCTTTCGTTTCTTGCGGCGCGGCGCGGACGGGCGTTCCGTCGTGATGAACTGCTTCAGGAAGTCTGGGGCGCCCAGTATCCAGCAGGGACGAGAACCGTCGACATTCACGTGCGTCGGCTTCGAGCGAAGCTAGGCCCAAGCGAGGATCTTATCGAGACGGTAAGGGGTGTCGGCTATCGCTTTAAGGCACAGGAGTGACCCTTGCGCGGGACGAATGCGCATCCGCGGACGGAGCGGCGGGTGCGAGGGCATCGCTTGTCGTCGCCCCCGGGGATCCCGACGGTCTCGGGCCGGTAGTCGTGGCCGAAGCCGCACTTGACGCTGCGGTGTCGGCGCAGGGGTTTCACTGGATCATTGCCTATCCGCCGCGTTTGTTTTCCGACTGCTTGCCCTCTACCCTCCGAGACGCGTGGCATGCGCTACCGTCGTCGTGTGGGGTTGCGTGGTGTCTCCCACCCCATTCGGAACGCTACACGCGCGAGCGTCTAGCGTGCGACCCAACCCTCAGCGGATGTCTGCAGCGCGACTGCCTTAGTAGTGCCGCCGCTTTGTGTCGTGCCCGCGAGCTGCCCCTTGTGACCGGGCCGGTCTCGAAAGCAGCGTGCTCCATCGGAGCCGAAGCCTTCTCGGGTCAAACTGAGTGGCTCGCAACGTGTTGCGGTCTCGCTTCAGATGCAGTTTCGATGCTGTTTATCGGTGAGCGCTTGCGGCTCGGTTTGGTAACAACCCATCTGCCACTGCGAGCTGTGCCGGATGCACTTTCTGCGGAACGCGTCTCGCGCACCGTTAGGCATCTCGATGAGGCTCTGGCATGTCTTGGCATAGGACGCGAGCGCCCCATGGTTCTCGCGTCACTCAATCCGCACGCAGGCGAGGGCGGGCTGCTCGGCAGTGAGGAGCGTACTGTACTCAGGCCCTGCGTTGATGCGTGGAACGCTCACCCTAGCGGTCGCCGGCTCGAAGGCCCAGTCGGGGCAGAGACGGCGCTAAGGCTCACGTTTGCGGGCACTTATGCTGGCGCGGTGACGCCGTATCACGACCAGGCAACGATCGCACTCAAACTTCTCGAGTGGAAACGGGCGGTGAATGTCACCTGGGGACTACCCTTTATCCGTACAAGCGTTGATCATGGCGTGGGGTACGAAGCGCGGCGCACGGGGCAATGGTCCTCGGAGGGAATGGTTGCCGCGCTGGCGCTTGCCTCAAAACTGAGCCCGGTGCCCTAACGCGGAGCTCAGCCGGGCTCCCCGATGTAAACCCTGAGCGGCAACCCTGAGCGGCAACCCTGAGCGCTGACGATAAGAAGGCTCGCGTAGACGCCGTGCTTTTTGTTACCCTGAGGGGGTGTTGCTTAGTGTGCATCAGACCCGGAAGGACGCGCGACCCGTTGCCGCGACCTGCGTGCGTTCTTGGACGGTGTTCCTAGCTAGGGGAAGGCAACAGGCATCCACGAGATGCGAGCGCCCATGTCGCCTGCAGGATGCCCCCGGGCTCGGTCGCGTGCGCATGCTGCTCGCCGCGGCGCTCTTGGTAGGCGGGTTGGTGCCTGACGCCGTCAGGGCGGATGAGCAGGAAGAGCCTGCTTCTGCGGTTACGCCCGAGAATCCCAAGGCGGCTCAGGAGGCGAGGCGCCTCTACCATGTAGGCGTTAAGGCATTTGAGGCCCGCAACTATCGGGAAGCCGTCAGGGCCTTTCACCTTGCCGGCCAATCCGTCCCCAGCGCGGATCTCTCCTACAACATTGCGCGCGCTCATGAAGAGTTGCGCGAATACGAAGCGGCCATCGATGCTTACCAAGCGTATCTCAGAGACCGGGTAGACCCGCCGGACGAAGACGTGGTTAAGGAGCGTATCGCGGCGCTTAAAGAGGCGATGGCGGCTGAACAGGCGCGCGCGAAGAACGCACCCACAGACGGTCTCGTCCGCGTAGAAGCCAAACCGGATCCCGTCGACAAGGTGACGATAGGCGGCAGTGAGCTGCCAGACCTTGGGTTAAAGCCGCTTCGACTTAAGCCCGGTCTCCATGATCTGCGCGTCGATAAGGAGGGATACATTCCCGGGGTATCGAGGCTTAAGGTTGAAGGCGGCGATGACTTTACCGCTTTCGCCGACTTGCAGCCGAAGACCCACTACGAGGCGAGCCGCGGAAAACCTCGCTGGTTTTGGGTCCTCGCGGGTCTGGGTGTAGGCACCCTTGGCGCGACGATCGGAGCAGGTATCCGCTCTCATCAGCTGGACCGGCAGGATGACGAAGCGGGTAGTCGGCGCTGGTCGCGGGTGTCCGATGGCATGCTCGGCGCGACACTAGCGCTTGGAATTGGCGCGTTCGTCACATATTTTGTCGAGCGTCGCAGCACTAGCAGTACGGTCAAGCGGCCCGCGCCTGACACGGAAGCTGCAGTGAGTCGTTCTGCGCCATAGCACATCGCGTTGACAGCTTCCTGCGGGCGCGGGCTAAACGTTGCCCGCCTCTCAACGATACGCTTGCGTTTGCCAACGCAGCGTCCCGAGTAGCCTGGGGCTGCCGGCCTTCGCGGGGCCCCACCGGGTGCGCACACGAATAATCCCACTGGGGGCCACCATGCTCCGGCGACCTGAGAAGCACCGGCTCCTCGGCCGCGCTTGCTGAGACCGGGCCCTCGGTCGAGGACTACAGGCTTGGTTTTGTCTCTCTGCGCTGAAGGTCTAGCGCGACGCCAAC
>SLEO01000079.1 GCA_007124745.1 Myxococcales bacterium
CAATCCGACGTGCCGGAGGTTTTCGAGCTGATGTGGGTGCTCGCCTGCATTGTCGCGACGGGGCAACTCGAGCGCGGTCACGCCTATAAGGATGCAGTCGCGCAGGGTGACGCTCCCAACGCTGGCGTCTTCAACTACCCGCTCTTGATGGCGGCGGACATTCTACTCTACGACGCCGACGTGGTCCCCGTCGGCAGAGACCAAGTCCAGCACATCGAACTTACCCGTGACCTGGCGGAGCGTCTGAACTACCTGACCGAGACACCCGTCGTGACCGTCCCGCAGGTAGAGCTCACCGAAGGCCCGCTGGTACTCGGGCTCGACGGCCGCAAAATGAGCAAGAGCTACGGCAATGCGCTCCCGCTCTTCGCCTCGCAGAAGGACCTCAAGGCGGGTGTCATGCGCATCAAGACGGGTTCTGAGCCCCTTGAGGCACCCAAAGACCCTGGCGGCACCGTGCTCTGGAATCTCTACTGCCATGTCACGACGGAAAGCGAGCAATCCAGCCTGCGCGAGCGCTTGCTCGCCGGCGGCTTCGGCTGGGGCCACGCAAAAATCGAACTCCTCGAAGCCCTTGAAGCCGTGCTCGGGCCCATGCGGCCGCATTTCCAGTCCCTCCGCGCCGACGAGCCCGCCCTAGACAAGCTACTCGCTAAAGGCGCCGAGCGCGCCCGTCCCATCGCCCGTCAAACCCTCGACCGCATCCGCTCCGCCTTCCACCTCTAACGCCGAGCCGGGTGCCCTCAAGCCCCGCTGCACCACAAGAGCAAGCGGACGCTTCGACCCCGCGCACGGCGTTGCAATCGAGGGCCGCGCGCAGCCGGAAGGGGCAAGCGGGCGCCGCGGCCCCGAGCGCAGGGTTAAGCGCGGCAACGAAAGCAGGGGGTAGAGGCCCAGCAGTTTGAGGGCTCGTGCGAGGCGTATCCGGAAGCGGCAAGTGGGCGCTGGGGCCCCACGCGCAGCTTTAGGTTTTCGGGGGAGGAAGTTTGGGATTTATTCCCAAACTTCCGGGGGCATTTTTTAAAATGCCCCCGAATGGAAGCAGCAGGTTTTCGGGGGAGGTATTTCGGGATTCACTCCCGAACACCCGGGGGCATTTTGTAAAATGCCCCCAAAAAAACGGCTCAGCTACTCGGCCCGCTCATGGCTTTGCCGTCTTCGACGTTGGGGAAGGGGCTTGGGCCCGCAACGACGCGGTCGTCGACTAGGAAAAACTTGCCCTTGATGTGCGACCACTTTTGCTCGACGCGCGCGGTCTGCAACGTGGTGCTCGCCGGGGCGTACCAGGAAAACTCGACTTGCGAATGGCCCACATCCCGGCCCTTCTCAAGGCCCGCGTTGACCAGATTCATGTCCGCCAGCAAAATAGCGCTGCCCCAGCCCACATAACGCTCTTCAAATGACTTAAGATAGGAAGGTGCGACGTGACGACGAACGATGGCCATCCGCCCCCAACGCAAGGCGTCGTTAACTTCGTAGACTACCTCTTGGAGGTGTTCTTCGCGGCTGGCTTGGCGCAGAAGACACGCGGAAGTGAGCGTGATTAGGCCTGCGGCGACGATCAGGCGCGCTGCTTGAGTCGCGCACCGCGCGAGGGTTGAGCGTGGTTGTCGAGGATGACACCATCCGGTCGTAGAGCCAGTCGTAGAGGGAGCCGGAGCCGACAGGAACCGGTTGGCCATGGCACCGCCAACGCGCGAGAGTAAGGGGCCGCTCGAAGCAGGCAGCGAGGTCGGAGTCGTGACGGTATTGCTATCGGTACTAGGCATGACGTAGAGCTTACGGGAGGGAGGCTGTGCGACCCAAAAAGTCCGACAGCCCACGCGAACGCGAGACACACGTTTGAGTCCCCACGCGTGCGTCTCGGAAGCGAAGTGCCGGCGTTACAGGACCCCCACAGTACCCACCAACGAAACGAACCCGAATCAAGATGCAAGATACGCACAGCACAATGAATCGCGGCGATGGTGAGCATGTGCGGGTGCAGATATTTCGCGACGAAACCAGCTCGGTCACTGCCGCTCTGCGCTTGGTGGGCGACGCCGCCATGCCACGGCCATTGCCGATGGTGCTGGAGGATTTCTGCCAGTCGGCGTCCGCGCTTCTAGATTCACCGATTGTCTCGGTCTACCTGCGCGAGGAGGAAGAGGAAGACGACATTCTTGTGATGCGGGCCAACATGGGTTTCCCTCGGGCGGCCATCGGCCACGTGCGGCTGCACTTAGGCGAAGGCATCACCGGCGCTGCCGCCGAGTATCTCAAACCGCTCGCGGTGGGTCAGGCAGAGAGCGTACCCCAGTTCAAGCCTGTCGCCGGACTCGGCGAGGAACGCTACCCCATCTTTCTCGCGATTCCCATCATGCGGGGCTCAAGGCCTGTAGGCGTCCTGGTCTTTCAACGCAGCGCGCGCACCTACACCGTTGAGGAGGTCACTCTGGCGACGGCGCTCACGGCGACTGTGCTGCTCGCGCTCGAACACTCCGAGAGCCGGCAGGACAAGAGCCTCGACCAAAGCCAGGCGGCACGGCGCAGTGCGCGCCTTGAAGGCACGGCACTGGTGGAGGGACAGGCGCTCGGTGTGGCGCAGACGCTCCCCACCTTCACCGAGCTGATGCGTGAGCGGGAAACCGACCAACACTTTCCTGTGCCCGCGGTGCTCATGGCACTCCACAGCGTCCGCGAAGAGCTTGATGGGCATCTACGTGCCCTCCCCGATGATGTCCGTCAGCGCATCAGTGCCCAGGGGCTTGGGCTCTCCGCCGCCCTCCACGACTCGCGTTTCGAGGAGCAGGTCGCCACGGAGTGCGGCCGCCAAACTACGATTCGCGCGCTGCGCGAAGTCGCGCGGTCCTACGCGCTCACGCCCTACCGCTTAGAGCAGACCTCGGACCAGTCGGGGCAACGACTCGCGGACCGGGCAACGGAGATCGAATACCTCTG
>SLEO01000328.1 GCA_007124745.1 Myxococcales bacterium
ACCACGCGTGAGGGTGCATCTTTGATCACCGCGTTTTCGATCTGGTCCTCGGCTTCCGCCAGACGCTCGCTGAGCCGCGTGAGAACCCTCCAGCGCAGCGCGCTGTCGGCCTCGATGTGCGCGCGCGCCTCGGCAACAGACCAAATTTCGACCTCGATGTGTGTAAGCGCTACCGCCCGATTCGGCCTCAGGCGCTGGTTGTAAAGCGCCTCGAGTCCCAGTAAATCACCTGCGACAAGGACCCCAAGCGCATGGTCCGTCTCCCGAATGCGCCGGACCAAGCGAACCTTCCCTTCCAAGATCCGATACACGTGTCCGCCAGGATCGCCCTGGTCGAAGAGCATGCCGCCTTCCTCTTTCGACTCCCGATGCACCATTCTACCCAAGCTTAGCCCGAAGCGCGGTCATGAAGCTACGCCGCTACTTCGCGCGGCCCGCTCGCTTTGCTCACCAGGCGTATAGTGGCAACGGTATGCCTGCACGGTCTCAGGATTGACCGATGGGGAACCACGATCTTGAGCCTTAAGTTCTGGCGCGTCGCGAAGGCAGCGCTGAGGGTCGGCTGCGGGACATCGACCTCGGTAGGCGCAGCCCATCGGCACCCCTACGGGCGTTGGCAGTTCCAGTGATGCGGGCGGCGTACCGTCGGGCGTGGGGGGCGCTGACACAGGCCGTGCCTGATTGACACTAGGTGCCGCGGCGATGAGCGCCCGCGTATACGGGTGTGCGGGCCTCGCGAAGAGGTCGGCGGTGGGGCCTTCCTCAACGATCTGACCCAAATAAAGCACGATGGTGCGTTCGCAAAGGTGCCGGACCACGCCCAGATCATGCGCGATGAAAGCCACGGCGATGCCAAGGTGCTCGCTGATATCCCCGAGCAGGTTGATGATGTGCGCCTGAATCGAGACATCAAGCGCCGAGATGGGCTCGTCGGCGATCAGCGCATCCGGTGCTGCCGCGAGCGCGCGCGCGATGGCCACACGTTGCTTTTGACCGCCGGAGAGCGCGTGCGGTTTGCGTGTCGCGAGTTCCTCATCGAGCCCCACGCACCCAAGCAGAGCTTGCTCGTTGTCGAGCACCGCGCCGCGGTAGGTAAGTGCGCTTCGACGCCGTGCTTTCAGGCCTTCGAGAAGACTTGCGCGCACCGTCATAAAGGGATTGAGGGCGCTACTAGCGTCCTGGTAGATCGTCTGCACGTGGCAGTGGGGTGCGAAGCGGACGCTTCCGCCGTGCGGACGCTCAATGCCCGCGAGCACGCGCCCAAGCGTGCTTTTGCCCGAGCCGGATTCGCCGACGATGCCCAGTACCTCACCGCGCCTCAGCGCCACGCTCACCGAGCGCAGCGCGTGGAGCGTGTCGCGGCGCAACGTCCAGAACGCAGGCCGCTTCACCGCGTACTGCACGGATACGTCCGCCGCCTCGATCAAAAGTCGGCTATTGGGCACAGCAGGCTCATCCACATGTGCCCTGGACGGTGCTTCGCTGGGAGAGGAGCCGGCCTCCTGCTGTGCCAATGGTGTACTCATTCGGATGACGCGGCCTCCGTCGCCGCACTTGGGGTTGCGCGGTACTCTGCCGAGTCGGCTTCGCGTTCGCCTTCGGCAACCCCATCTGACGAGCGGCTAGCGGGCAGACTCGAGCCTACCTCCACGAGGTCCGGAAGGTCGCAGCGCGCATCGAAGTGCGTGAGCGTCGGCCTACTGCGAAGCGCAAACGCACTGTCCGGCACGTTTTTTCCGAAGCGCCGCTCGCTGGTCTGTAGACGCAGAAGCGCGGCGTAGGCGGGTGAGTTTATCTCGATGGTTTGCGGCAACCAAAGGGCGCGTCCATCGGCCAGGGGATAGCGGCTGTATTTTTCAAGGGTCGCGCGCCAGACCGCCTGGTCGCCGTCGTAGAGTGAGGCGGACCGAGGGAGCCAGCCCGCCGTGGTGCCTCGGTCTAAGGCGAAACCTAGCTCTTGGCGCAACGCGCCTGCGCGGAACCGCCGCGTAGCAAGCGCATCGCCCCCGCAATAGGTTGCTTCAGTGGGTGTGCCTTCGAGAAGCGGGACGGACCCGCCAAGGAGGAGCACGAGTGCTTCTGAGTCGAGGGCGACGCCAACGAGCCGCGCGATGTTGGGCGGGCATGCCGGCCCTTCGATGTAGCGGTTTTGCTCAAGGTCTAGGAGCGTGATGCGCTCACCGTCACTGGCGAATGAGAGGACGGGTCCGAACTGGGTCATCACATCGATGCGCACCTTATTCGGTGGCCGGACGAAAAACAGCACGCGTGCTTTGAGGCGTCGCGCCTTCGAGCGCACCTCCAGGCGAGCCTCTCCGTCAAATGCGCTCACGCTGAGCAACTGGCGGTTTTGCGCCTGCAGACTGTCTTCGGGCGCCTCTGGTAGGGACCGCGGGCAGGAGGAGCTCCCACAGCCAGCGGACCATGTCGCACCCGCTGCGATGACCGCAGCGAGACATGATCGCCCGAGGGAACGCGGCGTCGCGGATGCCTCGGGAAGAGGCTGCTTTGCGTAACATCGCATGCGGGTTGCTTCGCAAGGTTTCATGCGAAGCGATGTTTGTCTACTGTCCAAGGTGCCCCCAGCGGCGGTTTTCGCGGTCCTGAGTACGTCGCGACCGGCAGTGCGCCAGCTTCGCTGTCCGCGACGCGTGCACCGGCTCGTCGTGATTCTCGAGGCTCTCCTGTGCACCGTGTCTCGATCTGGCGGCCTGGCGATGCTCCAAGCACCTACGGCGGGCGTCGAGTGTCTGTTGGGGGCTGAACCATCCCCTCAAAGCGCTGGAGGGACGGAAGCCCCGGGGACCTGGGCCTGGAGTAAGTATGGCGGGGCGAACAGGGTCTGCGCACGGAACGCCCATTTCCCCGGGGCTTTCTGCGTCTCGATAAATAACGGGGATCGTTCAGGTTCAGGGGGCATTTTTCTCGCATGCCCCTGAGTGTTCGGGAGTGAATCCCGCACGCCTCTCCCCCAGCTCTGTTGTTTCCAAGATGGCCTGAAGCTGCGCGTGAAGTCCCACCACCCACTTACGCTTACTCTTCACTTTAGCGTTTTCGTTATCGCCCCCCCTGAGCGCTTAGGGCGTCGACGGCCAACCAGACGCGCCTGCCTTGCGGCGGGGCCCGCGTTGCGGCCGCTGTCCTTGCGTGTGTGGTGAAGCGCACATCGGGCGCGCATGTCGATGGACGCCGCACCAAAACGTTGGCTTACGCATCGGGGGGCTTGGGGTCGGTGGCCTCGATCAGGTAAGCTAAAGCAGTGGCAGCTTGCTATTTCTGCGGCGCTCAAGTTCCTGAAGCGCATGGCGGGCTGGCGGTGCAGTGCCCCTTGTGCAAGCAGCCGCAGCCTCCGCCTGAGAGCGACACGCTGCTTGGAAGGGTAGTCGCTGGCAAATATCGTCTTGAACAGCTCGTCGGGGTCGGCGGCATGGGCCGGGTCTACCGCGCCGAGCAGACCGTGCTCGGCCGAACAGTGGCCGTTAAAGTTATCCATCCACATTTGCTGGGGGATGGTTCGACGGCGTCGCGTTTCAATACGGAAGCACGTGCGGCGTCACGCCTTAATCACCCGAATAGCGTCAGTATCTTCGACTTCGGACGCGACGAATCCGATGGCTTGCTCTACCTGGTCATGGAGTTTCTTGCGGGCCGGGATCTTGCGACGGTGGCTTTCGACCAGGAGCGTTTAACGCTCACGCGCATGCTTTCGATCTGCGACCAGGTTTTAGGTGCACTGGCGGAGGCCCACGCGCTCGGCGTGATACATCGCGATTTGAAGCCAGAGAATATCGTCCTCGCGAAGATGCAGTCGGGGCTCGAAGTGGTGAAGGTGCTCGACTTTGGGCTCGCCACCATTCTCGAAACCAAGCGCCGCATGACGCTGCCCGGCGTCATCTGCGGGACGCCCGAGTATATGTCTCCGGAGCAGGCCGCGGGGCGCGAACTCGATGGTCGCTCGGACCTCTACGGTCTTGGCGTTTTGCTCTACGAGATGATCGCAGACCGGCTGCCCTTCGAAGGCAAGTCGCCAGCAGAGCTCGCCCACGCCCACCAGCATAAGCCCGTGCCGCCGCTCGGACGCGTCGCACCCCAAGCCATTCCTGAACCGCTCGTTAACTTTGTGCACCGGGCGCTCGCCAAAGCGCCTGCCGATCGCTTTGCCTCTGCGCACGCGATGCAGGAGGCGCTCCGCGATGTCAGCGAGTACCTCTCGGTCGTCGAAGGCAACGTCATGAGCTGGCGCTGTCAGCAGTGCCAGGGCCCCAACGCGCCTACTGCGCTCGGTTGCGTCCACTGCGGTGCTGTGCGCCATGTCGAGGCCTCCCTTGAGCGTGCCGTACTTCCGGCGACTGGCATCAACGTCCCCTTGGCGCTCTCGGGCACGCGACCGCGTCGTGCGGTGTCCGCGCCCCTCGGCAGGCCTGAACTGATGCGCCGGCTCCTGCGCACGCTGCGTGAGGGACAGCCTCGGGTGCTCTGGCTCTCTGGTGCAGCGGGTAGCGGCAAAAGTGCCGTCCTGCATGCAGCCGCTCGGGAGCTTGCTTCGGAATCATCTGCGGGCCTTAAATCGGTCAACGGCAAGCTAACTGGCCGTAGTCACCTGCGGATCTTGCATCTCGTGGCGCAGGATTCCGAGCGCTTCGAACCTTACGCGCTTCTAGCGTCGCTGCTCGGGCAGGCGTGCACACCCGACGCACTGGGTAGCCGTGCGAGCATGTATCCGCGCCTCCGGCGTTTGGGCAGCCAGAGCTGGCGCGCCGACCTACGCAAGGCGCTCGCGCCTCTGGCCCTGCATATCGAGTGCGATGCCGCCGTGTTCGACCGCGCAATTTCCGAACTTGAGGCGCCGAGCGGCGACCTTTTTCCGGAAGCGAGTGATGCGACCGAAGTGGTTGCCCACGTCGCCGCATTGCTCCTTGGCGCGCAGGTGAAGCGCAAGGGTCCGTTGCGCATCTTGATCGACGACGTTGAGCTTGCGGATCCCCTGTCCCAGTTGGTGCTTCGCCGGCTGAGTCGCGCCCTGCGCGCCGCGCCGGCGGACAAGACGGGCCACGCTTCCGCTTCCGAGATGAGCGCCGACGACGACTGCGGTGCGCCCATGCACGAAGTGCCCATCGCACTGCTGTTCGCGTCGCGTCAGCCGCTCGCGGTAGATTGGCCAAGCGAAAGCGCCGTCTTGGAGCCGCTTTCGTTGGCCGAGGCGGAGTCCTTTCTAGTGGAAGGCATGGCGAGTGCGAAGAAGGAGCCGATGGCGCTCCCATCCGCCATCGAGGTAGGCGACTTGCGTCAGCCCGCCATGCTCCGCCAACTCAAGGCGCTTGGTTATCGGCACGACTCCGAATCGTTCACCGCGCTATCGCTCTCTGATTCCATCGTCGCGCGCTTTGGGCACCTCAACATTCCCACACGCGAGCTACTCCAATGGTTGGCGGTCGTCCCCGGCGGGCTCCTCGAAGGTCAACTACGGCTGCTCGCGCCGGAGGTGGTCGCCGAGGTCGACATCGATGCACTGGTCAACGGGGCCTGGCTGGGGGAGGAGGCGCGGGACACCAAGCACTTTTCGCTGGCGGGCCGCTGGCTGCGCGACGTGGTCTATGACCTGATTCCCAAGGAGCGTCGCAGGCTCATGCACCAGGCGGTTGTAGACCAGGCCAAGGCCTTGGGGTTGAGTAGCACAGAGGTCATGATTCATGCGGTCGCCGCAAAAGAGGCGGCGCTCGCGGTAACGCTCGCTGAGCGCATGGCAAGGCGTGTACTCGGCGCAGGCTCGGCGGAGCTTGAGGCCAGTTTTGCGAGCTTCTTCTTGGATTTCGCGAGGTCGCAGGCGCTCGAGACCGGTGAAGCGATGTGGGACCGTGCGGTCGGCCGCTTCAGTGCGGCACTGGCTCGGGCGCTCGGTCGCCTCGGAAAACGCTCCGAGGCGGATGCGGTCCTCAGTGAAACGCTACACTTTTTGCCGCGGCGGGAAAGCGGGCGCTTTAGCGTGAGGTTGGCGCAAGCCCAGCTTGCCCTCCTCGGGGGTGACACGGAGCAGGCTGCCGACCGGGTGCGCTTTCTCCTCCATGAAGAGGGGGAGTCCGTTGCTGGCCTTTCGGCAGTCGCGCTAGCACGCGCACTAGAGGCACGTGTCTACGCCCGACAGGGCCAGTTGGAGCGCGCGGCGCGATGCCTCGAGACGGCGCTTGACCTCGGTGGTGAGGGTGTGGATAACGCACCGGCGGAAGCGCTACGTGCCCTCTTCGAAGTGGCAGGCGGCCTCGCCAAAATCCAGGGCGTTCGCGCCGCCAAGGCTTTGCTGTCCGCCGCGTTCGATCTGCGTCAGCCCACGCAGGCAGCCATTTACGCCCTTAAGTTGCTGGGAGACTGGTCGTTTGCCGCGGGTGATCTCGATGAAGCCGGTCGCGCGTGGCGCCAAGCCATGGACCACGCACTGCGTCTAGGTGAGCTCGGCGCCGTCCGGCGCATCACGCGGCGCTTAAGTGATTTTAGGTCGTTCCAGCGTGACCACGCGGTTGACATGGCACCCGGCGCGCCGCAGCCCAAGGGCGCGCTCTCCGCATCTTCCCGCGGTGCTTCGCCGCAGCCTGTGGCATCGCCGGCCGACGTATCCCGGTCCCAGCCCCCGGCACTGACAGGCGCGGCCTCAGCGTCAGGCGCGGCCGCAACGCCACGCGCCGCGAAGGTGACCCCAGCGGTATCTCCGGCGGACACCGCATCCGGCTCCGAGCTTTGCTTCGACGCCGAAGCCTGGCCGCGCATGGCTTCGGTTACGGGCTCCGATCTCAAGCAACCTTCTGCCACCGCCGACGATGCTGTATCCGGGGTGGCGGCAGACCTTGCAGATGGGAATCCGGGCGAAGTTGCAGGGCCACTGGGAGGTCGGCAGCGGCAGCAGACGGTCCCCGATAGTGGGCTAGCTTGGGGTGAGGCGACGCAACCTGACCGCCCCGCGGTGGCGTCCGCGAAGGCGGCAGCAGACAAGGCCCCAGCAGACAAGGCCCCAGCAGACAAGGCGCCAGCAAACAAGTCCGAAGCAAATACGGCGGCACAAGGGCAGGCGAAAGCGAAGCCTGAAGCTGAGCATCGCGGCGAGGAGAGGCCAGCCAAGCGCATGACCTTGGCGGAAGCACTGGCGTCTCCCCTCGACATCCTTACCCAGCCACCGCCCCCGCAACGATGAGTTCCGACGGCCCACGCACGACCCCATTCGGCGCGGGTATGAGGGAACGCTGTATCCACCTGGGCAGAGGGGGCAGCTCCGGCAGGCGTCCGCAGCGCACGCGCCGCATCGCGACAACGGCGCTGCACTTTTCGGCTGCCTGCGCCTTCGCCGCATACCCCCATCTCAGAACGCGCCTTGCGCGGCAGCAACCTCAGGGAATAGTCGCCTGATGGTCCGCCCCGCGTCTGCCCCGGCTGCCGCTGCGGCGCGTGCGCATCGGGTTCGTGTGACGTGTGTGCACGCGAGCTCGAAGCCCTCGTATGCACGTGCACGGCGCATCACTGCGCTCGCTTCGGTGTGCCTGCTTTGGATGCTCGGAGTGATGGGCTGCCCTGCAGGCACGGAAGTGGCGCTCGACTCTGGACCTAGCGTCACCTTGACTGCGATTGTCGGGGGCCGCCCCGCACCCGAACTGAGCGCGCTTGTCCAAGTCATCGGCCCGCGTGGTGTGTGCTCGGGCACCCTTGTCAGCTCGTGTGTGGTCTTGACGGCGAAGCACTGCGTTCAAGCACCGGGTGCCTCAGGTGCTGAAGCGCCCGGCGACCTTGTTGTCGTTGAGGAGTCAGAGGGGGCCGCCGACGGTGGGCTCACGCGAATTCACAAACGCGTGGGTGCGGTGCTGCTGCCCCCAGGTGCGTATGAAACGGATGCCCTTCGTTTTTCTGGGCCCGGCATTGTCGGCGCAGACGTTGCCGCGCTGGTCCTGGCGGACAGCGCAGAGAGCCCACCTGTGGAACTTGCCGAGGCGTTTTCGCCGGAGTGGCTAGGTCAGCCAGTGGTGGCTGCGGGTTACGGCTTCATTCCCGAGGGCGTCGCGGGGGAGCGTCGGGCGGGTCGCCGGCGTTTGTTGCGCCGTTTGTCGTCGGTGGCCTTCACCGAAAGCGCGATTTGCGAGGGCGATTCGGGAGGGCCGCTTTTCTCCCCGGATGGGGCCTTGTTTGCCGTCGCGTCGTTCGGCCAGACCTTCTGCGGCGAAGGCCTGAGCGGCTTTACCTTGGTCGCACCGTTCCGCGAGCTTGTCGAGCGTGCGATACGCATGTGCGAGCCCTGCGCCCGGGGCGGGTGCCTTGATGACGGTGAGGCGTGCGTCGCGTCGGTGGCGTGTCGCTCAGGCATTTGCGGCGCACCAAGTGGCTCCGAGTTCAAGACCTGCCTTGCGCCCTGCGCGCAGCGCGGCGACGTATGCCCTGAGGGCACTCGCTGCCTCTCATTGGCACCGGGTTGCGAGCGGGCGTGTGTCGCAGCGCCCGTCGACGCAGCCGCAGCTCTTGGTGAGCCCTGCGCGAGCCCGGAAGAGTGTGCCTCCGGACTCTGCGAAGCCGAACGGTGCCGCCTCCCCTGTGAGCTAGACGCCGGGATGTGTAGCGAAGGTCTAGGCTGTGAGTCTGCGCCGGGATGCGCTTTCTGTGCACCACTGCAGACACTCGCGACCGCCGGGCTCGGCGAAGGTTGCGGTAGCGACCGCGACTGTGGCGAGGGCCGGGTGTGCCACGGCGACGGACGCCGGCGCTTTTGCAGCCTGCGCTGCGCTGCGGATAACGCCTGTGGCACGGGATTTCGCTGCGTGCAGGGCTTCTGCGAACCCGGCGAACGCCAGGGTCTAGGCGGCAGTTGCCTGCGCTCGGAGGACTGTGGTGCGACCCTTGAGTGCTTGTGGCCGGAGACGCGCGACGGCCTCGGCTTGGGCATCTGCAGCCGCAGGTGCGACCGAGCACACCCCTGCCCGACAGGCGTGCCCTGCCGACGGCTCAACGAGGGGGACTATTGCATCGCAGAGGGGCTGCCCCTGGGCGCGCGTTGCGAGGAGGACCAAGCCTGCACCTCACTATTCTGCGCGGAGAGCGTGTGCACGTTGCCGTGTCCCGAGCGCGAGCCCTGTCCGCCCGGTCTCTTCTGCCGCGATAGGGGTAACGGAGCCCGCGTATGCGCGTTGCCGGTCGCCCCGGGGTCGGGCTGTGCTGTGCGCGGCGGTGGTGTGCGTGGCGGTGCGTTGAGCAGCGGGTGGACCTTGCTGCTGGCGTGCGTGGTGGGTTTGCGCCGCCGCCGTGGAATGGGTCGGGTCACGTCAAGAAGAGGCTTGCGGCGAAGGTTCCGCCAAAGAGCAGCAGGTGGAGCGCAGTGAGTTCAAGCACCGCGTTGAGGGCGCTGCCTTCGCTGCGCAGGAGACGCCAGGCGATATACACTGCGAGGGGCGCCAGCACGAAGGTCGCTGCGGAGTGCAGCGGGAAGATGGCTCGCCCTGCGCCCACGCCCACGACAGCGTACGCGAGCATCAGCCAGCCGATGTAGCCGGCCTCTCCCCACCTGCGGCCAAAACGCACTACGAGCGTGCGCTTGCCTGCCTGCGCATCGCCAGCGGCATCGCGAATATTATTGACCATCAACAGAGCAGCGGCGAGCGCGCCTACCGCAACACCCGCGTAGGCGCCGCGGCTGGCGAGCGCAGGCCAAGACAACGCAGTGGCGCCGGCCACGGCGACGGGGCCTAGTAGCAGGAACACGGTGATATCGCCGAGGCCACGGTAAGCGAGAGGCCGCCGGCCCAACGTGTAGCCCAGCGCGGCCGCGAGCCCGACTAGTCCTGCTCCCACGACCCACGCGCCTTCGCGCACCGCAAGCCAGCTGCCGCCAGCGAGCGCGAGCAGTGCAACGGCGAGGATGGCGCGCTGCATGGCCGCCACCGAGAGATGACCGCGCTGCACCATGCGCGCGGGCCCCGCGCGGTGTGTGGTGTCTGCGCCTTTGAGCGCATCACCGAGATCATTCGCGAAGTTCGACAGAATCTGCAGGAGCAGCAGCGTAAGCGTGCCAAGGACCACGGACACCCAGTCCGGAGGGCCGCTGGCGCTGGCCACACCCGTGCCTACCGCTAGCGGAACTAGCGCTGCCGGAAGCGTTTTGGGCCGCGCGGCCAGCACAAAGTAGAGAAGTCGCTGCAAGGCTCGATAGATAAACGCGGCAGGTCTCTCGCGCCACGCGTCCCCGGGCATCCGTTAAGGCGGAGGCAGAGCGACCACGTGAGCGGCAGCCCAGGCGCTAGGCGTTGTCTTTGCGGGCTTGCGTGGAAATCAAGTAGTAGCGCATGGCACCAGGCGGGCCTACGGTTCGCACTAGTCTTGGAACTTACGTTTCTTACCCTTTTGGGCCTGCCGGCGACGCACTGGCAGGCTCTGGGGCGCATGTAAAGCAGAGGAATCCTACGATGTTGAAGCAACTTAGGCTTAAGTATTTCTTGGTATCACTGCTCACGCTCGGTGTGTTGGGGAGCGTCGTGACATCGGCGGCGGAAGCGCAGTACGACCGCCGCGACCGCGCTAAAGATTGGCAAATCGGCGGATCACTCGGCTTCTACTCGTCCGTACGTGGCCAGGACGCGGTCTCCTTGGGTTTCACTGGGGCCTACTATTTTACGGATAATGTCCGTTTGATGCCCCGCCTGAGTATCGGGTTCGACGACGGGCTGACCATCTTCACGTTGATGGGTGATGTGCATTACGTCTTTGACATCAAAAGCGGCCCGACGGGGTTGCGTGCGCTCAAGCCCTTCGCCGGTGGTGGCCTCGGTCTAAACATCGCGGACCAAGGCAACAACACTTACGGCGCGTTCACCATCGCGCTCGCTGGCGGTTTAGACTACTACCTGACGCGCGGTTTCTCCCTAGGTACGGAGATGGACTTCATGATTCCTGTCACACTTGGTGGGGATACTTTCATTTTCCAGTGGCAGGTCATCACGGCCAAGTACCTCTTCTGAGGCTGAGCTGTCCCCTCATGAACTCGAGACGCAGAAAGCCGCGGGGAAATGGGCCTGGAGTAAGTATGGTGGGGTGAGCAGGGTCCGCGCACGGAAGGCCCATTTCCCCGCGGCTTTCGTCCCC
>SLEO01000310.1 GCA_007124745.1 Myxococcales bacterium
TTCTGCTCCGAACGCTGCCGCCTCGTCGACCTGGGCCAGTGGCTGTCCGGCGCGTACCGCGTCCCCAGCGAAGCACCCCTGGACGACCTCGACGCGCTAGCCGAACTCGCCGCCCACTCCGAAGACGACCCCCACTAAACGGGGCGCGCTAGCATCCCGCGAAGGCGTGTGATGTCTTCACGGCTGATGTCGAGACGCAGACGAAGTTGCACCCCTTGTGCCTCAATCGCGAGGCTGTTCAGCACGCCACCGAAGCCAAAGGCGCGCAGCGCAACCTGCAGTGCAATGCCGCGGGTCTGGGCTTGAAGCCGCGCCGCCAAATCACGCGCGGTAGCTTCATCGGCGCACTCAAGCACCAGCGCAAAGCCAAGGGTGGCCGACGCGCCTGTACTGCTTGAGCCCCCGCCGGCAGTGCCACCGCCCCGTGGCTCCACGGAAAGCGCTACGGCCTGTGCCCCTTCGAGGCTCTTGCCGAGATTGAGCTTCATGCTCCGGAGCGCCTGCGCCGCGCGGGCGCCGTCACTAGGCGCGAGACGCAGTGCCACCTTTAGCGGGGCGGCTCCGTTAAGCTGTGTCCAGACGCGACCGCGCGCATCTACGGGTGCCACGTAGGCCGGCTCCTCGCGCACCTCCGTCAAGTGCTGGAGGAAGTCCAGCGCCGCACGCACACGGGCTGGGCCCGAGAGGATGCGCAGTTCCCGCTGCACGTCAGCGCCCGCAAGCTCGCCGTTGTGCCAAAGGGCAACGCCATGTTGCGCCTCCTCCTGGACAGGACCTTGCCCCGCCGAAGCGATAAGCGTCTCGAGTTCGCCCTCCTGCCACTTGCCGAGCAATACGGCGAGTGGGTTCGCCGCCGGGTCGCGCAGCCCCAAAACCCACGCCCGTGACGCTCGGGTCGCGAGCGAGTCAACGACACCCGCCGGCAGCGCCGTCTGCCCCTGCGCCTCGATCAAGCTCAGCACTTCCGGCAGCAGCCAACGCAAATCCGCGCTGCCACCCTCACCCCGCAGCTCCGCCGCGCGAATCTCCGCCAGGTAGTCCCACTCCCGGTCGAGCAGCACGCGCGGGTCGTGGGGCGGCCGCAGCGGCGGCGGTGTTGCGGGCGACACGCTGGCAGCCCCAACCTTCGGACCTTTCCCCTGCCCACCACCACACCCAACACCCAAGAGCCCACTCGCAGCCACCACGAGCCCCAAGCCCAGCAACCGATTAGAAAACAAAGACATCCCAAGGGTGTAGTCCAGACTAGCCCCAAGCGCCGCTCTACACGGGTACCGCCGGGGATGTGGCCGGAGCGAAAAGCATCGGCTCGAGTCAGACGTGCTTCAGGAACGCACCCGATAAACTTGGTCGCAACTACATAGGAAGCTGGTGTTAATCCCGGACTGCCCTCTGCCCTCCGGCCAGTGACTAACCTGGAAGATAAACTCGCCATAACCGCTGCAGCCATTCACAGACAACTCAGCCTCTACCCCATCGCCATCCCTCGTGTAGGCCCGTTCGTCTGTGAATTCTCTCGGGTCGGTGCGGTCCCCGGGGTACAGAAACCTAACCCAGGTTATCGGACCCATTCCAACGCCCGAGCGCCCGACCCGGGAACCTCGGCTCTGAGGTTGCACGTACATACGGATGCCGAGCCGCATCTTCCTAATGTCGTTGCGATTGACGGCGTGATCTTCGGGCATCATCTGAACAATATATCGAATCTTGTTCTCGCTTCCGGGAATGCTAACGTCATTGTGGCAGCGGTGTGAGTAAGGGACCGTGAGCAAATCCCCGAGTGAATCCCACTTGGAATCGGCTTCGCTCCCGGCGATATCGGCCGCGCAAGATACTAGCAGGCTGCTTAGTATCAGCGTGAGTGCATTGAGAGCGGTCGCATGCATCGCCGGGATCTAGCTGACATCTCCTGACGACGCACGCTCACCCACCCCTCCTTTTGCCGGCTCTGTGAGACGTTGGCGGCAGCAGGTCACCGCGCCAGTCCGCTGCGACCAGCCGCAGACTAGCCCAGGTCGAGTGACACGGGGTTACGCGGCTTGTCTGTGGTCGACCAACCAAACACGTTTGTTGGCTAACCGGCGCTGCGCCGTTTGGTCAGACGTCTGCGCGTGGCTTGAGTGATGCAAGGTAGGCCTCGCGAAGCGAATCGAAGTCCCGCTGCAACACTGAAGCATCGTTGGGCTCGTGCTCGAAGAAACGAGCCGCTAGCGCGTCGACGGCTTCACCTAGCGCGCGCTCCTCTGCGTCTCCCAACGGTTCCTCCGGAGCTCGCTCTGCCGCAATGTTGATAAGCCGCTGCCGCCAGTCGTGCCGCAACTCGTAGCGGAACAAGAACTCCGGCGGCTGGCCCCGCGCATACTGCTTCTCAACCATAACAAGCAGTAAACACGCTGGCTCGTCACCAGGCCGCTGACGCTCAATGAGCGCACGCACCAATCTCGCGAAAGGCGCTCGCACTTCACCGGCGATCTCCCAAGGCACCACGTCGTGGCCTCCCTTAAACATCAGGCGAGTCGCGTTCCGGAGGGTGATAAGGAGGCCTTCGTTGCACGGATTAGCGTCATCGCAGAGCATCCGCTGTACGTCCGCCAGCGCCTCATGCGCGAAGGCGTCACGCTCCGCCTCGGCTTCCCGTGTTGGTGAACGCTTTAAACAGAGATGGTTGGCGACTTCGGAAATCAGTGCGACCCCGAAGGCAAACACCGCGCGCGAACCGTGTTCATCACCGAACGATTGAAGTGAACTCCGCAGGACCCCGGGCGCTTCTGGAGGTGCCTTCGCACGCGCGAGGAGCTCTGGCGCCCACAGCTCACGGCTGTTCAGGTGAATGGCATGTACAGTTGCGAGGCGCCAAAAGCCAATCGCATCAGCGAGACCACAGTATTCGGCGAACGTGATGCGCAGCACCTGAGCCAGAA
>SLEO01000175.1 GCA_007124745.1 Myxococcales bacterium
CGTCACGGTTCCCGGCATCCAGCACATGAACTACCCCGTGTTCATGGTGGGCGTGCCACTAGGTCTGTTTAGCGAGACCTACTTCCCGATTCCTGAAACGCCCCGACTACTGCGCATCCTCAGCGATATCAACCCCGTAGCGTGTTTCGCCCGTCTGATGCGCCACATGCTTCTAGCGGGAGACCCCGTCGCCCACATGCTGCCCGCGCTGCTCTCGACGCTCGCCCTCCTGCTGCTGTGCGCCCCCGTGGGCCTCAAGCTCATGCGCCGCCGTGTCCTCGAGCAGGCCGACCCTTAAGCTCCACATGTCTGGACAGGGCACATGTCCATGGGCCGCCGTGCTACCACACACGCCTGGTGGCGTTTCGTAGAGACATGTACCGATTGATGCGTCACGCGCGCCAGCGGCCGCCGGTGGGCTCGGCGCCCGGGCATCTTGCGGCGAGGCCCGATGCCCCTCCGTTGCAACTGCGGTGGATCACCTACGACAGCGACCACTTCAGCGAAGAGGCTGTGGATGTGGACGCGCTCTCTGAGCACCTGAGCAATCTTCCACCGAGCCGGGTGGGCTGGCTCGATGTCATTGGCATTGAAGACTCAGCCGGTCTCGAAAAGATTGGTGCCGCATTTGCCCTCCACCCCCTCTTGTTAGAGGACATCGCACTGAGCGGTCAGCCGCCCAAGGCCGAAGCCTATGACAATGGCTCCTTCCTCATTGGACGCTTTCCGCGGGAAACGCCGACGGGCCCGGAGGTCGAACAGCTTTCGTTCTTTTTGGGGGAGCGGGTGCTTCTCACGTTTCAGGAGCGCGAAGGAGATGCCTTCGAGCCCGTGCGGCAGCGGTTGCGCCATAAGCGTGGCCGCATTCGCGAGCGCACCCACGACTACCTCGCCTATGCGCTGCTCGATGCGGCTATCGACGCCATGCTCCCGGTGGTGGAAGAAGTCGGCCACGAAGTGGCCCGCCTTGAAGCCGGGGAACTCGGTTCGGCGAACTCGGCGCTGCCCGAGCATTTGCACGCACAGCGGCGCTACCTCCGTTACCTCAAGCGCCTTGCTTTCCCACTTCGGACGGCGGTCGGCACGCTGATTCGAGACCCGGAACACAACGCATTCACCGCAGACACGCGCACGTTTCTCCGCGACAGCCTCGACCACCTCGATGAGGTCGTTGCCATGACCGATGGGCTCTACGAAGACTGCACTCACCTCCTTGAGCTGCATCTTTCGATGCTGACGCAGCGGATGAACGAGGTGATGCGTTTTCTCACGCTGGTCTCCACCATCTTCATCCCGCTGAGCTTCGTGGTGGGCGTCTACGGCATGAACTTCGAATACATGCCGGAACTCTCCCTCCGCTACGGCTACTTCGTCGTCCTCGGTGGCCTCGCTTCGATCATGGTCAGCCTCCTCCTCTTCTTCCGCCGCCGCGGCTGGCTCCAGCGACCCCAGCGGGCACGCGCCAACGCTTCGGCGACCCCAACAGGGAATACGTAACGGGCCCGAGCCTAGTCGGCCAGGTCACACGGTCATCACGTCTGAGGCTGTCCTGCATGGCTTTGGTGCGAGGTCGCAGGGGCGTGCGTGGACGAGGGCTGCTACGTTTTCGTCGTGAGTACCGGTCGTGAGCCAATAGAACGGGTGCTGGTTGCCATGAGTGGCGGCGTCGATTCGGCGGTGGTGGCGGGGCTGCTGAAGCGGGATGGCTACGATGTTGTTGGCGTGACGTTGCACCTTTGGGATGCGCCGCCGGAAGAGCGCATCGGCCGGTGCTGCGCGCCAGAAGACCGTCAGGATGCGCGGCGCGTGTGCGATGTTCTTGAGATTCCCCACTACGTCATCGATGAACGTGAGGCCTTTCGCGCGGAGGTCGTCGAGCCTTACATGGAGGGGCTGCTCCAGGGGCTAACGCCTCTGCCTTGTGCCACCTGCAATAGCTTCGTGAAGCTCGACCGCTTGCTCGCCATCGCGGACATGTACGGCGCTGAGCTGATCGCGACGGGGCATTACGCCCGACTGAGCCCAGCGGTGCCCGGCGGCGTACCGCGTGTGGGCAGCGGGCAGGACACCAAAAAAGACCAGAGTTATTTCCTTTTCGGGCTCTCGGAGGCGCTGCGCCGGCGGTTGCTCTTTCCGCTTGGCGAGACCTCGAAGACGGCTGCTCGACAACTTGCCGAGGAGCTCGGATTGCCCATCGCCCACAAGCGCGACTCCCAAGAGCTATGTTTTGTGCCAACGGGTGATGTGGCCGGCTTCATGCGGCGCGAAGGGCGGCCTCTGGCGAGCGGCCGCATCGTCAGCGAGTCCGGCGAAACGTTGGCGCTGCATGACGGCAGTCAGAGCTTCACCGCGGGGCAGCGGCGAGGTCTTGGCCTCGGTGCGCTCAGCCCAGCGAGTCCAGCGACGGAGCAGCCAGCTTCCGCTCAGCTCCAGCGCAGCGAGGTTAAGCCGCGCTTCGTTCTGCGGACACTGGCGGATGGCGATGTCGTCGTGGGCGAGGAAGCGCGTCTCATGTCCGAGACGCTTTCCGTCACGAAGGCAGTCTGGCAGTCTGACACGCCGGAGACCTTCGAGGCGCGCATCAAGATACGCCACGGCCATATGCCCGCACCCGCGACGATAACGCGCTCAGGTAGCGGCTTTCGTGCGCGTTTCTCCCAGGCACAACGCGCCATCACACCGGGGCAGGGCGCTGTGATTTACGACGCGGAAGGCTTTGTCCTAGGGGGCGGATTCGTTGCGCGTGAATCGCTTTCTCCAGAGGCCATTTCAGTATAGAGTCCGCCGCGTGCAGTGCCCTTTTTGCGGCTTTCCGGACACCAAGGTGACCGACTCACGCCTCTCGGAAGGCGGCCAGGCGGTGCGGCGTCGCCGCGGTTGCGAGAGCTGTGGTCGGCGCTTCACGACCTATGA
>SLEO01000279.1 GCA_007124745.1 Myxococcales bacterium
ATGGAAGAGCGCGAGCAAGACCGCCGCTAAGCTCAAGAACCCCAGCAGGGGCTGCTTGAGCCAGGAGTCCAGGCGCTCGCGGATCCTCAGGCCCGTGCGTGAGGGTTCGGTGACGGGAGAGAGCGTCTCGCTCGCGAGGTTGTCGACCTCTGCGTAGAGGGTCGCGATGAGGCTTTCGGCTAGCGGCAGTCCGCGGGCTTCCGCCGCTAAGGTGGCCTGTCCGGCGGTTTCAAAGAGGCCGGGGTCTAGACCTAGGGGCGCGCTCTGCGATTCACTCCAAGAGAGCAGCGCAATGAGGGCGGCGCCTTCGCTGCTTGCCGAGGCGGACCCGTCTACTGTTGCGGTCACCGTTCCACTCACCGTGGCTAGCGCTTCGGCGGTGGCTTGAGGCCATGCCACGGTGCGCGCCAGGCGCTCGGAGGTGATGAGCTTTTCGAGGACGCTTTTGAGCGCGACAGCATCCGCTTTGCGGCCCTTGCTGAGCAGCACGGGCACGCCAAGCGCGGCACTGAGGGCGCTCGCATCCACCCGCAGCCCTGTTGCCTCAAGTTCGTCGTTGAGCGTGACCACAACCGCGACGGGGTAGGGCAGCGTCAACGCCTGGAGCGCCAGGTAGAGTCCGCGGCGCAGCGCCGGCGCCGGAACGACCAATACAAGCGCCGCAGGGGCAAGCCCAGCTTCTGGCCCGCGCGCACGCAGCTCGGCAGCGTCACTCCCGCTGCGCTCGGACACTGGGTGCTTGGTTGCGGTGCCCGTTCGGTCCTCGTCGCCCTTAGCTTCGGCCCGTCGGTCTAGGCCGCTGGGACGATCGTAGCGCGCCGGCGTGTGCGCCAGCACTTCCTGCGCCGCGATGCTCTCTTCCGGTGAGCGCGCCGCCAAACTGTAAAGCCCCGGGATATCGACGAGCTCGCAGCGCGTGCCCCCAAGGTCCAGCGTGGCGCTGACGCGCTCAACGGTGACGCCTGCGTAGTTGGAAACGCGCTCGTTTGAGCCGCTCAGCAGATTAAAGAGCGTGGTCTTGCCACTGTTAGGATTGCCAAGCAGGGCGATGCGCGGGGGTCGCGCCGGAAGGGTACCTCTAGCCACCCCGAAGTCCTACTCGCTGGCGCCTTCGGATTCTAGCGCCCAACCGTTGAACTGAACTTTGTAGGGTGCGCTGCCTCTTTAGGGGTGCACTTAACCGAATCCGGCAAGGGGCGGGCGTTTAGGTTGTGCTCGGCAGTACGAGCACGGCGGCGGCTTCGTTACGGCGCAGGGAGAGGGCGTAGCCCCGGAGGGCGATTTCGATGGGGTCACCGCCGGGGGCGCGGCGCACAACAGCGAGTTCCGTGCCCGGTAGCAGACCGAGTTCGAGCAGCCGGTAACGCAGGCTGCGGTCGCCGCCCACCGTGTGCACGTGTCCCGACGCGCCGATGGGGAGGTCGGTCAGCGCCCCCGCCGTTGACTCGGCCACCAGCAACGGCTTGGCGCTTGCGGCGCCCGGCTCTCCTGGCACAGCGGTGGGCGAGCCAGCGCTCAAGCTGAAGCCTCGCCCCTGGCAGCGGCTAAGCGGGCGCGCACCTGCGCACAGACGGCCTCGGAGGTGATGCCGAAGTGGGTGTAAAGCTCGCTAGCAGGGCCGGAAGCACCGAAGCCGCGCATACCGACGACTGCAGCCTCATCGCCGACGTAGCGCGCCCAGCCAAAGGGCGTGCCTGCTTCCACCGCGACGCGCACGGTGACCTCCGGTGGCAGCACGCTGGCGCGGTAGCTCGCGGACTGCGCCTCGAAACGCTCCCAGGAAGGCATGGAGACGACGCGCACGCCTACGCCTTCTGCGTCGAGCGTCGCCCCTGCCTCGACCGCAATGTCGACTTCGCTGCCCGTGGCGAGCAGCAGGGCTTGGAGGGGCTTGCTGCTCTCAAACACCGCATAGGCTCCGCGTGCTACCGAAGCGCCCTCGCTGCCTTGGACCGGCCCTATCGCTTGGCGGGTGAGTACGAGTGCAACGGGTCCCGGGCTAGTTAGCGCGACGGCCCAAGCGCCCGCGGTTTCCCGCGCATCGGCGGGGCGCAGCACCGTCAGCCCAGGGATAGCTCGCAAGGACGCGAGCTGTTCGACGGGCTGGTGCGTAGGGCCGTCTTCACCGACGCCGATGGAGTCGTGGGTGAAGATGTAGGTGACGGGCAACCCCATCAGCGCCGCTAGCCGAATGGCCGGCCGCATGTAGTCGCTGAAGATGAGGAAGGTGGCTGCAAAAGGACGCACGCCGCCGTAGAGCGCCATGCCATTGCATGCAGCGCCCATGGCGTGCTCACGAATGCCCCAGAACACATTGCGGGGTACGGCACCCGGCGCTGCGCCGCCTCCAGAGCCCTCGACAGGAACGAAATCGCCCTGACCTTTAAGGTAGGAGTTATTGGAGGCGGCAAGGTCTGCCGAGCCACCGACCAGCGACGGCAGGCGCTCTGCCAGAAACTCCAGCACCTTGCCGCTGCTTTGACGGCTGGCGAGCTTGCCAGCATCGTTAAGCAGGCCTGTCGTCGCCTCAGCCAGCTGCGCCAGCGGGTGAGATGCGGCGCTACCGTTGGCGGCTTTGCTTGCGCTCGCCTGTCCGTCAGCATCGATCCCGAAGGTCGAGCACAACTCGTCGGCGAGTTCGGGAAAGGCAGCGCGGTAGGCGCTCAGGCGCTCTGCCCATTCGTTCCGTAGCGCACGTCCTTGGCTGCGCAGCGCTTCGCGCTCGGCTGCCACCTCAGCGGGCACATGAAAGGGCGGATGCGTCCAGCCCATTAGCGCTTTGGTTGCCGCGACTTCCTCGCTGCCAAGGGGCGCCCCGTGCGCCGCTGAAGAGTTCTGCTTGTTCGGCGCCGGAAAGCCGATGAGGGTGCGGACGCGGACAAGCGTCGGTCGGTCGCGCCGGCTCGCGGTATCCACCGCGGCACGGAGCGCGCTCACATCGTCACCGTTTTCGACCTCAAGCGTTGCCCAACCTTGCGCGCGGAAGCGCGCCAAAACGTCCTCTGACGTGGACATATCGGTGGTGCCGTCGATGGTGATGCGGTTGTCGTCCCAAAAGACCAGCAGCGACGCGAGACGCAGGTGGCCCGCGAGCGCGGCGCTCTCGTAAGCGATGCCTTCCATCAGGTCACCGTCCGAAGCGATGACGACGATGTTGCCGTCGATGAGCGTGTGCCCTTCGCGGTTGAAGCGCGCGGCCAGATGCCGTTGCGCGAGCGCCATGCCGACAGCGTTAGCCACACCTTGACCGAGCGGCCCAGTGGTGGTTTCCACGCCCGGGACGTGACCCCGCTCCGGGTGCCCGGCGGCGGGCGAGCCGAGCTGGCGAAAGCGCCGAATCGCATCCAGATCGAGACCGTAGCCGCTCAAGTGCAGAAGACCGTACTGCAGCATCGAAGCGTGCCCGCAGGAAAGCACAAACCGGTCACGGCCGGGCCACTCCGGCGCACTTGGGTCAAAGCGCAGAACGTGGCGGAAAAGCGTCCACCCAAGCGGCGCCAGCGCCAGCGCCGCCCCCGGGTGCCCCGATTTAGCGGCCTCGACCCCATCCATGATGAGGCCCCGCAGCGTCGCGATAGCAAGGGAATCCGAAGGCCCAGTCGATGACACATTCATAACAGCTCCCAAACCTCAACAAAAGGGCCCCGAACATGCCCCACATCCCCCCTTTCCGCCACCAACGAACTCAAGTACGAGCTGCACAGCTGGCAAAAATAGATCCTTGCGTGCCCGGGGCGCTTCAAGCGTGTCCCCGCGGCTCTAGAAGGCGAAATGTAAGCGTCTCGCTATCGACTTTGCGGAAAATGCCCGGCGACGCTCTTGCGTTCGCACGCTCGAGCGAAGTCACCAGACCATGCCCGCCCTCAAGACGTAGGCTAAGTCACCCGCCATCCGCTACCTGCCGTCCCTTAAGGGCATTGGTGGCACACGGCTATGAGATCCGACCTACTGATCGCAGAAAAAGCCACTGGAAGCGTTGCCCCCGATGGCCCCGCACTGACTCGAGTCCTGGCACGGGTAGAGGCTGCTTACAGCACTCTCCACACCGCCATGTTGATTCACTATTCGCCCACACTGGAACATTGTGTGGCGATTCATCTCATCCCGGTGACACACCGCAAAGTAGTGGTTCGGCTGTACGATGGCATTGTACGCGTCGTGTCCCAGAAGCTGTTCGCAACAGCCCAAGAGGTCGTTTGAGGTCACCAAACGCACATTGTCCCCGCGTGGAGTCTCCGCGTCCATGTCCGCGCCGCACTTGTCAAGCGGTGCGGAAAACTGGGGCGCAGTGATGCTAAAGGGTACCTCCCTCCGCATAGCCATGTCGACTCTAGAGAAGAAGTCGGTGTGGTTCCAGGGTTTCGGACACAGAGTAGCACTCGCCTGCCGATGCAGCTTGATACTAACCCTGTCTGCCCCCGCGCCTACTTCTCGCCAGTGCAGATCCGGATTGTGTACAACTCGAATGCCTAGCAATCGAGAAAGTGTCGCCACCAGCAGAGCCCCGGCCTCAACAGTTGCCTGCTCGAGAGAAGCGTCGTGCTCATGACCTTGGTGTTCGATGCCAATCGACCGACAGTTCACCATCCGGTTGCCAGAGTGCCACGCCCCATGGGTTATGGGAACCACCTCGGTGATACGCCCCGGTACACCCCCATAACGTGAGTTCTCCACAACGAAATGGGCGCTAACGCGGCGCCCCCCTGAGCGTTCAAACTCGCTGTAGCAAGAGCCTTGACATACGTGCAAAACGATTTGATCGACACGCTGCATGCCCGAGACTTCGGGGCATGCTCGATAGATCTGGTGGCTACCATCACTAGCCCGGTTAACCTCGAAGCGGCTCGTCGACCAGTACTTCTCAGGAACTGCGGGCCGGCGCGGAACGCCAAGTGAAACTCCTGTTGCCGATGACTTAGTCCAGGAGTCAAAGTCGAACCGCTCGCCGGTATCCTCTACACAAGACGTCAAAAAGGAAAGCTGGCCAAGCAATAAGCAAGCAAAGACGGATACACGAGCTAAATCAACCCTCATTCTGAGAGACAAGTTTACCCCGTTGATCGGATAGGTCAACTCAATCATTGGCAAGAACAATGCCTAAGGCGACTTCGCTAGAGCGATGCACTAATAGGTATTCATCTCCGCAAAAATGAACCGGTATCAACACAACCACCCCCACAATGGTACCCGCCCACTCAAAAGTGAAGGTCCTGCAATGAGAAAGCACAGAGCCTGACTCAGACCGCGTCCAGCGGTCATCCGAAACGTGAACGAAACTCTATACTTCTATGCTGTTTCGCTCGGCCGAAGTGTCTGGCCCCAAGCCGCCAAGCGGGGGTGAGCGCTTTCCACCGCGACCACAAGACCCCGCCTCGCGCGCGCAGCAATCAAGGCACACGCAACCGCTCTTTAGTGTGATAAGCCGCTAAAAGGAAGAATGAATATCAACGCAAGAAAGACTAAACTGTCCTGCTGAAGTAGGAATCGGCACTCGTCCAAACGGACCCTCCATAAAAAACGGAAGAGACTGCGCATCCCCTTGGGCGCGCGCGAGCTCAACGTATGGAAAAACCGAGAGGGACCCAGGCCCCTGTCTATCGAGGTGGTGAGCAGCGCGAATCCTACCAAACGGTCGCCTCGTGACACTATGTGCATCTGTCGCGGATAGACCGTTTACGCTCGCATGCAGGACTTCAGCCGGTATCCACACCTCCGTGTTGTCGTTGAGACAGCGTGACGCATCGGTTCGGACCATCGGTGGTGCATTCGAAAGATAGACGCAACGCGGACCCGGCGCAGCACTCTCGAAGTGGCGTCTGTTGTGCGGTTCAAGGGCCGTCACAGCTATCGCCTCCGAGTCCACCGGATCAAAGTTTGGCGGCGCTAGTAACGGATGATGCACGCATGCGCAGTTACCGATTCTATTCTCGCCAGGGAGTCCGCCTGGTATCATCTCCACCCTGGTGCCTCCCGACCTTCCCGCATTACGCGGTCGAATAATCGGATAATTGGGTCGAAGATCCTCGATGAGCTCGTAGTTGACTACTTCGAGGTGCCAACGATCGCCACCCGGCTCCATCGATGGGTCGCAGCCGGCGAAACCCTGTCGAAATGGCATTGCATTGAACGCATCCACAGAAACCTGAACCCGGCTGCTGGACTTAACCACGCGCGGTTCCTCTGCGTCCATCTGAACTGCGCAGCCGGCTACCATTAAACCCAGCGCATGCGCCAATAACAAGGTCTTCAACGCTGAAATCCAAAGACGCATGATTCGGCTACCAACCTTGAAGCTTACCTGAATGAGGCGCTGAGCGCACGGAAACGAAGCATCGAAAACCGTGGTGTTAACTCCGTTAAGGACCGTTGCTGAAGTAGTCATCACAACTGATACTCAACTGGCTTTGTAAAGGACAACCAACCCCTGATCGTGAATGTGTCGCGCTGAAGTCGCGGAGAAGACCGGGCATTACCGTCCGACAGCGCAGGTAATGGCTCCTGCCGCACTTCTGCGTGTCTAATCGAAACACATCCGGCGTGGATTGACTGAACGCGAGCACAATCTTCTCGACTGGGCACTCATCGGCCGCTCCACCCGGGACTGACCAGGCGCTCGCACTACTTGCAAAATATTCGTACTGAAAACAGTGGCTAAACTCACCCCTACCCTGTTGCCCAATCGGATAGTCGAGCCCCGCACCTGGGGGTCCGGTACGAGAAGGCGGTTCGGCTGATGGCGTAGGTGGCAACAATAAATCGGGCGATGAACCACCATCGTCTGGTGGAACTAAGTCATCAGGGGCTTCAGTGTCCGCCGGAGGGGTTGGGGTGTCCAAAAGGCCCTCCGTTCCTGGCTCACCTTCGACATTGGGAGGGAGAAGGTCATCCGATTTAGATAAGCTCTTGGTGGATAGGGTATTCCTCTGCATTCTGCAGCTGTGGACCGTATAGTCTGCTACGGACACGTTTCCCGTCTCCCAGGTGGTGCGGTCTAGCGCGTTAGATGTCGTCGTCTCGAGCGAGATAGTCCACTCGCCCCCCGAGGTGCCGCGCTTGAGCTTAAGTGTTATGGGAAGCTCATTTGTGCCGGGCATCTGTGCGAAGGTATCCTCAGGGCCGTCTTCACACCTAGCCGCTACGTCGCCAAAGCCTAACTCGTCTTGCTTGTCTCTCACGGCCGCATGATCAACGCTCGATTGACATCCGACTAGCATCCACAAAACAGAAACAACCGATATACGTAGGTAACTCATGTTCAAAAATCTCGTAACTGGCTGATAAGTCATAGCGCGATTAACCTTCGTGGCATGCCGCGGCAAGTGCTGCGTGCACCTCCTCGAGTTGAGAAAGATTGCTTTCACTTGGCTCGCAGACAATCGCTCGCGTCTGGATGGATTCCGTTCGAAACAATGCGTCGCGCGCGTCGACATCGCAAGCAAAAGCTGAGTCGAACTCGTCCGCTTGCGCCTCAGCTCTGCTCCTACCGTGGGCGCTTGATAGTCCTGCACAGGCGCGAACCATCATCCGGTATCGTACGCCGCCTACCCCAGGCCGGTTCTCTGTGGCAAACGCTATCGTATGCATCCTTGCGTAGTGTTGCGCGCTGGGTAGCGGCGTCGTGTCGTCGCCGGGATGGGCGAAGTACCTGACGTGACCCTGAAAAGGGTATGCGCGGTACGACCCACTCCCCTCTGAACGGGTTAGTGCTCCGGCCTCACTAGGCCGACTGCAATCGCGCTGAAGTGGTAGAGTGGGGTCGTTCTCAACAGGACGCACCGCAGGATTGAGCGAGTTGATCCCGTAGTGTACAAACCTATGTGGCGGAGTTACCATCAACATATAAACAGGCCCAGCTGTTGTGCTAGTCGATAAGCCCTCCGGCCAGATTCTAAGCTCCAGCCGACGCGAGCCAATAGTCCGCGGCTCACCGCAGGATACGAACAAGGGTTCCGAGTCTAGCGAGGACTTAGGCTCAAAACTCTCCCCGAAGTGCTCCGCATCGTTAGGCGATATCCCACAGCCTGTGAATGCCTGGGCCGTCCCGCTTGCGAAAAGTAACACCGCCCACGAACGCATCGGCGGAGTGTACAGCGAGCGACACGGGCGTCAATGACGAGACGCACGCGATTGCTAAGGAGACCTCATCACGAGGTGATTCTCGTCGACCTCGAGGAGGTCAGATAGCTTCATCCGCCCTAAGTGACTGCGTCGCGACCAAAGGCAGAGAACCTCTGAGGAAGAGCCTGAGTGTCGTGAGGTTAGGAGCAGGGTGTCGGATCGGCGTCCGTAGCCGAACCTGAAAAAGTTTTGCTACTGCGAAGAAGGACAAGCCCTCCAAGGTTTGCTAGACCACGCGACTTTACCCGTTGAAGCAGTCGATGTTGCCTTAACGAGTCAGAGATCATGTACAGCGCGAACCTGAAGGTGCGACATATAGTAAGGTTAACCGCCGGGCTCTCCGTGATGATGGGTTACGCATGCGCTGCTGAACCGGTTACCGTCGATGAGAGTGGCAGCCTAGAATGGACATCCGCCTCGACGAAGCAACGAGGTGGTGAAGTGGAGTTCAAAACCACCTGGTACAATACTGCTTGCCTCGGTGACTTTCCCGACCGCAATGCTTTCTTTTGTGGACCACGGGGCGTGCAGCTCCAGGGCTCTGGCTGCGAGGACGAAGTAGTAAATGGCAGGAGACGCTGCCGGCAAGATGGCTACGTGCAGCTTGACTGGGGTAGCGGTGCGCCTGTGGCGCAGCGGTGCCGCGGAAGAAATGTTTTGAGAATTAGTGGAAGACCCATAGGTTCCGGGGGAGTCGAAGTGATTCCAAATCTATCCGCCGCGACTGATCGTTCTGTGATTCCAGGGGGCACCTGCTTCAGTGTTAGGTACCCAAGCCAGGGAACAACCTACTATTTCAGAGCGGATGATACGGGGGCAGCTATCCGCGGACGCCATGTTGACCTCTACGTGGGTGACTGCGGACGTGCGACGTTCCCTGATCGAGGCCTAATCCAGTTTGTTGATAGCTCTTTCTGCCGTGAGGACCGCGCGGAGCAGGCGTTTGAACCAGGACCCGACCGAAGCACCACGCCAGATGCGAGCTGGGAGACCCGCGATGCGAATACTTACTGGCAGAGACCTCCCGCACAGAATGCCGACGTCTGCGAACACGTCCGTGGCGACTGTGTTCCCACATTCTCCCCAGGTTATGGATACCATCCCGTGGTCGCCGATACAACCAGAGCAGAGTCCTCGCCTGATGAACTATGCGGACGTTCATCCAACTTAGCTCCGGGTAGCTACCGTGCAGTCTGTGCTATGCATGCACCTAACTGCGGAGTGATCTACTACTGCGCGATGACAGAGACGGGTAAGCGAATTTCAACAGCATACCGCTGTCCACCTGGATGGGTCTGCGATCCCAAGTATAACGACTATGAAGAAGCGGGGTGTGTTCCACCAAGCGAAGCTTCATCCATAAGACCCGCTATAACCTGCCGATAGAGTGACTGAGGAAGAGGAAAACATGTTGTTTAAGCCGCGTCAGCGAATGTCTGGTCTGAGTGAACTGCTTATAGCGTTATCCGCGATGGGCGTAATCTGCGGCTGCTCGGTAACCGACAGCGACGGAGAAGGCGGTGGGGTATATGGTAAGGACTCGCCTTTTGGGGAGGGGTCCGTTGAGGTATTTCCGCTGCTTCACGGTGCGCAGCAACGAACCTCCGTGCAGAGGGGCGAGTTGCCGGGGGCCAACATTGGATTTGGACTGGACGACGCCTGTGGGTATACGCCAAGTCTATGTTCGCAACTTCCCCCTAGCACCGGCGGAGGCGGCGTCTTTCCCGCCGCAGTGCTGGCAGAGCAGCAGAACATGCTAACTACAGACCCGCGTGGCGTCATCATCACGCAGACGCCTGCGGTCACTCAGGCCCCGGAGGTGCCAGACCCCTACGCTGTTGACACGGCGTGCGACCGCGAGTTCCAAGAGTTCTTGGTGATGTCGGTGGTTCAGGCATTCGAAGGCGGGCTTTATTACACCGCCATGCGCCAGATGGGATACAGCCCGGACGAAGCTGACCGCGCGTTCGTCGCCAGTGGAGGCCAACGCGTTTACGGTTATCCCGGTGGCTTGAATTCCCGGCCCAGCGTCCTTATCGAGGGTAGTCGCGCTTCCTGGGCAGAAAGTCGAGAAAAACTAGTTCTCGATAACCTTCTGCTCGCTGCCGTGTCAAAGCAAAGCGGAACCGCTCAGGACCTGCTCAGGCTTCGCGTTGCTGGCACTCGGGTTCAAGTGACCGCTCAGATCGTTCAAAACAGAAATGAAGGCCCAGGATTTGAGATCGTTCCTGAGGAAATCATCCGTCGTCCGCTTCCGAATGCCGTCGGCGACTCCGTAGGGGCGAATCATAGTTGGTTATCGTTGGGTTACTACCTGCGGCTCCTTATCACCATTGATACACGTGGTGCGGCTGGGACTACCGCCACAGTTGGCCTAAGCAAGACACTGCGGTTCGCACCACATAAATACGCTATCGACGGGGGCGCCAGCCCAAACACGCCGTACCCAACTGGGTTCTTGGAGACCATACCAGGCTCTACCTGCTATGCCGATATCATGTCGGCTCACACGAGAGCAATCGACCCCACCACGGTGCATTGGGCGGATGCGGGCTTTACCGATGACACCGATGTTACGGAGCGACTTCTCGTCCAAGGCCATGGAGCATTCCCAACCGAGGCCGGGTGCGGTTGGTGGAAGCAAGTTGGTCTGAGGGGCGTGCCGCACCATCAGTGTCTCGCCGGACTCGCAGCTCTAGCAGCCCATCGTTGATATCGACCTGAGCGATCCCCTCATGAACTCGAGACGCAGAAAGCCGCGGGGAAATGGGCCTGGAGTAAGTATGGTGGGGTGGGTGGGTCCGCGCACGGAAGGCCCATTTCCCCGCGGCTTTCGTCCC
>SLEO01000059.1 GCA_007124745.1 Myxococcales bacterium
CAGAACAGGGGTTTCCAGAACAGGGGTTTCCAGAGCAAGCCCCTCCCCCATTCTGACTATATGAGGTGAGCTAAAGCTGCGCGCGAGGCCCCGCCGCCCGAGTCATGACCTATACCACTCCGCTCACGCTGTCTCTCGATGCCTTGGCAGCCAGGCTAGAACAGCTTCCCGGCTTTGCCTGGCTAGACAGCAACGCGCCCTCGCACGCCCTGGGTCGCTATTCGATGCTCGCTGCCTTGCCCACGGCGCGCTACCTAAGTGAACACGCCGATGCCTCTTTGCTGCCTCCGGTGACGCCGGTGCTGCCAAGTGGCGGCGCCACCGCTACCGAGACGTTGCCGCTGCCCCTGCCGGGTCTATGGATAGGCTGGGTGGCTTTCGGCCCGCCGCAGGCGCGAACGGCGCTGGGGCTGTGGCGAGCACCGGCCTCTCGACACGAGGAAGCGCCGCGCACGGCGGCTGGTCCCTACAGTGATTTCGCCTACTATCCCGCGTTCGTTCTGGTGGACCACGCCACGGGCGCGGCCCGGGTGTGTGCGGAAGACGCCGCTTCCGCAGGCCGGCTGCTCCAGGCCCTCGCCTCCGTCCGCCGAAGCGCGCCGACACGCAAGGCACAGCGCATAACCATCGAAGCGCCCCCATCCGTAGACTTTTGCCACGCCGTCACTCAGGCACAGCGGCACATGGCGGCGGGAGAGGTCTACCTAATCAATCTTGCGCGCGCCTGGCGCATTCACTGCGAAGCGCTGGATATGAGCGCGCTTTGGCGAGAAGCCCGAAGACGTTCGCCGGTTCCGCTGGGGTTTCGCTTCCATGGTCATCAAGAAACGGCGCTATTGGGCAGGTCAATGGAACTCGCCTTCGAGACATGGACCGGCCCCGAGGGCATGCGCGTACGCGTGCGGCCGATCAAGGGCACACGTGCACTGGCAGGCGCCGGGCCCGAACGTGCCTACGCGGCGCTCGCCGTCGATCCGAAGGAGCGGGCGGAGCACACCATGCTCGTGGACTTGCTGCGCAATGACATCGGCAAGCTCGCGCTCCCAGGCACGGTGGCCTGGCCGGAGATCTTCACCTGCGAGTCTTACGCACACCTCATCCACGCGGTCAGCACGGTCACGGGCACGCTGCCGGGTGCGACAAGCCTAGAGGCCCTGGTGAGGACCCTGCTGCCGATGGGCAGCGTCAGCGGCACACCCAAAGCGAGTGCGCTAGCCCTCATCGATACACTAGAGCCCCAGCCACGGCACACCTTCGGCGGCATTGGAGGCTACATTGACTCCGCGGGCAACAGTCGTTTTGCCATTAACATTCGCAGCGCGTTTTTCCGCGAAAGCACCCTGCTCTTGCAGGCAGGCTCTGGCCTTGTCATCGACTCGGACCCTGAGTCCGAAGCCCAGGAAAGTGAACTTAAAGTTCGCTTTTTCTTCGAGGCGCTACGTGCGCTCGGCGTCTAGTCTCGATGCGCTCTAGAGGCGCAGTCGGATCAGCGTTACGGGGGGAGGACAAAGCGAAGACGCTGCGGGACGGTGACGCGGTCGGCGCAACGCCCTTGCGAAGAGCGCGCCGAGCAGCCACACTCCCGCGCGCGCTGTGCTGACGTCTCCGGGGTCGTCTAAAGGCAGGACAACGGACTTTGAATCCGTGAATGGTGGTTCGAATCCACCCCCTGGAACTGTTTGTTCGCTGTTAGCGTGCCGTGGATGTGCGCTAGGTTAGGCCTATGCGCAGGTAACCGTTCAGGGGGCATTTTAGCTCAATGCCTCCGGGTTTTCGGAAGTGCATCCCGCAAACCCGCCCCCACGCTGCCTTCAAGGTGGCCTAAAGCCGGCAAGCGGGGCCCGGGCGCCCACTTGCTCTTTCCCGCTGCGTTTTCGCTTTATCTACCCCCTGAACACTGACATGCGCAGCAGCCCAACATGACGGCGCTCATCTTCTATCTGACGCTAGCGTTGAGCGTTTCCTTTGTGTGTTCACTCCTCGAAGCGGTGCTGTTAAGCATTACGCCTTCGTATATTAACCAGCTCGAGGAGCAGGGGCACCCGCAGGCCGCGCGCTTGTGGTTGCTCAAGAGTGAAATTGAGCGCCCGCTGGCCGCTATCCTCACGCTCAATACCGTCTCGCACACCGTAGGCGCGGCGGGAGTGGGAGCGGAAGCACTACGTCTCTGGGGCGACGCGAGTCTCGCGTACACATCAGCGGCGCTCACCCTGCTCATCTTGGTGCTCTCCGAGCTACTTCCCAAAAGCCTTGGCGCTGCGACCTGGCGTACGCTCGCCCCAAAGACGGCCTGGTTGTGCCAAGCTTTGGTGCGGATCTTCTACCCTTTTGTGAAGCTGAGCGAGCTGCTTACCCACCGAATGGGCCCGAACCAATCGATGGCGGTGCCCCGAGAGGAGATCGCAGCGATGCTGCGCCTCGGCGGCAAGCTCGGTTCGGTCGAGCCTACAGAGCTTAAGCTCATCGCCCGGCTCCTACGCATGCGCGATCTGCGCACGGAAGCGATCATGACTCCGCGACCGGTGGTGACGTCCCTTCTCGCCGAGACCACGGTAGCCGCCGTGATCGAAGTTCCTGAAATCATGCGATTCTCCCGTCTTCCGCTCTGGCGGGACAATCCGGAAAACATCGTGGGCTACGTGCTCAAGCATGACCTTCTGCTCGCAGCGGCCCGGGGCCAAGGCGCAGCCCCAGTCTCACGCTACCTGCGCCGCATTACCGTCGTGCCGGAGCTTTTGCCCATGCTGGCGCTGCTCGAGGCGATGGTGCCGCGCAAGGAGCAGATCGCCATGGTGGTCGACGAATACGGCGGCTTTGCCGGCATCGTCTCAACGGAGGACATTGTCGAGACCCTGCTCGGCCTCCAAATCGCCGATGAGGTCGACTCCACCCAGAGTATGCGTGACATCGCCCGGGGCAAATGGGCGGCCCGACTGGCCGCCCAGGGTCTAGAGGCCGACGGCATCACCAGCCAAGGTGATAGCAGGCCCCCGCCGACGCGCGGGTGACTCACGTGCGCGAGCCGCCTGACGGGTTCGGCCCTGAGCGATCCCCTCACTGAGTCGAGACGTAGAAAGCCGCGGGAAAATGGGCCTGAAGTAAGTATGGTGCGGTGGGTGGGCCCGCGCACGGAAGGCCCATTTTCCCGCGGCTTTCGTCCCCCAGGCTCACCCTGGGGATGGCTCAGGGTTCGGCCACCTCGCCGCGCCGCACGTGCGACGCCTTCGCGCGCACGCTAGGCGAGTTCGCCGGCCTCAGCTTTGTCGATCCACTTGCGGATCTCTTTCTCGATGACGCCGATCGCCTGCTTTTGGAACATGCGGAAGATCAGCGGCACCTCGAGGTCAATGTCGATGGCGCTTGGCTTGACGGCGATCGTGCCGTTCAGGGACTTGCCCTTCACGCTGAAGGATAAATCCGCTTCGCTGTCGTTGCGCCAGCCGAAGCTGGGATCGAAGCGCTCGAAGCGCTGGCTGTAAGCCTCAAAGGCCTTATCCAGTGCTTTTTTTGCGAGTTCTGGGGAAAGAGTGTGATTCACTGAGTGCCGCATGCCTAGGTGTCCTAGCAGGGTCCAGCGGCGGGGCTAATCGGTGTATCAATGAAGACGTGGCAAAGCGCCGGAACGAACCGCCAGAAAATACGTTGAGCAAATCCCTGATCGCGCGGGTGCCCGAACCTTGCCCCGCTCCCGCGGGGAAAAGAAGAAAACGCAGTCGCCGTTCGCGTGCTGAGGCTTGTCTCGCCTTGAAGGTAGCGAGACTCGCGAAAGGATACAGTGGCTCGCCGAGCTGTTTGGCCCCGCGGAGCCAAACGGGCACCGGTCCCATAAGGGGGCTGAGGCCGAGGGCGAGCGGCTGCGCCAGCTCGACGGCGAGGCGTTGCACCAGCCAGGCGCCTAGTATGGGCGAGACCGACCGGTTGTGGGCCAGGACCTCGAGTTCGAAACCTTCGATGTAGGGATCACAGCCACGGGCCGCGACGGCGAAGCCATGGAGGCCCGTTCCGTCGCGCAACGCGATGCACATACGCTCACGCGGTAGCGCTAGGGCCGCCCAGGCGAGTTGTCCCTGCATGGGAGGCAAGGGATGGCGCCGGAGCCAGTCTCTAAAAAACGAGGCTGCCCCTTGGGGTAGCGTTGTGGTTTTGTCGATGCTTAGGGCACCGAGGCGGCGTTCGAGGCGGGCACGCAGCTGCGCCTCATACGCTGAGCTACCCCTGCATACATCTTCGACGCCAACGGGCATCGCCCTCCACGCACCATGGCGGGACCAACACGCCCCGACGGGAAACATGAGCAAGCGCTTATTCGGCAAGTGCACTTGCAACGCCTGCTGCGCAGCGGCCCGATGGATGAGAGATGGCGCTACCACTGGCTTCAGGAGTGCGACGTTGGGCGTCAGGGCCGCGTGATACGTGCCGCCTAAGCCGTCGTGGACGAGGCGGTAGGTTATGGCAGCAAAGGGGTCGATGGAGGGCCTCTCGCTTACGTGTCTTCCGCTATCCGGGGGGTGAATCCTGTACCTCGAAAGGGGATCGAAATGATACATTTATCTCCGGAAGCTTTTGGGCTTACCCTAATGCAATGGCACGGTCGCGTCTTGAGCTTGCGGTCAACGAGTGCCTCGACCGACTCTTGTCTCCCGCACTGCGACTACAGTGCGTCGAGGCAGCGTTGGCGGCGGCAGGTCTCCATGACCTACCCTCAGAAGAGCATGCCGCTCCGTTCATCGCGCTTCATCTGGTGCCGGCGGTGCGGGCATTGGTAGATGATGCGACGGCACAGGCTGTGGCGGAGGATATAGGCCCGCTTTTCCACCAACGGCAACGTTTGCGCACGGCTTCAGCGCCAGAACGCTCTCTAGGAACGGCGGCGCGCCGAGCACGCAAACCGAGCGTGGTCGACCCCGCGGGCGTGGCGGCGGCACTTCGTGGACAGACGCTCCCTGCACCTTCGTTTGAAGGACTGCCCGCTGACAACAACGCCTCTTCGCCCGCAGGCGCTGTTGACGCAAACACAGCAGACCCTGGCGCTGAGCAAGCACGCGATGCCCCCGCAGGTCCGCGGCTGCGCCCACGCATCGCGAGTGATGATTCCAGTGAGTGGCGCCTCGACTCGCTCGCACCGGAACGAGGCGTCCGCCTTCGCGTGCTCTGCATCGGTAGCGAGCTAAGCGTCGCCCGCGACCTTCAGGCCCAGCTTGCAGACTGCGCGCGCATCACGGCCGCCCCAAGCCTCCTTGCGTTGCTAACAGACATCGACATTGGCGAGCTCGGTGCTGCCGCTGTGGTGTGCGACCTGCGGCGAGCAAGCCTCGACGAGTCTACCTGGATGGTTTTCGAGCGCCTCCCCTCGGGCCTGCGCCTGGTCCTATGGGGACTTCGCGATGAGCATGCCCGCGACATCGTACTCCGGCATGCCGGGCACCTCGAGTGGATGGCCTGTTCCGCAGATGCACGTCCACAGGAAGTTGCCACCTTGGTGCGCTTGATGCTCACACCCTAAAGCCGCTACTCGGGTAGCTATTCAGGGGCGCATTTTACACGCATGCCCCCGGCACTGCGGGAGTGAATCCCGCACGCCCCTCCCCCACTCTGCCTTCAAGGTGGCCTAAAGCCGGCATACGGGGCCAGGACGTGAGCGATCCCCTCGTTAAGTCGAGACTTAGAAAGCCGCGGGGAAATGGGCCTGGAGTAAGTATGGAGGGGTGGGTGGGCCCGCGCACGGAAGGCCCATTTCCCCGCGGCTTTCGTCCCCCAGGCTCACCCTGGGGATGGCTCAGGGCCAGGACGCCTACTTGCTTCTTCCCGCAGCCTGTTCGCTTTCTTGACCCCCTGAACGGTGACCTACTCGGCGACCGCCGCGTCATCCGCACGGCCACTCTTTTAACTGAGACGCAAACTTTCTCTCTTGCTGTTTACTCTAACGCGGTAGAGCGGTTAATCTACTTGATGGGTGTAGGATGCCGATGAGCCGGAAGTGCATGCGACATAGACGCCATGCGGGACGCGTGATGCTTCCGTCATGGATTGTGGTGGCGATGGCCTTGCTCCTCGGGACTGGTGTTCAAGGGTGTGCGAGCGACGAGACCTCTCGAACGGCGGCGCCATCCGTCACGGACGTGAACGGCACTACGCCACCCGGAACGCCCAACGAACCAGCAAGTGATGGGCCCGTTACCGTCGACGAAGGCGCTTGCATCGTCGAGGGAGATACCTGCGAAACCGATGACGCGTGCTGTACGCGCACCTGCGTTGCCAGCTACGGAGGCGTGCAACGCTGCGTCACCGCTGGCTCCTGTCGCGCAGCAGGCGAGATGTGTGAACGCGCCACCGACTGCTGCACCCTGGCATGCGTAGAAGGGGCCTGCAGTGCGTCTGCGGAGATGTGTCATCCAAGCTTTGGAACGCAGGAGCACCTTTGCGAGGCAGACGTCGAGTGCTGCAGTCACGCGTGCAGGGGTCGCGACGAGTTCTTCTCGGACCCCGATGGTGGCCAGCCTCAGTTCACCATTTACCGCTGCACGGCTATCGGTGAAGGCACGGGCTGTGCGTCGCTCGGCGAACTCTGCGACACCGATGGCCCCAGTCGTTCCTGCTGCTCGGGTTGGTGCACACGCGTCGGCGTAGACCCCTCAGGCCAAGCCTTGCGCCGCTGCGTGTTACGCGGCGCATGTCGCGCCACCGATGAAATCTGCGCTGAACCAAGCGAATGCTGCAGCGAACGCTGCATAGAGGGTCGCTGCGGGGGCTAGTTGTGCGAGGAGCCCTTACGCCCACCGGCGCTTTGCGGTCGAACGCTTGCATGCTCGACCCCCTGAATACCTCCGTACGCCGCTAGCGGACGGCCATGCACTGACCGAGGGACTCGCGCGGTTGCCGCAAACAGATACAGCCCGCGCCACCACACTGGTTTGAGCCCACGCAGGTGCCGCGGTGGCAGAGTTGGCACTCGGCGGCGCTCCGCACGCTTAGAAGAAAGGCACCAAGCATCATTCCCACAACGAGCAGAAGCCATGGCATCCTTCGAGACAGGAACGTCCTGGGCAACAAAGCGTCACGCATTGCTTGAGGATACCGCGAGGTATCCATCACCGTCGAGGGGGCCGCGCGTCGCATCAGCGCACGCACGCTCATGCGAACACGACGGTACGACCCGAATCGACCATGACGCGTCCCTCGAGATGCCAGCGCACCGCACGCGCCAGAACGACGCGCTCCACATCTCGACCTTTTTGCGCCAGGTCCGGAACGGTATCCCGATGCGATACGCGGACGACGTCTTGCTCAATGATGGGCCCTTCATCGAGGGCATCTGTGGCATAGTGAGCGGTGGCGCCGATACATTTCACGCCTCGCTCAAAGGCCTGATGGTAGGGTTTCCCTCCGGCGAATGCCGGCAGAAACGAGTGGTGGATGTTGATGACGGCGCCGGAGAAGGTCTGCAAGAATTTTGGTGAAAGCACGCGCATATAGCGCGCCATCACGAGTAGCTCGATGCGCGCCTCAGCTAGGGCAGCCAACTGCTCTGCTTCGATCGCGGCAACAGACCGGTCACCGAAGGGCGTGAAGAGCGTCGGCACGCCGTGGCGCTCTCCTTCACGGATGCCGACCTCGTGGTTGCTGACGATGAGCGCCAGCCTACCGGCGAGTTCTGCCCGATCGAAACGGTCGATCAGGTCGTGAAGGCAATGAAGTTGCTTAGAGACGAAGAGCGCGACAGGTGGCTGGTGGCCTTGGAGGTCGAGGCGCCATGCCATCGCAAAGCGGTTGGCTAAGTCCTGGAGTGAAACTCGGAGGACCTCCGCCTGTTCCGACGAGACCTCGATCAGCATGCGTTGAAAGAAGCGTCGAGATATGGGGTCGCTGTGTTGCTCCGCCGCCCGGATATTGCCGCTTGCCCCCAGCACCGCCCCGGCAACGGCGGCCACAAGTCCCCGCCGGTCAGGACAAGCTACGCGTAACACAGCGGTCATCGCATCAGACATGGGCTTACGTTTCGCCCACATCGACGCGCGAGGCAATAGCTCGGCATCGCATCGGCGTGCTTGCATCAAGGCCACCGCAGCGTCAATGCTGCCCGCTATGGCTGACTCCGCACTCCAGACGCCCGTTGCCGCGCCCGACCTTGAGGTGAAAAGCCCGGGGCGGCGGGGCATGGCCCTCGGCATCGCGCCGCGCACGCTTTACACACTCGCTGGCGCACTCATCTTGCTGGCTTTTTTCATGCCATGGCTGCGAATCGGCGACTTAGGGCGTCTCAGCGGCTTCGAGATCATGTTCGCGGACAACATTGTTTTGCGCCAGGCTGTGAACCGAACACATCGAATGTTTGTGGGAGCCGTGCCAGTGTTGGGGGTGCTGATGGCGGTCTTCGCGGTCAAGGGCTGGCGCATCGCTCACGTGACCGCGCTTATCACCGGTCTTTACGTTTTTGCCTTCGGCATCTCCATCTTCGGCGCACTTTTCTTCAGCGCAACGTCGTTGGGACTGTGGATTGTCATCGGGGCAGCCCTGCTCAGTGCAGCCGTACCGACCTTACTGCTGTCGAGGCGTTAGAGCGGGGGCCGAAATGGTCGGAAGGTCATGACGCCTCTCGGCACCTCGCGGCAATGCGGGAAAGCGCGCGCCAGGGCGCAGCCTGAACCATCCCTCAGAGCGCTGGCGGGACGAAAGGCCCCGGGGAAATGGGCCTTCCGTGCGCGGACCCTGGTCGCCCCACCCTACTTACTCGAGGCCATTTCGCCGGGGCCTCTCTACGTATCGAGACATAAGGGGCTTGTTCAGGAGTGCAGCACCTATGCTAGCTAGTCCCTGCGGTAAGGGTCGTGATTGAGGCCGGGGCTCTCGGTGAAGTAGCCCTCTTCATCCACAGTGTCGTCGTCCTGCGAGGCGCCCAGCAGCATGACTTCCGCCGCGCCGCCGGTGCGGCGCTGTTTGAGCCCCCCGACGAGCACGCCTTCGACAGGCTCAGAGAGCACGACGCTGTCCCCAAATCCCGCAACCTGGTCAACCTGAACGGTTCCAACCGCAGCGCGAAACCAGGGTTTCCGGATATTGAGCAGAGGCACCACCTCGGCGCGTAAGCGCACCTCAAGCGCGACGACCCGCCAAGACTCCGGACTGAAGACAAGCCCCACGACAACGCCCAAGTCCTTGCCATCCTGCGCATAGACGGGCATCCCCACCACCTCAGCACTTCGAACATATACTTGCGGCGCCACCTTTTAAGTGGAGCACCGCAAGCCCGTCATGCCAAGTTCTTTAGGTGCGTGCACACTTTCGTGGCAGGGCTCAACCTCCCAGTCACGGTGCGCCGGGATTCACCGGAGGATCGAAACACTGGTCGAATTCCGCGGGAGTTCGGCCGCCGAAGAGACGACCTTGGGCGTGCGAGAATGCATCATGGGCATCTGGGTAAGTGTCGACACTCGGAAGGACTTCGGTCGGAACGTAGTCTTCGAGGCAGCGGCCGCTTCCGTACTCGCACACGCTTGTGGCTGCACAGGGCAGCGGCAACACCCGAATGCAACCGTCGCCGGCTACTTGTTGCCTTTGACTCTCGTCTCGCATTTGTCGAAGCACCTCAATGAACAGTCTGAGATTGTTGGAACCTTCGTGGAAAACTGCAACCGTGCTGACTCCGCGGTCCCTGGCAACCCGGTGAGCCTTGACATATTCGGCCGCACAGGTTTCGACTGTTTCACCCTCAGTCGCCAGGCACCTGAAGTCGTCCGACCCCTTGAGTGGCGCCGTCCAGCTTAGCGGGCCAGCGAGCGTGTCGCCCAGTTGGTCCCTTAACGCTGCATTCCAAGCGTCGACACCCACCTCGTGCTGGGGGTCTGTCCAGGCATCGCCAGGGGTGCGAAACACTTTAACCATCTGCGCGGTGCCGTTATCCGCTTGGTTCAACAAGTGAGCTGCCGTGATCAACTCAAGCCTTCGCACCGCCCCCACTGTGCGTTGAAAACTGAGCAAACCAGCGCCCGTTAAGTGACACAAACTGTGATAACCCAGGTGGATGTGCGGCCTTGCGACAGTAGCAAAGTACTGCCTTACAAAAGGCGGCATCTCGGATTCCATCGGAAGTGGCCACGTCGTCCAAGCATTGACCAAGTTAGTGGCTCGTTCACGCTGACGTCCGGGATCTTCAGCGCTCCGCTCGCTCGAGGTCAAAGCGGCCTTGAGTTCCCTACAACGTCGCGCGCCAGCCTCTTCCGGCAAGAAATGGTACGCGACAGGGAAGAATCCGAGGGGGATGTTATTGAACATCTCGCTAACCTTGACGAATGCCGCGCTACATGCGCTCGGACCGTCGTCAACTGTCGGAATCAGTGTGTTGGGAGGAGCAAGGTGGACCGAATCCTCTTGCCCCGAGATTCGCACTGGCTGTAACGAATGAATGGGTTCGCGAAGCTGCTGACCGGACTTAGCCGACACCTTTCCCATGGACTCAACCGCCGGCATCTCACAGCCTGAAAAGACGAATCCAACAAGGAATGACGCAAGGCAAGCAGGAGAAGAGCGCAGGATTCGACCCGCAGACGAAGCGCGTCCACCTGGATGATTCTTGATGCCCAAACATGCGTTAGCGTTCCGGATATCTATCGATGTAACGTGCGCCCCCATGCCTCGCCTTTCGAGAAAGCCGCCGCACGCGACCTCCGAACGTGAAGCGTGGCTACCATATCACCGGGCTCTGTCATGGTAACGCCTACTTCTTTTTTAGATTCAGAAGGGCACCCACACCATCGGTCTGTAACTGTTTAGGGGGGCATTTTACACGTATGCCCCCGGGTTTTCGGGAGCAAATCCCGCAAAACCTCCCCCACTCTACCTTCAAGGTGGCCTAAAGCCGGTAAGCGGGGCCAGGGCGCCCACTTGCTCTTTCCCGCAGCGTTTTCGCTATCTGGACCCCCTGAACGGTTACTTTTTTTGCGAGGACGCACG
>SLEO01000097.1 GCA_007124745.1 Myxococcales bacterium
ACGCTCTACCCGCCGGTATGTTGGAGGGGGCAGCTTCTTGTGAACACCGACGTACTCTACGCGCTCAGTCCGGCGGGGGAGGTGCGCTGGCTCACGGTGCTTGAAGGCCGGCCGCGGAGCGCACCCGTGCCCTGGGGCACGAGCGACGTGGCTATCGCTACCAGCACCGGTGAAGTCTGGCGGGTGGCCGACGGTGGCCAGGTCACGCAGCGACTGCGACTGCGTGCCGTCTCGGAAGGCCAGCTAGCGGCGGGCCCGGGAGATGCGCTCGCGATAGCGGACGCCAGCGGCGGCCTGAGCGTCTTCGAGGCCGACGGAGCCCTGCGCTTCTCAGCTGCGCTCTCAGGCCCCGCCGCGGGCGGGCCGCTTTGGCTCAAGGACAGCGGCCTACTAGCATCGGATCGCAAGGGGCGCGTGACCGGGTTTGCTGCGACCGGCGCTGAGCTAGGCCGTTGGCAGCGCGGCGTCCGCTTGACCGGCCCGGGCATGGCGCTTGGGGAATACGCAGTGCTTTCCGGCACGGACCGCGCGCTCTACGTCTTCGATGCCGCAGCGAAAAACCGGGATTTGGGGCCTCTTGACGAAGCTGTGGTAGGCTTGGCGCCTTGGCGCGTCGCGGGCGACTCAAGCGCTGCAGATGTGTTCTTGATGGCCTTAGCCTCTGGCTACGTCGCCACCCTGAACCTCAGCCCTCAGGGCACCCTGCATCACTGACAGTCCGGAGCTACGCGAGCGGGAAGCGCTCATGCTCTGCCAGGTCTGTTCTGTTAATATGCCGTCTCACCTCACGTCTCGACGCTACCGCGGGCCCTGGGCTCATCCGCTGCCCCACCCCTCAACATGCGTTTGCTTTAAAGCCATACAACGCGTGGCCTGCATCAGGGGCGAGACACCTCGTTATAACGTCTAACTTTTTCTGACATCGCTATGCTCATCAACGACACCTCTATCCTCAACTGCTTTAAGACTTCCCCAAAAGAAACGCTCAAGGCGCGTCACATTGCCGAGCTGCTCGGCGTCCGCTCGAAGGACAAGGGCAAGCTCAAAGGCAAGCTCCGCCAGATGACCGAAACCGGGGCCCTGCGGGAGACGCCGGGCAAGCGCTACGCCCTCGGCACAGCCTCAGCAAAGAGCCAGCCCCAGCGGGGCAACGGCGCCGCGAAAGCAGCGCCAGCAGGCAAACCTACAAGTGGTGAGCGCATTCAGGGGCGCTTGGTGGTCAACCCCAAGGGCTTCGCCTTCTTTCAGCTAGACCAAGGCGGCGACGACCTCTTCGTGCACCGCCTCAACCGCGGCGACGCCCTCCACCACGACCGCGTCGAAATCAGCGTTAAGAAGGGCCCCCGCGGCAAAGAAGCGGTGGTCGAGCGTGTCGTCGAGCGCACCCAAGAAACCTTGACGGGCCGCCTCTTTCGCGACGGCAAGCGTTGGTTGCTCGAACCCGACGATGGCCGCTTGCTTGGCCCCTACCGCGTGGTTCAGGTGAGCGAAGAGCCCGAGCGCAATCAGATTTGGCTCGCGGAGTTCACGCGCTTTCCGGGCGAGAAAGGTCCAGGCGAAGTGGCCCTGCTTCAGCCCCTCGGCGAAGAAGGCAGTCGCGAAGTCGAAGAAGCGCGCATCCTCATTCGCGAACGCGTCCAGGAAGACTTCCCCGATGAGGTGACCGATGAGGCGGCTGCAGCGCCGGGCGTCATCGGTGCGAAGGAACGTGCGCGCCGCCGGGACCTTCGCCACCTTCCCTTCATTTCCATCGACCCGGCCTCGGCCAAGGACCACGACGACGCGGTATTCGTCGAGAAGATGACGGGTGGCTACCGTGTGCTCGTCGCCATCGCTGACGTCGCGCATTTCGTACCTAAAGGCAGCGCCCTCGACGAAGAAGCGCTCAACCGTTCCTTCTCCATTTACCTGCCCGACCGCAGCATTCCCATGCTGCCTGAACGTCTGTCGGGGGACCTGGCATCGCTGATTCCCGGCAAAGACCGCCTCTGCATGGGGGTCGAGGTTGAGCTTGGCTCGCGGGGCGCCGTGAAGCGCATCCTTCCCTTCGAGGGCATCCTGCGCTCCAAAGCCAAGCTCACCTACGAGGCTGTCGCGCGCACGCTGGGCTTCACCGAACAGGGTGCGAAAGAGCGCAAGGCGGAGGCCCTGAAGCCGCAGCTTCTTGTGCTGGAGGAGGTGGCAAAGCTGCTACGCGCCGCACGCATGCGGGCCGGAGCGCTCACGTTCGACCTACCAGCGCCGCGCATCACCTTCAACGACGACGGAGAGCCGGAAAGCGTCGTGCGCTCAAGTGCAGACCCAGGCGTCTCCAAGGCCTACCACTTGGTCGAAGAAATGATGCTCCTGGCGAATACGTCGGTGGCGCGTCTGCTTACGGAAGCTAAGCGTCCATTACTCTACCGGGTGCACGGTGTGCCCGATTCGGCGAAGCTCGAACGGTTCATCGAGATGGCGCGCGCTCTTGGCTACCGCTGTGAGCTCGAGGACCTGCAAGAGCCGGCGAAGCTGCGAGCGTTGTTGAAGCGCATCGACAGCAGAGAAGACCACCGCGAGGTCCTCTCGGGGCTCTTACTCCGGGCCATGCAGCAAGCTTGCTACGCCACCACGAACGTCGGGCACTTCGGGCTGGCGAACCCCTGCTACCTGCACTTTACATCTCCCATTCGGCGCTACCCCGACCTCACGGTTCACCGCGAGCTAAAACGCTTGATCAACGGCCAGCCGCCGGAGACAACCGCCGAGTTGCTCGGCGTGGCGGGCGTGCAGTCGTCGCGACAAGAGCGACGCGCCATTTCTGTCGAACGCGATGTCGTCGATGTGTACCGCTGCATCGTGCTGAAGGACCACCTGGGAGAGCGCTTCATGGCCCGCGTCAGCGGTCTGGAGGAGCACAGTGTGTACGTCACGCTCGACACCCCCTTCGCCGAAATGACATTGCCCGTCGAGCGCCTGCCCAAAGACGAATACCGTCTCTCCAAGACCGGCGCCGAGCTGCTGGGGCAACGCTCCGGCCTACGCTTCAGGCTCGGTCAGCGCCTCGAAGTCACCCTTGAAGAGGTCGACCTGCGCCAACGCCGCGCCCTTGGGCGCCCGACCGCTGTGGTCGAAGCCAGCGAACGCGAATCACAGATGCCCGCCCCTGCCGCCGCTCCGAAGGCCAGCCACGTAGCCGCAGCCCAAGACGCGCGTCAGCCGAACCGGCCGGCACCAGGTGGAAGCGGCCAGCACACGGGACAAGATTCGGGCGATGCCCCACGACGCTCGCGGAGCGCCCGCCGCCGCGACGCGCTCCGAAGGCGACGAGCGTCCGAGCCCGCGCCAGCCCTACAGGGTACGCTGCAGGCGGCTGCCTCTGGCGCCATCGTGGGTGACCGTTCAGCGGCCTACGGACACACCGCCCCGCTGGCAGTGTCGCCCGCCACCACGCTCACAAGACCGCACGGGCGGAGCGCTGCCGCTGAGGCATCCGGCCCGCCGAGCACCGGACGCGCGCGCGCCGCGGTATCAGCAGCGCCGAAAGCCACGTCGGGCCCCGAAGCTGGCGCACGAGGGAGTGCGGGTCGCGACACGCGCCGCGCACGCCCTGAAAGCGCACCAGAAGGTGGCGGGCGTCAACCGCGCCGAGAGCGCAAGAGCGTAAGCTTGGGCGGCGGGGGACTCATCGGCATGCGAGCGCGTAACGCTGACGCTCGGCGCTCGGAAGCGCCGCAGCCCGCACCGGCTGCGTCCATCCCCCCGGAGCCGACCGTGAAGGCGCCGAGCACCGCCAAGGCCAAGCCAAAGGCGCCCAAAGCAGCCAGCAAAAAAGCGCCCACGAAGCGCGGCGAGACGCCTAAAGCTGCCACCAAGCAGCCGACCAAGCGCGCGCGGACCACCACCGAGGATGCCGCGTCGCCTAAAGCCGCTGCAGACGCCGCTAGGAAGACGGGCGCAGTCAAGGCCGCGTCCAAGCCTCGCGCAAGTGCCCAAAGGTCGCGCACGCCCACCAAGGCGACGGCGCAAGACGCCACGTTGGCGAAGGCCACACCCAAAACCCGCGCTCGCGCAGCCTCGCCCGACAAAAAGGCGGCGCCGTCGAAAGCGGTACCAGGCCAGGCAGTGCCATCCAAGCAGGCAGCGACGAAAAAAGTACCCGCCCAGCAGGTGGCAGCCAAACCCGCGCCCTCCGCACCATCCGCTAAGAAGGCAGCGCCAAAACGCAAGACCGCCCCGCGAAAGCCGGCAACCGCACAAACGAAGAGCGCACCCGAGCGCTCGCCCGCTGCAGCCAAGCGAAGAGCTGTCGCGACAAAGGGAGGCGCTAGCAGGGCTTCAGGGGAGGTAAGCGCCCCAACCGAAACGCAGCCCAAAGCCGCACCGCGCAAGAAGGCGCCGCGAAAGCGTTCGGCACCATGAGTGAGGCGAACGCTGAGCGCCTTAGCGCGCCGACGATCATCTTGCGTAAACGCGACGGTTTCTCGCTGCGAGAGGAGGAGCTGCGCTGGTTCATCGACGCTTACGTCTCCGGCGCGCTTCCGGACTACCAGGCTAGTGCGCTCCTGATGGCCATCTTCTTCCGCGGCATGGACAAGCGCGAGACGGTGGCGCTGACGCGAACGATGTTGGAGAGCGGCGAGCGCGCGGACCTGAGCGCGATAGCGGGGCTGAAGGTCGACAAGCATTCGACCGGAGGCGTCGGTGACAAGATCAGCCTGATTTTGGCGCCCCTGGTGGCAGCTTGCGGCGTGCCCGTACCGATGATGAGCGGCCGCGGCCTCGGTCACACGGGCGGCACCCTCGACAAGCTTGAGGCCATCCCCGGATTTCGCACCTCGCTCACCCTACCTGCCTTCGCTGAGCAAGTGGGCCGGCTCGGTTGCGCCTTTATCGGTCAGAGCGAGCGCATGGTCCCCGCCGACCGGCGCCTGTATGCACTGCGGGACGTCACCGCCACGGTTGAGAGCATTCCCCTCATCACCGCAAGCATCCTATCGAAGAAGGTCGCGGAAGGCATCGACGGCCTAGTTCTCGATGTGAAGGTGGGCAGCGGCGCGTTCATGAAGACGGAAGCGGACGCGCGTCTCTTAGCCGAATCGCTCATCCGCGTGGGCGAAGGACTCGGCTTGCGCGTCCGCGCGATCCTGACGCGCATGGAGGCCCCGCTGGGTTACGCCATCGGCAACGCCCTCGAAGTCCTCGAGAGCCTAGACGTCCTTGAGGGCCAAGGCCCAGAGGACGTGCGTCAGTGCACCGAGGTGCTGGCGGAAGCCATGCTCTGCCTCGGCCTGCCCGACGCCACACAGGAGACAGCACGCGCAGCAGTGAAGCGCGCACTCTCCGATGGCAGCGCCCACAGACGTTTTCTTGAGGTGGTCGAGGCCCAGGGCGGCAATCTCGGTCCCCTGGGCCGAGACCCCTTCGCGTGGCCTCAGTCACTAGCGCCGAACTTGCACGTGCACACCGTGCTCGCCCCGGAAGCAGGCTACATTGCAACCCAAGACGCCTACGCCCTAGGTGAATGTGCCCGCGCCCTAGGCGCCGGCCGCCAAACCGCCGACGCGAGCGTCGACCCCTACGCAGGCCTGCTACTGCACGCCAAACACGGCGCCCAAGTGGAGCGCGGCGCACCACTACTCACCCTAATTTCCAACGACCCCACCGCCCTGAAAGCCGCCGCGACGACTTCCCTAAACGCACACGCCTTCAGCGCGACCGCTCCTGAGCAGCCCCCCCTCATCATCGACCAGCTCTAGGTGCTCGCATTACAGCGACAACGCACTCGCTGCCCTATGGCAGAATATTGGAAATTATTGAAGTCTGGGAGTGCTTATACAAGGATAAGCCGTCACACTTCCCCGGCGACGCAACGGGCCCTAGAGCCAGAGGCAGGTGGATTGCTCGCCTGACGCATCTACCTAGTGCCCACCTTCGAAGGGCGCGGAACCCAGTAAAACGCTCGAGAACCACCAGTGATTATGCAAGCACTCACTCTACGTAACCCTGCAGACCGCCGCACCGTCCTTTGGGTGGGGATTACCGCCGCGCTTGTGGCCTTCGCCTACACACGGCCGGAGCTTGCACCCTGGCTGAGTGTGGTGTGCTGCTATTTTGCGCTTTCCTGCGGCATCATCGCTCACAACCACAATCACTGTCCGACCTTTAAGTCGCGCAAGGCGAACTTCTGGTTTTCGAACGTCATCTCTATTTTTTACGGCTACCCGACGTTCGCCTGGGTGCCGACCCACAACCTCAACCACCACAAGTACACCAACGCGCCGGGTGACAACACGGCGACTTGGCGCTTCACGAACCGCCACAACATCTGGATGGCGCTCTCCTACTTCTTCTTCTCGTCGGCATGGCAGAGCCCCGCCATTAGCGGTTACATCAAGCAAGCCAAAGCCAATAATCGCACGCTCTACAAGCAGATCCTCATCCAATACACCGTCTGGGCGGGCGCCCACATTGGCATGTTGGCGCTCGGCATCGGCCTCTACGGGGTCGCCCAGGGGATGATGCTCTGGGCACTCGTGCTGGGCCTTCCGGCTTTCTTCTCGCTGTGGACGATCATGCTGTTCAACTACGACCAGCATGCCCACACAGATTCAGCCTCCAAGTACGCGCATTCGCGTTCGTTTCTGAGCCCAACGCTCAACTTCCTGCTCTTCAACAACGGCTTTCATTACGTGCACCACGAGCACCCAGGCACCCACTGGACCAAGCTACCGGCGCTCCACGCCGAGGTGGCACACCTGATCCCCGCTGAGCTGCAGCAGAGAAGCTTGTGGTGGTACTGGACGAAGCAGTACTTTGTCTCGCCCTTTATTCCTTCTCTCGCCACCAAACAGATGGGCGCCCCGCCCCACACGCTCAACTCCGAACCCGCGCCCGCCAGTGCGGCTCGCGAGCAACTCGGCCCTGCTTCGCCTGCATGACACCGCGCTCTCTTTAGCCGCGCGAAGTGGAGTCGCCATCGTGGAGGCAGGCGCCGACTTACGGCGCCACTTGACTGAAAAACGCCCACGCTTCCGCCGCACCCTCGATATCGCGGTTCTGACCGCCGAGTAGGAGCGCACCGGGCGTGCGGTAGCGAACGCTCGGAATGGTATGACCGCCGCCGGTCACAACCACGTAGCGCACACCGATGCCGCCTGCCTCCTCCAGGTAGTCTACGCGGGAGGCGGTGGAACCGTCGCGCAGGTTGATGTCGGGGTAATCGACAGCCGCTTGCGCAAGCAGGGTCCCATTGCGCTCCGCCCAAAACGCAGCGGTAGCGTCGGAAGACATGACGTTGCCACCACTGCCCTGCGTAAGGGCACCGCCTTCGAACGCCATCAGCCGGTCGCTTGTTCCGTTCATGATCAACATGGGGACACGCGCGTCGCTGAAAACGCATTGTTCGGGTTCCGCGGTCATATTCGCGATGAAGGCGGCGGCGCCCGCTATCCCTGCGCCACGCTCGAGTGCTAAGCGGTAGGTGATCAGGCCACCATTCGATGGTCCCGCGATAAAGACGCGTTGTTCGTCGATATCGAAGTGCCGAGCGGCCCAGGCGACAAGCGCGTCGAACAAGGCGCCGTCGTCGGCGTTATTGGTGGCTGCCGCAACGCTCTGGCGGCAGTCATTCCAGTTAGCTTGAGGTGCATCGCCCTCGCCGTCCGCATTGCTGCCATTGGGCGCAATAAGGAGCACACGCTCGGATTCCGCCACGTCGCGAAAGCCTCCTAAACCGGTAACGTCACTCAATACATCCGCGCGACTTCGGTTGCCTCCGTGGAAGACCACGAGCAAGGGCGGCTTTGCCTGCAACCCCTGGGAGGATACGAAGACGTCAAACGTGCGCGCGCCCCGCGGCAGGTCTAGGCGGAAGGTCGTGGGTACGCCGAGAGGCACCTCGACCGGTGACCCGAGATCCGGGGCTCCATCTCCGTGGCCCGGGTCACCATCGTTTGTGCCAGCATCGCCGCCGTCGGGTCGGTCATCACCCTCATCGGGTCCGACCCCCACATCAGCTTCCCCCTCGCGGTCACTACAACCGCTCGCCAATCCGAAGCTTGCGAGCGCCACCGCCATCGACAAGCACCACAGCGTCCGAAACCAGCGCATATACCAAGCCTACGCTAACCGAAACCAGACTGCCTGATCGTATCTGTTCAGGGGGCATTTTACAAAATGCCCCCGGGTTTACGGGAGTGAATCCCGCAAACCCTCCCCCAAAAACCTAAAGACTGTTTAGGGGGTACATTTTCAAAATGCCGCTTTTCGCGTTATCCACCCCGTGAATGCTTACAACTGACGGGACCCCTAGGCGAGCTGTGCGGCGAGTCCAGCCGCAGCCTCGACAAACGCGAAGGTTAACCGCTGCTTCACTTGGGTTGGCAGTAACCGACTTCCACGTCGGTGCCCCAGAGGTACGGCTCCCTGAAAGACACACAGGAAGAACCTGCGGCGCAGATGTCAGCGCCGCGCCGATCGCAAAGGGTACGACAGACGCGCGGGCCCGTTGCCGGCACGACGCACGCGGCCTCCACAGCGCACTCTGACGAGTCGCTGCACACACCACCCTCCGGTTGCGTGACGGGTGCACGTGCCAGACAGAGCGTGATATCTGCGCCATCCTCGCGACGCGTCGGATCACAGCCGAACCCGGCCGGGCAACCGCTATTGTCGGCGGGATTACAGGACACCGAGCACGTGCGCGCACCGTAGAGGTACGCCGAACAGCGCGCCCCTGGACCCTGACAATCCGCATCAACGCTGCAGAAGGCCCGACACAAGAACCCATTGCGAGTACCGCTGCAGGTGTGGCCTTCGGCGCACTCCGATAGCGTTTCACACACCTCTCCGACGCGCTTATCGGCCGTAATGTCGCGGCAGACTAGGCCATCCGCGGCGAGCGACACGTCACACACCGCGTTCGCACCACACACGCTCTGTGAACCCGCAGGTTCGCAAGCTACCGGGCCCGCGCACTCTGGCGCGTCATCGACGATGCCGTTGCAGTCGCTGTCGACCCCATCGCACACTTCGTCAGTGGGAAGCACCTGGCCGTCGCAGGGACCCTCTGTCAGGCCCGACTCATCGCAGAGCGCAGTGCCAGGCTGGCACTGCCCAACGCCGCTCGTTCCCTCGCGTCCCGTGTAGCAGGCGCTTGCCGCGCCCGGATGGCACTCGCAGGCCGCGCTACCGTCGTTATCCGCATCGATGAGACGGCCCTGCGCGCTAAAGGTCACCGCTGGCGGCGCGAAGACTTCGATGGGCGCGCCGTAGACAAGGTCGACTTGAAAGAAACACTCCGGTGCCGTCAGCGAAAGACTGTGTCGACCAGGAGGAAGCACTCCGCCCTCCGAACGCACCAACCGTTGCAGGTGGGCAGTAGCGGGATTCCAGAAGGGTTCCGGCGCGGTATAGGAAAGCAGCCTAACTTCTAGGTCTCCGCAACCCTGACGGTCTATAAGAGTGAATGTCGCCTGAATCGCGTCACCAGGACGGACATTCCCGCGCATCCTGCTAACTCGGCGCGTTCTTCCATCCTTGCCGGTCAAGGTGTAGCGCAGGTCCGTCATACACTGCACGTAGTTGCTTGAAAGTCGCGCGACTTCCGAGCGCTGCTCCGCAAGCCCCGCCAAATCGATAAATTTGTCACCGGTCTCGGATGCACAACCGGCAGAGGCGAGTGCGAAGAGCACCGAAGCTATCGACACCTTTGAGAACGGCGAGGCGCCTGCTGACGTTGGAGAACGCCTATTACCTCTGCTTCGCACAGCACTTAGACAACTTTTACCAAAACATACAAACATACAAATCTCACCCTTTGAATGGAAGCGGCGGAGGATGACGTGAACCGAGAAGAGGATTGCTCTCAGTCACGTCAACTCTGTCTTTGGACACGGTCAACACACAGCGAAGCTATGTGATAGCTGGCAGCCTTCGCATGTTGTGTACCAATGCCTCTGTGCAAAATATCTCGAATGCCTTCGATGTGAACGTATCCCATGCTTTAGCCCAAATTCGGCATTCATGCGCCGTGTATGTCGAAGCAGCATGGCTTTGTGCAAAGCACACAGACACTTACCCGATCCACGCCAAGACGCATAAGGTCCTGGATCGACACGCATGGGCGCGCTCAGGCACTTGGAACGCGCTCTGAGCCAAGAGTCCGGCGCACACGGCGCGCCGAAGCACAGCGCCAAATTCCCACCGCGACGCGAACGCGCAGCTCCTGCCGAGCCCACACGCCTTCACTCTGAGTTGGGCCCATTGGGCTTAACGACGCGTCTGAGCTGAAGATCACTGGCATATTCGAATGCTCGTACAGCCAGTCACCAGGAACGCCGCGCTCACTCGTTATGGGTTGAGGCCGCCGTGTGCAAGCGTGTGACGCGGGGTCACCATGTAGGCATGCGACTTGCGGTGGGCCTGGGCATGCCCAGTGTTGTATCCGCCCCGTCCATGAACGCGAGCCTGCAACAAAAAGGCTGCCGGAAGCGCTCGGATAGGCCGACAAGTGCCGCATCGGATGTCCCGAGAACGCCTCGCGCAGAGTCCGGGCGCTCGCGGCTGGTATCCCTGGCTCGCGCGAATCTTGTTCTGTGCGCGGCCCTTTTTGGCGCGGGCTGTGACCTTTCGGCGGCGGAGCTGGGGGGCCTGCTGGACGGGCTAGACGACCTAGAATGCGCGTGTAAGCGGAGCTGCGCGTTTGGCGTCGCACCGTCCAGTATCTCCCTTTCCGACGAGGGAATCATCATCGCGGCGGAGGCGACGGGGGAAGTATCGGAAGTGCGGGTGCGCGTCGCTTCGGATGTCCTTGACCCGGCTACCGGCGAAGTTCTGCGCGACGTCACGGAGCGACGGTCCTTCGTTGCGCCTGGACTCGCGTTCAACGCCCGCGAGTGGCTAGGGTTAGCCCCGCAAGCGGGCGACGAACTCACGTTTGTGTTTATCGGCAAGGGC
>SLEO01000261.1 GCA_007124745.1 Myxococcales bacterium
GCCTGCACGCCCAGCGCCTCAAGGTATTCCTCGACCTCGTGCATGACGGCAAAACCGCCGGCCTGCTCGAGCGCCTCCATCGCCTCGCCCTGCTCGGTCATCGCCGCAAGGTGCGCCGCTTCATCCTGACTCGCGTCGGCGAGGCATTCGCTCGCCGCATCAAAGCGGCTCTTCGCCTCCGTCCAAGGCCCGAGTGCCTCAACAACAGCCTCTCGCGGCGTCTGCGCCGCCCCGAAGGTCGGCTCCTGCGTCAAGTACGCCAGACGAAAGCCGCGCTTGGTATGCACCTGCCCCGTATCGGAGGGCTCAATGCCCGCGAGCACCTTGCCCAGCGTGCTCTTCCCCGACCCATTGGCCCCGACGAGCCCCACGCGCTGCCCCGCCTCGATGGCGACACTCACCCCCTCAAACAGCACCTGCGGCCCAAACCGCTTACCCAAATTCTCAGCAACAAGCATATCAGCCCGCGCAGCCTACCTCGCCCCTCCTCCCCCCGCTACGCGAAGCCACTGCCTCCAAGCCGTCGAAGCCAAGGCTCCCGAGCGTTGCCACATCCGCCATCTCATCTTGGCACCACGCGGCATCCTTAGTTCTCGCCTCGACGCAATTCACGTGTCGCTCATGGGACTCCCGTAGGAGTCGAGCACGCGAAGTTCACGCAGACATAGCAGACTCAGTGGCACGCAAACGAAGACGTCAGACCCCATCTGCGCGCAGCGATGGAGACTATCCGGCATTGAGCGCGGATACAGGAAATAATCGTTTTCCGCGACGTTTCTTGACCATGATGCGTTCGATGCCTGCATGTCGGACCTTGTGGCTTAGGTACGACATTGGCACAGATAGTGCTCCAAGGTGGACTATGGTTGGACACAAGAAAGCCGCGCGATTAACGCGCAAGTCGCGCGTTAACTCACTGCCACTATTATGTTTACTCAGTGCGATGGCGTTGCTGTTCGCTTGTCAGGCGCCCCAGGTGTCCTCTGACGTGACCGACGAAAAACGTCTTGGTCAAGCAATCGGAAACGCACTTTCAGGTGCTCGCCAGGCAGTCGGAAGAGGCTGGCAGAGCGCTGTGGCATTTGCGCGACGCGGCAATCCGCCATCACGCCCTCCGTCGGTTCCGCGGGCGCAGCCCGTGCCTCAAACTCCACCGGCAGTAGCCGGGCAGCCAGGTCCTCAAATACCGCCCGCAGTTGCGCAGCAGGCTCGTCCACCCTTCAATCCAGTCGCCAATCCTGCTGGCAACCAAGCGACGAGGAAAGTAGCTGTGAAAGGCGGCAGCAAAGCCGTTGTCGCCCTAGGAAAAGCGTGCGTGAAAGTCCCCATTGCCTGTAAGGTGGCGATCCCAGGGATGGCAGCCTCACTCGTGTTTCTCGCCGGAGACGCTGCGATGCAATGGCGCCAAGCGCATGTGAGCGCAGAAAATGCCAAAGATACCTACGCCGCTGCGGGGGAAAGACTAGCGTTTAATCAAACTTGTGTGCGCAACGGGGGGCGGCTTGAGAACGGCGAGTGCGTGACGGATATTGCTGTGCCTGCAGGCGAAAACCCTCGCGCCCTGCTGGAACAGGGACGAGGCGGCGTACCACTTGGCACCCAGAGTATCTCTGTTGGGACCGACTCCGGTTCCGTTGAAGCCGAAGCCTGGGTGCCCGACGAAATCGACCTCTTAGGCGGTGCAGCGGACTTGTTCGAAAGATCGGCGAAACTTACTGAAGGCCGATCCTCCGTGGATTACCTAGGTGCATTCTGCACTGAATCAGATCAGGCGCCCAGCGCGCAAGCGTGTTCCGATGCCGGCATAACCCCTACTGCGCGTGCGGCTGGCAAGCACGCCTACGTCCTCGTTGATGAGCAGCCAATTGAAGAGGGAATGAAGGCCTGTCTTCTGATTCACGCTACCGGATTGCCCGATAACTCGGAACTTATCGCAAAGCTGTGCATCAGGGAGTCAATGCAGGATGATGTCTCTGCGTGTTTCGGTGCAACTACGCATGAACTTGAAGGCACCAACCATTTTCACGCTGCTTTTCTCGGTGATCCCGCCATGTCTGTGGGATATCGTCTTTACTACGACGACGAGATGCAAGAGATCATAGCGGTCGATGAAGTCGAAGATCCTGTCGCGCAACTGCAACTGACCAATATGGTGAGTGGTGCGGGACTTCCTGAGCCCTACTCCTGTATGTCGCTGATGACTTCTGCCGATTCCATCGTGAATCTAGCGGGCTGTTCCTACAGTAGATTGCTTATGCGGGAAGCGGGCGCGGAAGTCAGTGGTGAACGTGCATTAATCAGCGGGCATGGCCAGGAGTCGGCTGCCTACGAAGGTGATGTCAGAGCGCTGACCTGCGAGTGGTCGCCAGGAACGGATTCCGGAACCGAATCGACACCCGACTCAAGTGACTGACGCTAGCGGTGCAATGCCGGGTAACGTCATGTGTTGCTTTAGCCGGTGGCGCGGTATGTACAGGCGAAAAAATAGGAAGCAATCGAGATGAAGGAAGCGAGGAACTTTGACGCGTTACATGGTCTTACAAGCAGGCCTCGGCGTAGCCTTGCGCTGGCGGTCTGCGCGCTGGTTCTGTTTCAGGCGCAGTGTGCCGTGCCGGCGGCGGACGATTACGCCGTCGACGCTAGCGACAAGCTGGGGCCCGGGATGGCCTTCTGGGGCCTTGCAGTCGCCGCAATGGCAACGTGGGCGATAGTCACAGCTGGTGCTCATAATCAGCAAAAACTAGGGACCGTCGAGAGGAATAAGGAGGGTCTTTCAAATCCGCCGCCAGGGCAGGGGGCTGCAAACCCGGCAACTATCGGTCCGCAAAACACGCTTCCAGGAACTAGCCCGTCTTATCCGGTCCAGCCCGCAC
>SLEO01000101.1 GCA_007124745.1 Myxococcales bacterium
CTTGCCCGCGGCGAAGCTTACGTAAGACTTTTCGGGCTCGGTCCCCTTGGTCAATACGTCGCAGCGCATCAGACGCCGCTTCGCGCCGCGGGCTAGCTACACCCGCCAGGCGCACCATGGCCGTCCTCGCTGGCTCACCCCACCATGGCACACAGGGCGTAATCACCGCTGCTAGGTGAAGCTCTCGAATTTAAGCAAAGGAATCGCGCACGAATGGGGACAAGCGGTCGACTTCGACCACCCAAATCTAACATAGCACCATGTAACCATTAAACTTTATCCTTTGCTAACTTTCAGCGCGCAAGTTTCGTTTAGCAAAGGATTTAGCAAAGCAGCTAACTAACAGCGCGCTTCCTAGGTGCGGCACCGAGGGCGAAACCTTCAGGCAGCGTGAATCTACGCCTTACGCGAATATAACGAGTGATGCCGATACGATGGAGGGCATGCACCGGCTCCTGTCCCGAATCGATGGCAACCGGCCCACTGTCGCTCTAGGCGGTGCGCCCCCCTTGGAGCGGAAGTCTGCAACTCAATGGCCAAGGTGTCGGCAGCCCTCACGAGGACATCTTTGAAGACGCTCACGAGCGCCTCCGTCGCCATGAAGTAGAAGCGCCGCTCCAAGCAACGACGCGCCACCACGTAAGATGTCCACGCAAGGATACGCCTCGGTACCGTCATGCCGCCGCCATCGGCCACCATATTCAAGGTTTGCGTCGCACGGTCCGCCCTGGAAGCGTCCCCCGAGTGACGCTCTAGAGCGGCTAGTGTACTTGCCAGTTCGTGTGGTCAACCTGTTCCTAAATTCCGGCACTCTCGGACCCACTCGGCAGCCAGGCTGCCCCACGACAATAACTTAAGGTGTTTGGCAGCGCCCTGTGCGCACTGAACTCAGCGGCACGACAATTGCTTGGAGCGGCGCGATGTTGACGATGCGAAATCAGGTAGCGCTTTATACTCTTTGCACGGGGGCTGCTGTTTCCGGTGCGGCGTGCACCACGGAACAGGAGTCAGGCGTAACCGATTTTTCTGCGCCAGAGAAGTCTGACGCCTTATCGACACCTACATGCCGCTACCGAGGCTTCGAACACAGCCCTGGGGGTGAACTCACCTGCAACGCAGACGCCTTCAGCTGTAGGACGGTTTGGTGGACCATTCCATTCGCCGGTAGTGCAAACTACCTATACGTGGTCGATGTAGATGGCTTTCCGGTGGCGAGCTTCAGCAGCGAGTCTGGACACTCCGCCCGTCTAATGGGTCAGGCGAACTGCGACCTTAACGTCGAGAACGCCCCCGTTGAACCGACGCGTTTCACCAAGCCCGCAGACGTCTCATGCAAGTTGGTCGAGGTCACGTCGGCTAACGGCAACGTGAAGTCCAAGTCGCTTCGCTGCGGTCGCGGCAGCGGGAGAGCCTCACAAAGCTGTGAAGTCCGCGTCAGCTCGTTCATGGAGACAGTCCAAGAGCTTTACGCCGAAGCTCTCGGAACTGGAAGTAACTCTCCGACGTTGGAAGACGAAACGTGGACGGATGCGGGCGCCTCCTTGGTCACCAACACCTCTCAGTTTCTGCACGCTGCCGAAGGCCGAATGCTTTACAAAAACGGCTCTGCTGGCGCTTTGACAGAATGTGCAACAACACTGGGCCTAAGCCGAGTGAGACTCTAAGCAGTCGTCGCACTAGGTTGCTCCGAAACAAGACCAGCCAACACGACTGGGCGGGCAAACTATGAAACGCTCCCAGGGAACTTTTGGCGGACCAGCCATGCGAGTCTTGGATCGGCACCCCAATGCGCAGGTCAGACGTCCTAGGTTGGTGCCGAAAGTAGCTAGTTGGCCTCCAGGCAAATGCCTTAAGCGGCAGTTTCTGGGGCGTGCTCGCCCACAGTGACGCGCTTGGGCAGCGTCGGGACATAGCCACGCGACCGCGCCACAGGTGATGGGGGCAAGTTCGGCTTGGCACTAGGCGGACTAGGTGGGTTACGACCACTCAGTTTAGCGACAGGCAAAGCGCGATGGGGTCAGCCCTGTCAGCGATAGGCTCGCAGGGCGCGAGCGCGTGCTCCTTGATCCACCAGGTGCCTGGGGGTATGCGCGCATCCTTGAGCTCGCGCTTCAGCGCGTCGCGGGCTTGCCGGTAAGCGCTGCGCAAGGTCTTGAGCACGCTGGCCGCTGTTTTCATGGTCTCGGCACAGCGCGCCACCAGCACTGGTGCGATGCGGCGGAATCTGTCGAAACGGCTCGGTGCCAAGGCTGGGGCGGCAGCGGACGCGGTGTTGGAGGATGCAGCCCTTCCTTGCAGGCTCCTTTTCTGATCCTCCGGGTCACCATTGGGGCGACCCAGATGGGACTGCCGGGCGAGGCGAGGGAGGCCCAGCACCTTCCGGACGTGGTTAGCGCGCTCGGCGCTTAGCGCCGCCTCCGAGGCCCGCACCTCCTCAAGCGCCCCCTCAAGAATCTGACGCATGGCGCGCTTGGCTTCAGCGCACTTCTCCGTGCCGCGCAGGGCTTGCGGCCGGTAGGGCGTGATGCGAAAGGTCGCGGTCTCGGGCAGCCTGCGCAGACCCCATGTGGGCCGCGGCAGCGCCTCTTCTAGGACGCCGTGCGTAAGCGCCTCCTCCAGCATGGCGCCCGTCGTGCCGCGCTCTGCCGCGCTCCCGGAGAGGTTTCCGAGGTTTCCACAAGCGTGTTACCAATCTGCTGCAATCTCCGCGAGCGATTGGGTGGACCTTGCGCTAGCGGCTGTTTGGCTTCTGCCCTAGACGCAGCTTGCCCGCGGCGAAGCTTACGTAAGACTTTTCGGGCTCGGTCCCCTTGGTCAATACGTCGCAGCGCATCAGACGCCGCTTCGCGCCGCGGGCTAGCTACACCCGC
>SLEO01000152.1 GCA_007124745.1 Myxococcales bacterium
CGCGCCCGGAGACAATGCCGTCGTGCACCTCTTCAACGGTGTTGCCAAAGTCATCGCGGCTGAAGGTGCTACGCGTTACGACAGGGGTTGCCTGCCCTTCAAACACCTGTCGCTCGGTCTCCGCGAGATAAGCGAAGCGCACGCCTGCACTATCGATGCGCTGGATGGCATAGACGTTGTTAACTGCGTCAAAACGCAGGCCCGCTTCGTCTTGCCGCGACTCGCGCACCACCTGACCGCTCAGCGCTTCATCGATGAAGCCGACATCGTAGCGCGTGCGCGTGACGAGCGTAGGTTGCGCGCCTTCAATGACGCCGATGGCCGTGCCTATATCTCGCTTCACGCGCGTCTCAAAACCGCGAAACGTACGGGTCTGCGGGTCGAAATAGGCGCCGAAATAGCCCAGTTCCGTGCGTAGACTCGGGCCGTGACCGGTGCTCACCTCAATGCCCGCGACCGACAAGCGCCCCTGAGCAGCCCGATAGCGCCACGGCTCGCCCAAAGTCCGCGCCTGGGCGCGCAGCGCGCCGATGCCCGCGTAACGCAGTGTCGTCTCCGCGCCAAGTCCGTTGTCGATGCGCGTCATCAGGCCCGGTGTGCCATCTGGCAGCACATCCAGATAGCGCCACGGCACATCACTTGACGGCGTATGCCACACGATATCCGTGGTGCCGTTGCCGTTCATATCCGCCAGGCGGACGGTGGTGTCTACGGCGCGACTCGACACATCGCTCAGCGTCCAGCCGAGCTCAAGTCTGCGTCCGACAACATTGCGCCAAATGCGCACTTCGGATGCGCCGAGGTAAACGACGTCTGCGAGCCCATCACCGGTCAGGTCTGAAAGGCGGATCCATGGCAGCTCGCTCGTCTCAAGCAAAGGTGCGCCCGCAACTTCAACTGCGTCGCCGAAGTTGCCAAACCCGTACGACGGAAAATACCGTATCGCACCGGACCGCAACGAGACGAGGTCCTCAAGACCGTCACCGTTCATATCCGCGAGCTGCAGGCCCGCGTCGTCTGGCCCGGTAGAAAAGGTGAGCACCTCGTTGTCGAGAAGCTTGCCCGTATTGCGGGCCACCGTCTCAAAGCCTGCTTCCGTGCGCAAGTAAGCACGTACTTCGCCGCTGCTCGGCTCTATGCGCAGCACGTCAGTGCTGCCATCGAGGTCGAGGTCGACGAGGCGCACGTCGGGGCTTGAGAGCGCAAAAGGCAGATTGCCTGTTAGCGTTTGACCCTCGCCAAACCCAACGGGGGGCGCATCTGTGCCCTGAGACAGTGCTGCCGGGTAATAACGCAGGTCTTCGGCGCCAGCGCCAAGCCGCGCGAGCACGTCGGCGGCCCCATCGCCGTTCATGTCAGCAAGCGTGACGTTCGCGCTTGAGAGCCAAACGCTCGGGCTCTGCGCAAGCGTCGTGCGCGCCGCAAAGCGCATACCATCGAGGTTTTCATACCAAGAGTACGTGCCACCATCGAGCGCTGGGTCCATCACCAGCAAGTCAGGCAAGCCGTCGCCATTGACGTCGTTGAGCTCTGTGTGGCTAGACGGCCCTCGCGACGGTCCGTCCACCATGCGCACAAGCGACTCGCTGTCTGTGCGCAGCGATGCATACGAAAAGCGCATCGGCGGCAGCTGCGTGCCGTCGCGCCCGACAACGCCGACTTCGACTAAGCGAGAGAGTCCGTCCGCAAGCTCGTAGCGCAGTGCGTAGCGGCGCAGCACGGTGCCACCGTGCGTGACCTCGATGGCCGCGAGACGCTGGCTTGTGACAAGAGGGAAGCCAGGCTTGTAGTCCGTGAGCACGTCTGTGCGCGGCTCCCAAACAAAGGCGACCTCGTTGCGGGCTGCAGCCCCAAGGTCGTTGTAGACAGCTCGCTCTAGATAGAGCTTCGAGTCATGAGCGACGTAGCGGTATTGCACCGCGTGCCCACGCACGTTGCGCGCCTCGCAGAGGTGCCAGACGAACGCTTTGCCGTCGCGCGCGAGCGTGCAGCCCTCGCCACCAAAACGCAGCGATCCACCGTCGGGCGTCTCAAAGACAAAGCCGTCTGCGGTTGGCCGACCTCGCACAAATGCGCCTTCGATGCGTGGCCGCAGTGTGCCGTCCGCCACTCGAACAAGCGGGTTACGCGTACCCTGCGCATCGCCGTAGAGCAGCAGCTCGTCCGCGTCCGTGTAGGTGGGCAGCCCGCGATGCGTCGCACGCTGCACACTGGGCATGGACAGCGCCCACCCCATGCCCACCGGGCCGTGACCACCGCCGCCGCTGTACGTGAGGCGCACTTGCGGCTCAAGCTCACCGATGCCTGGTGGCATGACGATGTCGATGCCGTAGCTCGCAGCACCGCTGTTGCCCGGCGCCTCGAAGGCATCGCCGATGCCCGCAACGCTCCCAGGCTTGCTCGGCAGCTTCAACACCTCGGGACGTACACCCGAACGGTCGGCTTGTGCCCGGGCGACGCCCGGGCACATCGACGCTGCCATCCAAGACGCGAGCCCGAAAGCGGTCAGGATTCGCGTACCCATCAGAACGCCGAGCAGAATGGGGTGTAGTTCAGTGCTGCATTGCCGAGTGAAATGCCTCGATGCCGTACCATCAATACGATGTCTTCGATTCTGGTAAGGTCGAGGTCAGCGTTTTGCGGCTCGATGTTGCCGGGCGGTATGGAAACCGTCCACGCTGTATTGGCCATCGCGCGGCCGAAAAGCTGCGTATCGTATGCCTCAGACCGGTAGTCGTTGACGCCCACATCCAGCACCGCGCTGGTGGGGGGCAGCATGTAGTCACGCACGTTGTCGCCTTGACCACCGCTGAAGGCATCGCAGGTGCGGAGGGTGCTCGCGCCCGTTTGCCCAAGCCTTATCGCCGCTTGGTTATCGCCCAAGCCATCGCCGACGAACTTGACGCGCACGCCTTCGACAACGTTGTTGCAGAGGTCCGCACTGAGGACCCCGTTACCATCTTGGAGGGTGGTAGCGAACCGCAGGGTGGTCTCTCCGCGCGGCCCCACGTTCCCGGGTGCGAGCAGCATGCGCCGGAAGCGCTCCGCCGGGGAGTACACTTGCCCAGTCTCTTGGTCGATGAGCTCATTGCCGACCACAAGCAGGTCGTCGCGCACCGAAAGCTCAAGTTCACGCGTTGCGGGAGTCCCGAATGTGCCGCCAAAATCGAGGAACAGTCCTCGCAGACAATCTACGAAGCGCTTGATGTCGCTGGTGCGGAGTGCGGGTATCAGACGCGCACGGATTTCTGGCAGCGGTGTGTTGGTCTCGTACTCGAACGCTTTCGCCGCGAGATAAATTCCCCGAAGCGCTCGCTCTCTCGAGCGCATCGCTTGAGCAATGGCGCGGTCGCGAACCGCCCTCACGGTACCATCATTCAGATTGCCGCTGGCAAGCCGCGCCTGCCAGAACTTAAGGTCAGCGTGGCGCGCACTGGCCTGCTCGATCAGCGAGTTCCGTTCAATCTCTGCGGTCAGAATGGCCTCGGTGGTCTGGTAGAACTCCATTTGCCGGGTCTCTACCTGCGCCGCAAGTGTCTCTAAACGGGCATCATCGTTCACGACCTCGATAACGTTATCGAGTGCTCGAAGTTGCTCCTCCTTTTGCTGTTCCGCACGGAGCGTCCTCAACCGAGCTTTCTGAGCAGTCTTGTCATCGTATATAGACGCTACTTCGGTCACCAGGTCGGTGCTCATGCTCACGCCTGCGATAATCGCCGGGGGATTCAGAGTCAGGACACCTCCGACAATATTGGCCACTCCAAGTATATTGTTGCCAATTGTCTTGAACCACCGTTTGCGTTCGCGCGCCTTCTCCTCCTTGTGCGCTTCAGAGTAGACAATCTCATTTTTCCTGGCGACCACCTCTCGCTGTTCGCCCCTTAGCAAAGCCACTTGAACGGCGCGTTCTTTTTCGATATCGATTTCTCTTTCGGTGGCTTCAATCGCAGCTTCAGCACGATTCATCCCCCGATAGGCCTCGGATACACGGCTGCCCGCCGCGGCGACGGCACCTGTCGTTTGACCGCAGCGTTCTACGTCCGGTGCCGACGCGTTACCTGGCAACGCTCCGCACAGCTCGATAAGGCGTTCGTTTGCGATGCTCGTTGCCTGCTCTAAGCGCTCACGAAGCGTCTCCGTGTTGTCGTCGAGTTTCTCGATAAACTCTCGCGCCAAAGCCTCGTCTGCCAGTGCGGGGATGAGGTCCGCTTCTTCGCGCTTATTCAGCACCTGAAGAAAGTTTGTTGCGTTGCGGGGCCCCTCATCTCGTGCGTCATATAGAAATTCGACGTAATCCTCTGGGAACCCGAGCACATCGACGTCGGTGCGCAGGCGACGATTTGCCTCCGTCAACCGCGTGAGCGCTACTTGTGCATCAGCCAGCTCGGGGAGACCGGGCGCATTCCGCACGCCGACGAGGGTGGCGAGGGCGACATGGTGAACGAGTGAAGCGCGCAACGCGGCGTCGGCCTGCTCGGAAAGCGCGCTCTTATCACTTTCCGTCTGGCGCAACGCAAGGCTCTGCAGTTCGAGCCGAGCTGTTTCGAGCTGCGCCATCACACGGCCAAGGCGACGCAAAGCGAGGTTGTCGTTGTCTGTCGACCCACGCAGCGCATCGAGCACCGAAGGCTGAAAGACGTGGGCAAGCGCACCCAGCCCAACGTCCCGAGCGCGGGCAAGCTTGCTCCGCATCACGCCGGCTGGCGGTGCATCGCCTGTCGCTGACCCGCGAAAAGGGGCCCGAAACGCTTCTACGAGCGCTTCATTCATCGCAGTTGCCTCGGCGCTGAGCGACCGGGCAACGAGGTCGGCTACGGCATTAGCGGCTGCTTCGCGCTGCGCGGCGGTGGCCACGGCGGGGGCCTGCGGCACCGGCGTCGTGATGGCTGCAATTTCGGGAAGCGTGGCGTAAACTGTCGCGGCAAAGAGACCCGTACCGCAGTCACGACGCCTGGGGTGTGCACACACGGCCTGCGTTGCGTGCGCAGCAGGACTCCTGAGTTCTGCGTCGCAAACCTCGGCAAGCGTCCTAAACTCGCGTTCGCCAGCGTTGGCCACGTTAGTGGTGACCACAGCCGTGGATCCGACCTCCGGCGCGGGAAGGTTAGCCGCAACAGCACGACCACACGCCAGTGTACGCGTCAGGTTGAGCGGTTGGGAGAGACACGGCTCCGTACCGGGGGTTACGTCGAGGGCATATGCGAGGCATGCGGCGCTCAGCGTTCGACGCGCTGATGCCAACGTGGGCGGCGATGGAGGCGGAACTACAACGGGCGCCGCAGCTGCACCCAGCTCGCTTGCCTCGGATTCGCGAAGTGTGCTCGGACTCAGACGTAGCGTGCCTGACACCGTAACCGCTTCGGGAAAGAGCCCCTGCCAGGACTCTTCGAAGGTACCCGTCCAGCCGCCAAACTCACTCAACGTGAGAGATACACTGATTGTCCGATAAAGGTCTCGGGCGACGGTGGCTTGTGCCTCGCCTAGGTCTCGAGGTTCTACTTTGGCCGTCCAGGAGCCTCGATACTCCCTGCCGTTCTCAGCATTCAGCAGGACACGGGTATCACTGCCCGCGGGACCGCGGAGTGTCGGCGAAGATGCGGCGTAGATTCGCAGGCCAATCTGTTGACCGTCCAGCGGCTCAAGCCAGGCTCGAACGGGCACTGCGCCCAAAGCGAGCGGAGCATCGTACCGCATATCACCCTCAACCACGCCCGCACGTAGCTTGCGGTAGAGCACCTGCACGTGGTCTTCACCAACGCTCGAATAGATGGTGACCGTGGCCACTTCCGGCTCAAACGCTTCGGGTGTTCCGACCAGGGAAAGCTCGATTTCCACGGGCCCGTCGATGTCTCGAGGGTGCGTATCGACCTTTAGCCACGGTTCTGACGACTCAACACGGTAACGGATGGCGCTCGAGGGCGTCAGCACCACCTTTTGCGTATCGCTTTCAGGACCGAAGACCACTCTCGATTCGCTCAGCGTCAGCGTGGGAGCCGCTTCAGCAAGTGGCGGTGCATCGCGGTGACTTCCACCCGCTTGAGTACACGCTCCTCGGCTGGTGCAACTGAGCCCGTCGGCGCAGGCCGACTCGATTGAACATGCCTGAAAACACCGTCCAAGGTCGCAGTACATGCCGGGCGCACAATCAGCGGACACCTCGCAGAGGCGCCGCCCCACCTCGTCGCCTGCAGCATCAGGGGCACCCGCGTTAGACCCGCACGCCTGAACGAGCGCGACGCAGCCGAGCCAAAGCAGAAACACTGGTTTGTTGAGTTGAATCGACATAGCCTAGGCGCCTTTACCTTCTGCAAACCCGGAACGTTTCAAGGTCAATCCAGGGGTGGAAGTACCTCAACGCCATAGGCCGCTTCACTGGTCCCACCATTGCCGAGCTCTCCGTAGCTGTTCTGCCCCCAACAGAGCACGCGACCGTCCTGCATGCGCGTGCAGGTGTGACGCCCCCCTGCACTGACCTCAAGGATGCCGCCCTGGGGCGAGGTCGTCTCGGGGTTGAGAAGAGCAACGGGTAGCGTCGTCTCTTCACCCCGGCTATCCGGCAAAGCCCCCACGTTCCCTAGCTGACCGTAGCCATTCCAGCCCCAGCAGAAGGCAAACCCGGCGCTGTCGAGACCGCACATGTGTGAATCAACGCCCGAGATCTGCTGAATGTTGCTCAAAATTCCACGTCCTGTGGTGTCGAGCACGAGCTTCGGCGCCGCTCGAAGGACTTCATCACCGTTCCCGAACGGGCGTCCGCCCCAGCACGCTACGCGCCCGTCATCTTGCAGGGCACAGCTCGACTCGACCGAGGCTTGAATCTGCCGTGTCGGCTGCGTCCAAACTGCGTAGTCATCCACACTGCGGACGCGTGTGGGACGCGCGCTTATAAGCCCGTTCTCACCACCGTCTCCCCGTGCTCCGTTGTGGTCCCGCCCGGCGCAAACGATGCCTTGCGTGCGCCTCACGCACGTCGCGTTCAAGCCAGCGCTGACTTCGACCCCCTCGGATAGAATCGGGTCCGACGCCGAAATACCAACCATAGGCACTGGCGTCACCACATTCTCAAATGTAGCCACCCCATTGCCTAGTCGCCCCCACAAGTTCCGACCCCAGCAGTAGACGCGTCCGGAACGCACCACCGCGCAACTGTGGTACCATCCCGTGCTAATCTGGATGACGTCCGAGAGCGCGGGGCCGGTGAAGAACCCCTCAGCCGGCGACCGCACGAGCCCCGCGAAGCCGCGGGGAAGCAAAGAGCCGTCACCGAGCTGACCGCTGTAGTTTGCGCCCCAACAGTATACCTCCCCCGCATCGGTAAGTGCGCACGCGTGGTGCAAGCCGCGGGATACCATTACGACGCCCGCTATCCTTGAGTTCTCTGAGGTTTTTACGAAAACGGGCCGCGGTTCGAACGCCGGCGATATTGTGGCGGGCGGAAACACAGATGTGCGTTCGCCCTCGGGAAGCCGCCTGTCATCTAGGGTGCCGCCGGTACCGTCACCGACTTGGCCATTGTAGTTGAGGCCCCAGCAAGCGGCGTGGCCGTCGCCGAGCGCGGCGCACCCTCCGAAAACCCCAAGGGAAAGCTGAACGGGGTCGTTGCATATCCCTTCGCTACAGGCCCAGTTGCACACGCGGCCACAACCTCCGCAGTGCGCGCGGCTGGTTGCCAAGTCGACCTCGCAGCCATTACTGTGATCACCATCACAATCCGCGAAACCCTCAGGACACGCGAGGGGGCTGACGTCGGGGTCTACACTGGAAACGGGCGCCTCAATGGAAGGCACCTCGGCAACCCTTTCCTCGGGTTCTTCCTCGCTAGAACTGCACGCGGCAGCCAGAAGTTGTCCCACCGCAAAGCCACACAGAAGCGCCAGGCGCCCTCGCAACACTCGAATTCTCGACATCGTTCCCCTCTATCGGACAGTGCTCTCGCAAGTTGCGCAAGCGCATCCAATCATTTTCGCATCGGCCCGAAGGCTCCAAGCCCCAAGAGACTTCCCTCGATGTTTACCGAACGTTTTTGCGGCGTTCATCCCACCGAGGCCTAATGCCGTTCCCGCCAGACCTCGTGGTCATAGAAGAGGACCGCACTTTGGCCATGATGTAGCGCAAGAAAGTTTTTTTGGCCGCTTTCACAAGGTCCGAAGACCGGGCAACTTGGACGAAAGCTGATGACACAATGCACGAACAGTAATGTGGGCTTCGTGCCTAGGAAATACGCCGGAAGGCTTGGTGCGAGCCCAATCTTTAGCGCAGCCTCGCCTTCAGCCACGCGAGCGCAAGACATGGGAGGACTCGGTTGCTATCGTCCCGCTCGTGCGCTTCACACTCGAGGTTCGGTCGTCCGGCAAGCCCCATGACCTGGAGAGGCTCGCATCCGCGCTAGCGGAAGCAGGGCTTGTCGTGGGTGAGTTCCGCTTCTCACGCATTGGCAGGCACGAGCTGACGGTGTGCGAAGTGGCAAGCAGTGCGGATGCGGCGGATTGTCTGGAACGCATCGCAGTGGGTACGGTCGGCGACAGCGCTTCCGTCGATACCGCGAGCCTGCAGCGGCTGCTTCGCGACGCGCTTGGGCCGGAGTGCGATATCCTCTTGTCCCCCGGCACTGGGCGGGCGTCGGGCGAGGAAGAAAGCGCACCGACGCTGATACTTACGGCCATCATGAGCTCCTGCGCCAGCAGTGACCTCGGACGGCTATTCGGTGCGGTCACGCGTGCCGGGGCGCGCTTCCAGCAGGTCTACCAGCTTGCTACCCCCAACTCACTCACGGACATGCGGTGCATTGAGGCGCAGATCGTACCACCGGCAGCCTGCAGCGTGCGCGAGCTACGCAAACAGCTTCTGAGCGATATGGCGCCCTTGCCGATGGATATTGCGCTGCAACCCGCATCGCTGCTGCGCCGCAGCAAACGCTTGCTGCTCATGGATATGGACTCGACCCTCATCCAGATGGAGGTCATCGATGCCCTCGCGGAGGTCCATGGTGTCGGTGAGGAGGTACGCGCGGTCACCGAAGCGGCGATGCGCGGCGACCTGCCCTTCGAGCAGAGCCTCACGCAGCGCGTGGCATTGCTGGCGGGTTTGGAGGTGGGTGCCCTTGGCCGTCTCGCGGATGCCTTACCACTCACGCCGGGCGCCGAACGCTTGGTGCGGGTGCTTAAGGTTCTGGGGTACCGCCTGGGCATCGTGTCCGGAGGCTTTACCTTCGCCGCAGAGCGACTCAAGGCGCAACTCGGGCTCGACTACGCCTTCGCCAACACGCTCGAAGTCGCCGAAGGCAAGCTGACGGGACGTGTCCTCGCGCCCATCATCACGCCGGAACGTAAAGCCGACCTCTTGGAAGTCGTCGCCCAGCAGGAGAATATCCGCCTCGCACAAACCGTCGCCGTAGGCGACGGAGCCAATGACCTTCTGATGCTACAGCGCGCGGGCCTAGGCATCGCCTTCCACGCCAAACCCCGCCTCAAAGCCGCCGCCGACACCGCACTATCGAGCGGTGGCCTCGACCGCATCCTCTACTTCCTCGGCCTCCGCGACGAGGACATCCAAGCCCTCGACGCCTGAGCCATCCCCTCAATGAGCCTGGGGGACGAAAACCACGGGAAAATGGGCCTTCCGTGCGCGGACCCACCCACCCCACCATACTTACTCCAGGCCCATTTCCCCGCGGCTTTCTGCGTCTCGAGTTCATGAGGGGATCGCTCAGCCTCGACGCTAGCAGCCAAGACCTGCTGGAATAGACCGGTAGGGTCGCGGAGAGGGAGGACCTAGCTACCCGCAGACCCGGAGGCTTGGATGGCGGTGAGGGCTATCGTGAACACGATGTCGTCGACTAGGGCACCGCGAGAGAGGTCGTTCACCGGCTTGGCGAGGCCTTGAAGCATCGGGCCGATGGAGACCACGCGGGCGGAGCGCTGCACCGCTTTGTAGGTGGTGTTGCCCGTATTGAGGTCGGGGAAAACGAAGACGGTGGCACGACCCGCAACGGGGCTATTCGGCGCTTTGCTGGCGGCGACGGACGGGTCGAAGGCCGCGTCGTATTGGAGAGGGCCGTCGATGACGAGGCCCGGCCGGGCCTTGCGGACAAGCGCCGTGGCGTCGCGTACTTTCTCGACGTTCGCGCCGGTGCCGGAGGTGCCCGTGGAGTAGGAGATCATGGCGACGCGCGGTGTGATGCCAAAGAGCTCGGCAGACCGGGCGGATTGTAGGGCGATATCCGCTAGTTCCTCGGCGCTGGGGTTGGGATTGACGGCGCAGTCGCCGTAAACGAGGACCTGCTCCGGCAGGCACATGAAGAACACACTCGAGACCAGGCGCGCGTCCGGCGCCGTCTTGATGAGTTGAAGTGCGGGCCTGATGGTGTCGGCGGTGGTGTGCGTAGCGCCGGAAACCAGGCCGTCGACGACGCCTTCCTTGAGCATCAGGGTCGCCAAGACGACTTCGTCGCGGAGCGCCTCTTCCGCGAGTTCGGGCGTCATGCCACGGCTTTCCCGCAGTTTTACCAAACTTGGCACGTACTTGCTACGTTCGGCGGCGGCGTCGACAATCTCGATGCCCTCGCCGAGGGTCACGTGGTGGCGGGCGGCGGCTGCGCGGATTTTGTCCGGGTCACCGAGGAGCACGCATTCGGCGATGTGGCGATGCGCGCACATCGATGCTGCGGCCAACGTCCGCGGCTCGGTCGCCTCCGGCAGGATGATGCGGCGCCGGGCGCGACGCGCCTGGGCAATCAACCAGTGGCGGAACGCTGGCGGTGAGAGGTGCGGGTCGCGCGGGGCTGCCAGGCTGCCTTCGAGCAAGTCGAGATCGAGGGCATCCGCGACCGTATTCATGACGCCCTCTGCACGGACGCGGTCGTCGATAGGCACCTCGCGGTCCATGTTCATGATGCGCTGGGCCGTAGTCAGCG